>CAZECJ010000051.1:0-18371 GCA_964510645.1 uncultured Verrucomicrobiota bacterium | reverse complement strand
TCGCCGATGAAGTATTCCGCGCGGCGCTGGCTGGTCATGCGCATGGAGTTGACCTTGCGGACCACGTCGCCGTGCTGCAAGCCGACCTGCGTGTAGAAATCCTTTTCGCCCGCGTCGACGTTCAGGCGATAGCCGGCCACTTTGCCGGCCTCGTCGCGGTCCGGCTCCATCGCCATGAACAGCCCCGCCAGCCGCTCGGGGTTGTCCATCATCTCCTGATAGTAGTCCAGCACCGCTTGCTTGTTGATTTCCCAGCGCGTCTCACCCACGCGGTTGCCGAAGCGGTTGGTTTCGAGGATCTGGGCCGACTTCTCCGCCGGCGCGCCTGCGGCGCCCTCTTTTTCGCGGCCCGGCCGCGTGCCGGCCGCCAGGACGATCGTTTCCTCGTGCTCGCCGTCCGACAGCACCACGTGGTCGCTGGCCACGCGGACCACGCGGGCCGCGCCCACGCTCTCGCCCTCGGCGGCCAGCACCTGCTGTTGCGCCTGGAGATCGTCGAGGATGGCGCAGCGGTTTTCGGAATCGTCGGCGCCGGGGTCGGTCAGGATCAGGAAAACGCCCGCCAGGCGGTAGCGGGCCGACAGCGCGCCGACCGGCATCGCCGGCGC
This sequence comes from uncultured Verrucomicrobiota bacterium, assembly GCA_964510645.1. Taxonomy (GTDB): domain Bacteria; phylum Verrucomicrobiota; class Kiritimatiellia; order CAIQIC01; family Lenti-01; genus Lenti-01. Next base: position 17,763 of record CAZECJ010000051.1, on the reverse strand, counting down.
CACCGGCGCGCCCGAACGAAACCACTTCCAAACCCCCGCGTCCAGCGCCGGCCAGCGGAACGGCTCTGGCGCGACGGCGGAAACGCCGGGCGCGGCCGCCGCCGGCGCCCGCGCGCCCCAAAGGCCGAACGCCAGACGAAGCGCCAGCAGCGCCGCCAGCGTCCACAACGCCCGCGCCGCCCACGTCCATCCTTTGATTGTCGTCGTCGCCATTTGCATGTTCTCGAAAGGTCTTCGACAGCCGGAACTCCGGGCGAATAAGCCGGATTCTGTCGCCCGCTTGCGCGGGCTCGGTCATTTGTCTAGGCGATCAACCCGGAATCGCCGCGCGTCGCCGCGCTTCGGGACGGGCCGCCCCTGCGATTCCCTATTTGATCTTGCTCCGGACGGGGTTTGCCTTGCACGGGACCTCTCGATCCCGCACGGTGGTCTCTTACACCGCCGTTTCACCCTTACCCGCGCGCACCTTGCGGCGCGCCCGGGCGGTTTGGTTTCTGTGGCACTTTCCTTTCCCTTCGTTTGCCAAAGAGATTCCGCATCGTTGCCAACGCGGACATCCTGCCCTATGGAGTCCGGACTTTCCTCCGGCGGACGCGCTTGCGCGCCCCGCCGGCGACCGACGCCCGGAGCCCCGGCTGTCAAAGAACCTGAAAAATTGCGGCGGGATTCCCGCCTAGGACCCAAGATACAGCATCCGCCCGCAAAAATCGCAGAGCGTCAGCGAATCCGGCTTGCGCGCTTCCACGACCTGGGACGGCGAAAGCTTCATGTGGCAGCTCCCGCAGGTGCCGTGTTCCACCAGGGCGATCGCCGCGTCGCGCTGCTTGGCGAACAGCCGTTCGTAGCGGGCCAGCCACGTGGGATCGATGTCCGCCGCCAGCCCCTTGCGTTCTTCTTCCTTGCGCTTCAGATCGTCGCCCAATCCGGAGCTGCGTTCCATGAACGTCTGGATTTCCCCGTCGACCCGGACCTGTTCCTTCGCCAGCGATTCGCGGCGGCCGGCCGACGCCGTCGACGCCTCTTCCACGGCTTCCATCGCCGCCAGTTCCTGATCCTCCAGCGCCCGGATGCCCTGCTGCGCCGTGGCGACTTCCTTCTCAAGCGCCTTGTATTCCACGTTGCTCTTGATCTGGAGCTGCTGGTCGCGGTACTTCTTGATTTGCTGCCGCGCCGCTTCGATCTCCCCCTCCAGATGCTTGATCTTCGCCCGCGCCTCCAACAGCACGTGCTCCGCCTGGGCCTGCCCCTCTTTGTGCGCGCCCAGACGCGACTCGATCTGCTGTTTCCGCAACGGAATGTCTTCCATTTCCCTGCGCAAACGCCGGATTTCCTGGTCGCATGCCTGCAAGACCAATAATTGCTCGATCGCTTTCGCCACTCGTATCCCTCGCCTTTCTTCCAGCCAGAAAAGAACTATCCCGGCTTTTATACACCCCTTTCCCCGGCGCTGGCAAGCCCCCCGCGCGCCCCATTTCGCCATTGACTCCCCCCCGCCGCCGCCCTATAGTGCGCCGCTTTGATGAAGTCCCGAACGTTTTTTGGAGGATCCACATGAACGCGACATATTTGGAAAAGGCGAAGGAACGGATGCCCAACATCCCGTTGCTGGTCAATGTGGTCTCGAAGCGCGTCCGCCAGCTCAACGCCGGCCAACGGCCCCTCATCAAGCCCGATACCCCGGACATGGACCACCTCGATCTCGCCCTCAAGGAAATCGCCGAAGGCAAGCTGTCCGCCGAACTGGGCGAATTCACGAGCCCGCGGGCCGACCGCGGCAGCAGCTCCCTGCTCGCCCTCTAAGGCGCGCTCCGCGCCATGACCGAACCGGACCAGGCCGGCAAAGGCGCGCTGGCCACCAACCGCAAGGCCCGCCACGAATTCCACATCTTGGAGTCCTGGGAAGCGGGCCTGTCGCTGACCGGCGGCGAAGTCAAAAGCTGCCGCGCCGGCCAAGCCAGCCTCGCCGAAGCCTACGCCTCGTTCGACAAGGGCGAGCTGTACGTCTACGGCATGCGCATCCAGCCCTACCTCGCCGCCAAATCCGGCTTCAACGCCCACGAGCCCGACCGCCCCAAGAAGGTCCTCATGCACCGCCGCGAGCTCGACCGCCTCTCCGGCACCCTCCAGCTCAAAGGCCATACCCTCGTCCCCCTCAAGCTCTACCTCGTCCGCGGCAAAATCAAGATCGAGATCGGCCTCGGCAAGGGCAAGCTCCTCTTCGACAAGCGCGAAACCCTCCGCCGCAAAACCGACGAACGCGAAGCCGCCCGCGAAATGAGGCGATGAGAGGTTCACGGTTCAGCGGTTCACGGTTCACGGTTGAAGACCCCGGCTGCTCACTTGAACATTGGATTTTGAATATTGGATATTGAACATTGAATCCCCTCCCCCTCCTCCCCCCAACGAGATCCCGGCTGCTCACTTGAACATTGGATATTGAAATTTCCCCCTGCCCTCCCAAAAACAAGATTCTCAATCCACCATTCTTAATTCCTAATTCTTAATTCTTAATTTTATGAAAAACGCCCCCCAAGAACTCGTCGTCCACACCGAAAAAATGGTCTACGGCGGCCAAGCCCTCGCCCGCGCCGACCGCTTCGTGGTCTTCGTCGACGACGCCCTGCCCAACGAAACCGTCCGCGCCCGGATCTACAAGAAGAAGAAAAAATTCGCCTTCGGCCGCGCCGTCGAGATCCTCGAAGCCGCTCCCGAGCGCATCCCGTCCGGCTGCGACCTGACCGGCGACTGCGGCGGCTGCACCTTCCGCCACTGCGCCTATGCCGCCCAGCTCCGCTTCAAGAAGGAAGTCCTCGTCGAATCCCTCTACGGCGTCCCCGGCGCGCAGGAACTCGTCCGCGACCTCGTCCCCGCCGCACAGACCTCCGACTACCGCAACAAGATGGTCTTCAGCTTCGGCGCCACCCTGGAAGGCGAACTCCGCCTCGGCCTGCACCGCCGCGGCAGCTTCATCCACATCCTCCCCGCCGACCAGTGCCTGCTCCAGTCCGAGGGCTCCCGCGAAATCGTCCGCCGCGTCGCCGCCCTCGCCAAGCAGATGAACGTCCCCGCCTTCCACGAAATCAAGAAAACCCCCGGCCTGCGCTCCCTCACCATCCGCGAAGCCCGCGGCACCCACCAGCGCATGGTCGAGATCGTCTCCACCACCGAATATCCCGGCCTACCCGAGCACCTTCTCGCCATCCTCGAAGACCTCGTCGACGTCCTCTACTTCTCCATCGACACCAACATCTACGGCTCCCCCCGCCCCGAAAAACGCACGATCCTCAAGGGCTCCGGCACCATCGAGGAAATCCTCAACGGCCTGCATTTCCGCATCGGCCCCGACACCTTCTTCCAGAGCAACACCGCCCAGGCCGAAAAACTCTTCACCCGCGTGCGCGAACTCGCGACGCTCCACGGACGCCCCGCCGTCGCCCTCGATCTATTCGCCGGCACCGGCCCCATCGCCCTGCACCTCGCCTCCGTCGCCGACCGCGTCGTCGCCGTCGAGAGCTGGGAACCCTCCGTGCTCGCCGCCCGCGAAAACCTCGCCCTTAACGACATCCAGAACGTCGACGTGCTCGCCGCCGACGTCAACGAAGCCCTGCCTCCCGGCATGCCCGAGAAAGTCGATCTCGTCGTCGTCGATCCGCCCCGCCCCGGCCTCTCCCCCGAAGCCATCGCCTGGATCGCCAAGCTCGAGCCCGCCACGATCCTCTACGTCTCCTGCAATCCTTCCACCCTCGCGCGCGACCTCAAGCTCTTCCTCCAATCCCCCTACCATCTCGAAGCCATCGAACCCTTCGACCTCTTCCCCCACACCTTCCACATGGAAACCCTCGCCCTCCTCCGCCGACTTTCCTGAACGAGCCGCACGGCGGACCGCGTTTCCATCAACGTCCGCCAATCCGCGAAGGGAACGCGGGAACCGAGATCATCGCTGGGGATGGTTTTGAAGATATCCTTCTGGGTAGTTGGCTGCATCCCAATATTCCTGCCCGTGCAACCGATCCCATGGAACCTGCAAGGAGGCTTGGAAATGTTCGGATAGAGTAGAAACGGTCCAACCCGGTAACACACACAGTATCTGCCAAAATGTCGGCGGGGGCGGCTCGGCAGCCACATAATCAAAATTAAAGTCTTCAACGGGTGCTATGCCCACAACCTGCACTTGAACGTCTACAATGTCGACATAATGCCCTGACGTATAAATCAAGGAATAGTTGTTTACGTCCAACCAATGTTGGAAATTATTCATATAGCCGTGCGCTCCATTTGGGTTATCAATCGAGGCTTCCCCATAATTGGAGTGCGCCCCTATGATCACATACACAGGCATGTTAGGAGGAATGGGGTGACTGTGCCCCTGCTCGTGCCCTAAGGATGATTGGGAGGAAGAGGCCGGGGATTGATTGCCCGTGGCGGGACCGGTGCCAAGGGGGTCGCGCCCATTCACGGGATCATTGTGGATGTAGGCATAGAGATTGGCGTCCGCACCGGCGAAGAGCACCGGGTCCCGGCTCGTCCAGCGTCCCGTTTCCGGGTCATATTCGCGGGCATCGAAATGTACCAACCTCGTATCCGGGTCGTACAATCCGCCGGCGAAGCCGAAGGGTTGGAACCCGGGGTTCGTGTCCAGCAGCACGCGGCCGAATTCATCGTGGTCCATTTGTTGGACAAGCGCCCCCGTTTGGACATTGACGACAAGACGCGGGCTGCCCAGATGATCGGAGATGATGCGGTAGGTGGCGCCGCTGCGGACCATGTAGTCGGGCACGTTGGCCTGGCTGGCGTACACGAAAACGCTGACCACCTGATTCGATCCGTCCAGTTCGGCGATCACGCGGGTGGGCGCACCGTAGAGAAATCCCTGGCGCAGAACGCCGCCGACTTTCTTGCCGACCCGGCGCCCCATGCCATCGACCAAATACTCGACGTTCGTGCCTCCGGGCAGGACCGCGCCGGTCAAGTTGCCGAAGGCGTCGTAGCGATAGGCGGTTGAGCTTGCCCCGACGGCGACATTGGTCAATTCGCCGTCGGCCGACCACGCGTAGGTGTTCGATCCACAGGTCAGGATGCGGTCCTGCAAGTCAAACGTGCCGCTGCAGGGCGGCTGGCCCGGGCGCAAATGGTTCGTGCGATTTCCGTTCGCGTCGTACTGATAATCGAAGTTTTGCAGGCCGGGCTTGACGACGCGAACCAGGCGACCCGCCGGATCATATTGAAAGGCGTTCGCTTGGGGCGGCGCCGAACCAACCGACTCCACCCGATTCGTGATGCGGCCCAAGGCATCGCGGCCATACCCGGCGGAGTAGAGGTTGGTGCCCTTGAAGAAAACGGCGACGCCGGCAAGTTCGCCAAAGGAATTGTATTGGTACTCATTGGTGAAGTCTCCCAGCACCGTGCGGCTCACGGATCCGTTGGTCGGATTGCGGACCAGCAGAAGATCGCCGGCGGCCACCAGTCGGCCGTCGGAATCATAGGAATTCGATTGGATGACGCCACCGTTGACGGCAAGAGTTGTGATCCAGAAGTTGTTGTCCATCGTCGTGGCGACCGCGCCGGTGACCGACCCGGCCAACCCCATCCCCACCAGCCTGCGTCCGTCATATTCAAACTCGACCGCAAGTTCATCGTTCGTGGCCGCCACCGAGGCGATCTGCCCGTGCGCGTTGTAGGTGTAGAGCCATTCGTTGCCGGGCATACTGATCCGGGACAACTGGCCGGTGGTGTCGTAGGTGTACGCGATCGCGGCGCCATCGGCCCGCGTGATGCTCGCGGGTTGTCGAGCCGTATTCCAAGCATAGGTTTTCTCATTCGTTACGCCTCCGATCGCGGGCGGCTCGTAGCCCGACAATAGCCCGACGGGCGTGTATGAAAAAACGTGCGCCGGACGTCCGGGCGGAGCGATCGACGTCGGATTGCCTTCGCCGTCGTAGGCAACCGCCACGATCTGGCCGTCGGCGCGAACCGCGTTGGTGGGGCGTCCGGCGGCATCGTACTGGAATTGGACAACCTGGTTCAGCGCGTTGGTGCGCGAGCCCAGCCGGCCGGAAGGATCGTAGCCCAATCGGACCGTGCGAGCTCCCGGACCCGAGCCTTGGCTGATCGCCGCAACCTGCCCGTTGCTGTTGTACGTGTAGTTCAGCGGCACCCAGTCGTACCGGGCGAATTCCAACGGCCGGCCGAACGCATCGGTTCGAACCATCGTGCGCCGGCCCATGGGCGAGGTGATCGTGGTCGTCAGATTTGAAGCGTCGTAGAAGACCACGTTGGTGCGCCCATTGACGATGGTTTCGTCCCGCTGCGATTGAATCGGAAAGATGGCGCGGGGGTCCGGCCGCTGGACGACCCGCCGGTGCTGGCTGGTAGCCACGATCCCGCCCGGAGTCGCGAGAATGGTTTCCTGTATCGTCGGAGCCTGCATGCCGAAGCGGGGATCGGGCACTTCCACGAAACGGGAAAGCTCCCCGGCGGGACTGCGATTGGAGGTGACCCCGTCGGCGAACCGGACGACGTGGCTCCAGGTGCCATCCGGATAGGTGGTGACTTGGCTTTCGGCACCGTCGGAACGGTTGGAGATGCCGTGGGCGACGACTTGCCCCAACGGCAAAGTCCGTGTCACTTCCCGGCCGTCCGCCCCCGCGACGCGGCTGAAGGTGGTGGTGCCGCCGGCGGGATCGCTGGCCGCCGCGACGTAGCCGCGGTCGTCGTAGGCGACCCCGTATGCAAAGGTTCTCGGCCCCGTGATCGTGTCGAGCAAGCCGTTGCTTCCATAACCGAGCGAAATCGCCTCGCCCGCCGGATTTGCCACGGAGGTCAGCCAGTTGTTGGTGTCGATGTCCAGAACGGTGACCTGCCCAAAGGGCGCCTGGATGCCGGTTGGAGTGCCGTCCACGTCCCGCATAATCCGGGTGAGCTTGCCGTTCCAGTCCAAAATGCCGATCAGGCGGTTTTCAGGATCATACTGGAAATGGTAGAGCCATTCGCCGGTCAAGGCGTGCTTGGTGCCCAGATGGCGGCCTTCCGGGCCGAACACATACACGGCGTCGCCGCCTTCCGAGGCAATCTGGATTTCCGGCAGCTGCGCCGGTCGCATCTGCGGACCCAGGCGACAGGCCGCTCCATTCTGGGTATCGGCGACATAGGCCCGGCCATCGGGCGCAAAAGCGACCGCTTGCGGACTGTTGAGCTGCGCCTGCTGGGCCGATCCTCCATCCCCGCCGTATCCGGCCGTGCCCGTGCCCCCAAAAGTGCGGATCTTCCGCTCGCCGCCGATCTGCCGCACGCAGTTGTTGCTGGCATCGGCGACGTACAAGGTGGATCCCCGGCCCACGCTGACCGATGCCGGGGCGGAAAGTTGCGCCTGCAAGGCGCCGCCGCCATCCCCCTGGTAGCCCGCCGCGCCGGTGCCGGCAACCGCAGAGATGGCGCCATCCCGGCCCAGTTGCCGGACGCGGTTGTTGGCGGTGTCCGCAATGAATATCCGGCCTTGGGAGTCCACCGCCACCCCGGAAGGTTGATTGAGCTGCGCTTGCGATCCCGGTCCGCCATCGCCGGCGTCGCCGGCCGTGCCCGTGCCCGCGACGGTGGCCATGATCCCGTCTGCACCGACCTTGCGTACGCGGTTGTTGGCGGTGTCCGCAATGTAGAGGGTGCCGTCCGTCGCGATCGCCAAACCGCGCGGGCGGTTCAGTTCGGCCTCGGTGGCGGAGCCGTCGTCGCCGGCCGATCCGGCCGTGCCCGTGCCCGCGACCGTGCTGACGATCCCGTTGGTGGACAGTTTTCGAATCCGGTTGTTGCCGCTGTCGGCAAAGTAGAGATTCCCATTGCGATCGACCGCCAGGCCCCGCGGTTCGTTGATCAAGGCATTGGTGCCCACCCCCCCGTCTCCGCCAAAGCCCGAAACCCCGGTGCCGACCACCGTTTCGATCGTGCCGGTGTCCGCGCCGGACATCCGCCGAATGCGGTGGTTCGCCGTATCCGCGACGTAGGTCGTGCCATCCGGAGCCACGGCGATTCCTCCCGGATTGCTCATCTGGGCCTGCGTGCCCGGCTCGCCATCCCCGCTGAAACCGTTCGTTCCCGTCCCGGCCACGTTCATCATCACGCTGGCGCCCGGACCATTGATGTTCTGCTTGCGGCCATTGCCCAAATAGACGATGCCGGCGACCGGGTCGAAGACGTGATGCACGTTCAGCATCCAACCGCCCAGGCTGTATTCTGCCATGTTCCAACCCCCGATCTCCGTGGTCTCTTCCTGCCACAGCGTCTGGAGTTTCCGCGCCGGCACCCGTTCCCCCGTGACGGGATTGGTAACGAATTCCCCGCTGGCTCCCGCGAACGTGGCGGAGAGATTGGTGGGCGGACGCATGTAGTAGCCGGTGTATTGGTACCCGATGCGATACGTCAGGGGCTGGCGGCCCTGCAACATGCGCCCGTAGGCATCCCGCCCGTCCCATTCGAACGGATAGACGAGATGGTTGGTGGGGGCGAAGGATTCTTCAAAGGATCTTCCCGCGACTTGGATCTGCAATTGGATGCCCTGCAGGGTGGGAATGGAGGTGGAGATGACGGGGATCTCAAGCGTACGGCCGGCTTTGTAGCCCCCCGCCCGGTCGCTGGCGTAGTGGAGGCTGAAGGGCGTGCCCGCAATGCCGATGTCTTCGTGGAACACCTGGTTCTGGATCTCCACCGTGCCCATCCCTCCTTGGATATGGGGATGGGGCGTCGGATGGTTGCCGGTCGAAGCGGGATTGGCCGGAGGCGGCGCAAAACTGGCCGGGCCGACTCCCACGCTGAAGTTCAAATCGGAAAAGTGGGCCATGGGCGCCCGCCACAGCTCGGAACCGACCGCGAAAAGCTCCGTGAGTTTCTGTCGTTCCTCGTCCGTGAATCCCATGTCGGCCAGCGTGCCGGCCTCTTCCGCCAGCCCGTCGCCATTCACGTCCAGTTCAGCCAATCCGTTGGAAACGGCCAGGAACCGGATCACCCGGCCATCTTCGTCGGGCACCCAAGCCGAGATTTCCTTGTCCAGCCAGCCTTGCGGAATCGCGACGCCCACGGGCAGCCCGAGAAAGTTGGTCAAGTATCCGTACAGGTCGGGCTGGAAAAAGACGGACTGGGCGTCCGCGGCGAGCGCCTCGTCGGCCGAATATTCGGCCGCATACGTGTACTCCGTCTCGGGCGGTAATTCCGCCGGCATCGCCTGAGGCCCCAGGTCCCCCCGCGTGAATTCCGTAATGCGGATATGCGCCTGGTTCAACACCTGGGTGCTGCCGTCCGGCAACACCATGGCGGCCTGCGTGTTGGGCGGAATAATCAACGTGAACTGGCGGCGGCCGCTGTCGTCTTCGACCTCGCTGCTCTGGGCGACTTGGAGGACGTTGGATGGAAAGTCGATGGCGGTGACGCGGGCGTCCAGCGGAGTCATGACGATCGATTCGGTGACTTGGAACTCCTGCCACTGGGCCGGAACGGTTCGCTGGACCTCCAGGTAGCCGGCCTTCTGAAAAACCAGCGCGAGAGCGGTGCCGCCATTGACCGACAAATCGAATTCCCCGTTGGTCCGCGTGACGGTTTGCCCGTACTCCTCATGCCCCAAGACGGACACCGTGACCCCCGCCAACGCCTGTTCGTTCGTATCGGACACCTGTCCCCGGAGAACGGCCGCCCGCGCTTCGTCGATCGTGTTCGTGCTCACGCCGGTTTGGATGGGATTGCTGTTGGTGTACAAAAAGGCCGTGGACGGCTTCATCAGAACCGCCCCGCGGTTGTCGAGGCCCGGCGCCACTTGTCCCGGATCGGGCGGCGCGGCATTCACGATGATGGACGGGCCATGGGCCGTCCAATTGGTATCCTCGTTCATCGCCTGAACCTGAAACGCATAGGCCGTGCCGGGCGCCAGTCCGATCACGGTATAGGTCCGACTCGTCCCGGCCAGATTCGTGACCAACACCCCGTCCTGATAGATGGCGTAGGACACCACCTCCAGCAGATCCGTGACCGCCGTCCAACTCAGTTGGACGCTGGACGGCGAGGCCACTTCCGTCGAAAGCCGGCTGTTGTCGGGCCAGATCGGCGGATTGGTGCCCGGAAACATGTTCAGCCGGTAATACCGGGCGCCCAGGCCGATCTGGTCTTCGATGAAGCAAAAGTTGGTCTCCGGCGCGGTGAACGTCGCACCATTGGTCCAGGGACCCTCGCTCAGCAGGTCCTCCGTGTATTCGATCCGGTAGCTCTTCCCTGCTTTTCCATCGACGGGCACTTGAATCTGCTGGTTGGTGAGGAACAGGGGCATGTGCATAACCGGAGGGAAGTTAGTGCCCGCAGACGCCCCAACCGACCAGAGGATGATGCCCGCCAGCAAGACCGGAAAGCCCCCCTCGCTCTGGCTACGCGTTCGCTCGTGTGGGTTCATCACGCACCTCTGCTTTCATGGCCGCTGATTTTAGCCTTCGGCACCACCGCTGAATTCCAACGCTTGAATGGTGTCCCCATTGGGTGGCAGGGTCAAGCGCACAAGACAATTCTTCGTCAATTTCAGTCAAATCGTCATGGCGTGAAAAGGGACAATATGAGATCTCTCCAAAGTTCACATCGGCCGGAATGGATTCGGCCCCTCCCGTGCGCCACAAATCGCGCCTCAAGCCCCCAAAACACGCAAAACGGCCATTTTTAGGCCGTTTTAAGCATTTTCAGGCCATTTTTGGGTTCTCGCAAAGAGCGCCAAGTTCGCCAAGAGGCTTTGGGTATCGCAGACGCTTCTTGGCGCCCTTCGCGTCCTTGGCGAGAAAAACGGACCGGGACGCGGTTTTGGGACCTGAACTTCCCCGATGATCCGAAAAACGACCATTGGGGACCATTTCGAGTCCGTTTCAGGCCATTTTTCACTGGTTTTGGCCATTTTGAGGCCATTTTTGGGTTCTCGCAAAGTGCGCCAAGTTCGCCAAGAGGCTTGGGGTATCGCAGACGCTTCTTGGCGCCCTTCGCGTCCTTGGCGAGAAAAACGGACCGGACAGGGTCTTGGGACCTGAAATTTCCTGTTTCCTGCAAAACCCCCTGATTTGAGGGCCGATTTTTAGCCCATTTTTCGCGTTTTTCGCGAATTTCGTAGTTTCTGACCCCGTTTTAAGCTGTTCAGGCCCCTTCCCGGGCACGCCGAGCGTCCGCTCGGCCTGTTTTCACCCCCAATTCGTGTCATTCGCAAAATTCGTAGTTTTCCAGCCGTTTTACTCCTTCAGGCGCCCCCGAAGTCGGCTTTGGCCCCCTTTTCACATTTGCCGCAATTCTTTGCCCATTCCCGAATTCCCCATTGACCGCCCCCCTCCCGAAGCCTATCGTCTAGGCACCAAAGTGCAGATTTCCCGAAAGACATAAAGACGACTTAATGTCGGTTGAATAAAGACTGTTAGCCTAAAAACACATAAACAAGGATAGATATTATGTCCAGACATAAGCCGTCGATAAAGTGGGTTGCCATCCAGGGAACAGCCACAATAGATGCAACTCAGATACAGTATACACCAGTTGAAATCTCTGATGGCCCTGAAAAAGGGCAAATACGGTATGCAATGTTGAAATCTGACCGCTACTTTCAGGCCGGCACTATAGAATGCGAGGTCAAACTTACCGGCAAGGATAATCGATGTCAGCTCGTGTTGAATCACGGCCTTGAAAAGGAATTATTCATTGGTTTTAATTTTGGAAGTAACGCCTATGGGATGGCTATATTTAGAGCTGGAACGTGGGAATCAATTGCGACAGCCGGACTTGGTGACACTCCACGCATGAACGACTGGATTAAATTATCCATAGTCGTTTCAGGTTCTGCCATTAGCCTATTTGTTGACGGTGTTAAGGTATTGTCTGGGCAAGCCGTCCTTCAGAAGTCGCAGTTGGCTGTTCTTCTTCACGGAACAACCAACATTATGCTGCGAAACATTGTAGTGCATGATCGTCGTCCAAAAGCTTTCGTTGTGATGCAGTTTACAGAAGAATTTGATGAACTATACTCCGAGGTAATAAAGCCTACATGCGAAAGGTTCGGATACGAATCCATACGCGGTGATGATATTTATAACAATGGCCTTATCATCAAGGACATTACGACTAGCCTTCAAGAAGCCTCTGTAATAATTGCGGACATTACTCCCGACAATCCTAATGTTTATTATGAAGTCGGCTATGCCCATGCAATCAATAAACCAACAATCTTACTGTGCGAAAGAACACGAGAAAAACTACCATTCGATGTATCCGGCTTTCGCACTTTATTCTATGACAACAGCATCGGGGGCAAGAGTCAGATTGAAGACCGACTATCAAAACATCTCGAAAGCATTAAAGGCTAACAAGGCACTGCACCCCTACGCGCCACAAGTGACGCGAGGGTGAACGCTGACATTCAGCATGAATTTATGAACGCTCCAAAAGGTGGTTAAATGGAAAAACACTACTGCAGTGTTCATGGCGAGTATCGAATATATGGGTGGGAAACTGGAGGCTGCCCAGACTGCAAGTCGGAAAAGGCTCGTGCTGAAAGCGACAGGGCCGAGTCGATAGAGGCATCAAAACGCACTGCGGATAATTCAGTATACGCGGCATATTTGACCAACAATCCTGGCGATTATGAATGTCCAGAATGCAGGATGGTAAGCCTTAAGAATTACGCGTCACGCTGCCCGCTATGTCGAGCAGAGATATCCCGCGTTTTCTGGGAACAAATCAGAGAACGCGAAAGGTTGGCGGAAAACAAAAGAATCCAAGACGAGACTGAGCGCCAACAATGGCTTGCATCTCCCGAGTATGCCGAGAAGATTCGACAAGATGCCGAGCGCAAGGCAACGGAACAGGCCCAACGCGAGCGTCAAGAGCAGGACATCAAAAGTGCGAAGCGATCACGGCGAATGCTCGCACGTTTCATATTGATCGGCACATTCCTTCCACTGTGCCTATATTTTAACGCGCATCCGGATCAAGAATTACTTATGTTTCCGGCTGGTATTATGATTATTTCGTTGGGTTTCTGGGCGTTTTGGTACAGCTATATCAAGTAACTTACAATGCATGTTACTGACAGCCGAACATGGCATTGCGGGCTATCGGTGCCAAAGCGCTGACATTCGGCTTGGGAGAAATTAAGATGGAAACAATACTCATGGCCTTGATTGCGATGATCGCCACCGCATTAGCTGGTTATGTTACTCAATCCCTGTTCCGAAAACAAACGGTATTGACGGAAAAGTCACGGCTAATTGCAGAAGAAGTAAAGGGGTCAGTCCTATAATCTATATATTCACCGGAGTCCATTGTTATAAATTATAGGGCGGTCTCCATATTTGACCCCATATTCATCGCGTACAGCGCGTCGTCCCCAGAACCCTGACGTTATCGCAAATCCATGGCCATCCCTCGTTGCATTCGCTAGTCTTGCGGCCGCGGGTCGGGCCTGAACCGTGTCGCCCAAAGAATCCCGACTATTAACGCTTGACGACATTAACGCGGCGCGTTATGTTCTGCCCATGATCAAGTCCTTCAGAAGCCCGGAGGCCGAAAAGATATTCCGGCGGGAGGTTGTGCGGAAACTCCCCCATGACATCCAGCGGACGGCCTTGCGGAAACTATGGATGATCGATGCGGCGCCGGATTTGATCTCTCTGCGGGTACCGCCCGGGAACCGGCTGGAAGCTCTGGCCGGCAACCGAGCGGGACAGCACAGCATCCGGATCAATGACCAGTGGCGCATTTGCTTTCGATGGAGAGAAGGCCACGCGCATGACGTAGAGATTGTGGATTATCACTAGGAGAAGCGACATGAGAACCAATAAAATGCCCCCCGTCCATCCCGGCGAGATTCTCATGGAGGAGTTTCTGACCCCCATGGGTATTTCCCAGTACCGCCTGTCGCGCGACATCAGCGTCCCGCCCCGACGGATCAATGAGATTGTGCACGGCAACCGCAGCGTGACCGCGGACACCGCCTTACGGCTTGGCCGTTATTTTGGCGTCTCGCCGCAGTTCTGGCTGAACCTACAGGCTCATTTTGACCTGGAACAGCAGCTAGACAAGCTCGGCGACCGGCTAGAGCAAGAAGTACAAGCCTTTGCCATGGCGTAGATGAAGGCGGCGAAGCGGATCGCCGGGACTGACCTGCGACGCTCGGCGCTTGCCTTGTTGGCTGAGAATCATTCCTGGCATCCGGGCAAGTATGTAGGCGAACGATGACGCGTGAGTCCAAGTATTTTCCGCTGAGCCTGGAGTCGCTGCGGGCGGTGGGGGGCTGGGCGGCGGACTGCGCGGAGCGGGCGCTGGCGGTTTATGAGGCGCGGGCCGATTCGGACTCCCGGCCTCGGGCCGCGATCGAGGGCATCCGGATTTTTGCCGGCGGGGGCAAGCGGGTTGCCCGGTTGCGCACCCTGGCTTTGTCGGCGCATGCCGCGGCGCGCGAGGTCGGCGATCCCGCCGCGGCCGCCGCCGCCCGCGCCGCGGGAGCGGCGGCGGCGAGCGCCTACACGCATCCTTTGGTGGACGTCCATCAAACCAAGCACGTGGTCGGTCCGGCGGCCTATGCCGCGCTGGCGCTGGAACTCGCCCGCGCCGGCGATCCCGCCGTCGGGGAGGATGCGGTTCGCTGGGCGATCGACCACGCCCCCGTTGAAGCGCGCGACGTCTTGCGGCAGATGCCCGCTCGCGAAGCGGGCAAGAGTCGGCTGGACCAGCTCCTCTACGCGCTGGATGCGGGCCTCCGCAAGCGGGTCTTTCCGGAAAACGGCTGACATCCCGGCTCGGCAGGGACGCCTCGCTCTACCCTGAATGCTTTGTTGCGCATCTTCGGTAGGGCGAACCCTCCGGGTGAGCCGCGATTTCCTGGCTACATCATGGAGCCGCTAAAGCCTTTTCGGTTTTATTGTAGCCGGCCGCGGTGAGGCCGGCAGCTATAGAATCAATGGCCGGGGTCATCGCCCCCGGCTACAGAAAATCTCAATCCGCTCTAGACGTTGAGCCGCGATTCCCCGCAGCGAGGGCGCGGCAAGCCGCAGCGAGGGCCAAGGCATCTCAGGCCAAGCGGCGGTAGACGTCCCAGGTTTTCTGGGCGGTTTCTTCCCAGGTGAATTTTTGGGCCTGTTCGAATCCGGCGGCGCGCAGGCGCGCGGCGCGGGCTGGATCGCCGAGCACGGCGCGGATGGTCGCGGCCCACGTCTCGGCGTCGAAGCCGTCCACCCACTCGGCGGCGTCGCCCAGCACTTCGGGGAGCGAGCTGTTCCGCGCAGAGATCACGGGCGCGCCGCGGCCCATCGCTTCGAGCGGCGGGAAGCCGAAGCCTTCGTAGCGCGTCGGAAACGTGAACGCCGACGCACCGGCATACAGCGCCGATAGCTGCGCGTCGTCCAGATGCTTCAGCAGCTTGATCCCGGCTTTGCGCGGCGATTCGGTAATCGCGCGCAGCGTCGGCCCGGTCTTCCATCCCAGCCCGCCCACCAGCACCAGATCGCCGTCGAAATCCTTCAGCGCCTCGTAGATTTTCACGAGGAACGGGATGTTCTTGCGCGGTTCGATCGTCCCGACCATCAGCAAATACGGCTTTTCCAGCCCGAGCGATTTCCGCGCCTGCGCGATCGCGTCCGGCGCGGGCGGCGGACCGAACTTCGGCAGGCCCAGCCAGACGGGGAACACCTTCGCTTCCGGCACGTGCAGCAGTTCGACGATTTCGCGCGCGGAGAATCGGCTGTCGGTCAGGATGGCGTCGGCCTTCGCGGCGGTGTTGTGGATCTCGGCCGAGAGCCACGCGAGGTTTTTCGCTTCCGTCGTTTCCGGCATGCGCAGGAACGACACGTCGTGGATCGTCACGACGGATTTCTTGCCGCGCCCGAGCGGCGGGCGGATGAAATTCGGGAAATGGTAGAGATCGGCCTTCCCCGCGAACCACTCGTAGGGCGGGAAGCCGAGGCGCTTCCACGCGGCCTGCGCGACGCGGCCGGGCATCCAGCGGCACGAGCGCATCTCCACGCCCGGCGGCGGCGCATCCAGCCCGGTGCGCTTGAAGTCGAAATAGAACGCGG
This sequence comes from uncultured Verrucomicrobiota bacterium, assembly GCA_964510645.1. GTDB lineage: Bacteria > Verrucomicrobiota > Kiritimatiellia > CAIQIC01 > Lenti-01 > Lenti-01. The sequence goes on along the minus strand of CAZECJ010000051.1, from coordinate 1,702 downwards.
CCAGTTCGTCCGCGCCCGCCGCCGGCCCCAGATGGCCCAGCAGTTCGCGCACGTAGCGCCCGACGCCCGCCCGCTGCCCCAGCGCCGCCTGGATGTCCATACAGACTCTCATCCCCCTCGTTATACCCTTCTCCCTCGCAGAATAGAAGGCCTCCGTCGTCCGAACCCCCTGGTCCGGAAATTATGATATTTATAAATACCATATATGATATTTATAAATATCATAAAAAACCCCGGCCATCCGCAAGGCCGGGATCCGGGCTCGGGATGACAGCCAGAGGGGGCCGCGCAAGCCTGCCCGACTGCCCCTTTTGCCCCCCCACGGCCTTGCGCCGTGGGAGGCGAAGTTGGCTCCCCCACCACGCAAGTTGGTGGGGCCCGCCCGACCCAAAACCGCACCCACTTATGCGCGCCCGCATTCCGCCATTGAGTTTTTCCGCCTGTTTTCGCATTCTCTTTCCATGGACGAAATCCCATCGCAACCGCCGGCGGCATCCCCCCGGAAGAAGATCCGCCTGACGAAGTCGGAAGTCTACGCCATGGGGATTTCCAGTCCCAAGAAGAAGCGCATCGCGTTCGGGCTGGTCGGGTTGCTGATTCTCGCCGCGGTGGGAAACCTGCTGTGGTACTTCCAAGACGTCTGGCTACCCTATTGGTTCCCGACCGAAAACGCGCCTGTCCAAATCCAAGCAGTCGCGGATGAAAAACCCGCCGCCCCGGCGATCCCGACGCCGCCGGCCGGCGAGGCTTCCGCGCCAGTCCTCGCCCCGGCCAGGCTGGAGTTTCTGTCGGCCACCGCGTGGAACCACCCTCAATTCATCCAAGGCGTACGCCTGTTCAACCAGGCGCTGGACCGCTATCGGACCTTCCAGCGCGACCGCCGCCCGGCCGAACTGCTGAAGCAGGTGGAAGGCGGCGCGCTCCAAGCCGCCGTGGCGTTCGACCAGATCCGCGCGGAAGCGCCGGCTGCCGTGCCGCTCGCGGAATACGTCGCCCGCTGCCAGAAACTGGCCGTGGAAGCGAGGAATCTCGCCCGCCCGCCCTCGGCCCTCGCGCCGGCTCCCGCACCGAAACCCGCCGTCGCCGCTCCGCCGCCCCGCCCGGCGACGCCCCCGCCCAAACCCGGCGAAACGTGGCAAGATCCCGATTTCCTGGAAGGCGCGAAGCTGTTCAACCAGGCCTTGGAGCAATACAAGCTTTTCCTGGCGGACAAGTCGCACGTGGAACTGCTCAAGCCCATCGAAGATACGGCGTTCCAAGCCGCGAAAAAATTCGAGGCGATCCAGAATTCCGCGCCCAGCACCGTCCCCATCGGCGACCACGTCTCGAAATGCTACCGGCTGATCGCGGATTGCCGCCGCCAGAATCTGGAATCCGCCAATCCGGAAAGCGGCGATTCCGCCCCGCACGGAAAAGTCGTCGGCCCCAGCCGGCGCCCCGCGCTCCCGGCCTACCAGCCGCCGCAATAGGTCGTTTCCGGTCTTTCCGCAGCCGGTCCCGCTGGGACCGGCCATCGAATGAACAACCCCGGCCTCATCGAGGCCGGCTACAACCGAGCTGAAACCGCGTCAGATCCGCGTGCCGGGGGGAATGACCGTTTTCTTCGGAATGACGATGACGCCGTCCTGGACGGTGTAGAGATCCGTCACGACGTCGTCCTTGCCGTCGGGCGTGATGTAGCAGCCGTCGCCGATGCGCGCGT
>CAZECJ010000050.1:0-19212 GCA_964510645.1 uncultured Verrucomicrobiota bacterium | reverse complement strand
CCAGGGCGAAGCAAATCTCCAGGGCAAAAGCCGCCAGAAGCTCGAAATGATCGAGAAGCTCTGCCTGGCCAACGACGTCAAGATGGTCGTGCTTTTCCCCAACCGGCCCGAAGAGTTCAATCACCGGCCGGTCTCCAAAACCAACTGAGCGCCGGCAGATCCGATCAGTACAGGTGGCACCAGACGCGGTGGCCGGCCACCGCGCGGCAGGCCGGAATTTCCGTCCGGCAAATCGGCATCGCTTTCGGACAGCGCGGATGGAACGGGCAGCCCGGCGGCGGATTCGCGGCGGAGGGCGGCTCGCCTTTCAGCGCCTTCCGCTTGCGCTTCACGCCCGGCACCGGCACGGCCGCCACCAGCGCCTGCGCGTAGGGATGCTTCGGCGACTCCACCATCGAATCCGCCGGGCCCACCTCCGCCAGCCGCCCGAGGTACATCACCGCGATGCGGTGCGACACGTGCCGAAGCACGCTCAGATCATGGCCGATCATCAGGTACGCCAGCCCGTGCTTCTTGCGCAATTCCACCAGCAGATTGATCACCTGCGCCTGCACGGACACGTCGAGCGCGCTGACCACTTCGTCGCAGATCACGAGGTCCGGACGCAGCGACAAGGCGCGGGCGATGCAGATGCGCTGCCGCTGGCCGCCCGAGAATTCGAACGGATACTTCCACAGCGCGGATTCGTCCAGCCCCACCTCCGCCAGCAGGCGCGTCGCCGCCGCCGCGCGAGGCTCGCCCTTCAGCATCCGGTGCTCGGCCATCCCCTCCGTCAGCAGATCGCAGATCGTCAGGCGCGGATTCAGCGAGGCCATCGGATCCTGAAAGATCATCTGGATGCGGCGGCGCTGGTCTTTCGACAACGGCTTCTGGTTCGTCGGCGAGAACAGGATTTTTCCGTCCAGCTTCACCGCGCCTTCGGTCGGCCGTTCCAGGCCGGCGAGCACGCGGCCCAGCGTGGTCTTGCCGCAGCCGGATTCGCCCGCCAGCCCCAGGGTCTCGCCGCGCGCGACCTCCAGCGAGACGCTTGCGACCGCGTGCACGTGCCCCTGAGTCCGCGCGAGCACGCCGCGGCGGATCGGAAAGCGAACCGCCACGTCCTCCATCGAAATCCAAGGCGTTGCCGGAACCGTATTCACGCGGACATCCTAGCCGGCCTCACGGCGAAAGAAAACCGCGCAGTTGCGCCAAGCCCGCTTCCGCGTCGGCCCAGCCGTTTTGGTACAGGCGCTCGAGTTCCGCGCGGTCCTGGCTGTAGCGCCCCACCGCCAGCGGCCGCGATGGGCGGATGACCAGCGCCCGGCCGGCGGCCTCTTCCGCATCCAGCTCGTCGAGCTGCCGGTTGTAGGTTTCCGCCTGCCGCGCCACGGCCGCGGCCAGCGCCGGAAAGCGCCGGTATTTCAGCCGGATCGCCGCGCGCAGCGCGCGCCCCGGCACCGGCTTGCGGAAGCCCCGGTTGCGCGTCAGCACCACGACGCGCCGCGGAAACCCGTCTGCCACCGCCTGCCGAAACGGAATCGGATCGGAAATGCCCCCGTCGAGATAGAGCTTCCCGTTCACCCGCGCCATCCGCCCCACCATCGGCAGCGACGAACTCGCCAGCAGCGCCTCCGTCATCGGCGCGTCGGCCTTGTCGAAAAACGTCGCCCGCCCCGTCTCGCAATCCGTCGCGCCGATGCGGAACCGCGTCGGCGCCGCCGCGAACGCCTCGAAATCGAACGGCAGATATTTCGGCAGTTCGCGGTAGATGAAATCCATGCCGAACGGATTGCCGTGCCGAAGCCAGTTGCGCCACGAAAAGTAGCGCGGATCGCCCGCGAACGTCGTGAAGATCCGCCGATTGCGCTCGAACTGCCCCGCCACGTACGACGCCGCGTTGCTGATGCCGGCCGAGACGCCGATCACGTACGGAAAGCGGAGTCCCGCCTGCAGGAAGAAATCCATCGCTCCGGACGCGTATTGCCCGCGCATGCCGCCGCCCTCCAGCACCAGCGCCGCGTCTCCCCGCACCGGAAAGGCGGTCGTCACGTCCACCTCACAGCGCATTCACGAAGCCGCCCGACACGCCGGCTTCGCGCACGAAGCCGTTGCGAAGATAGTATTTCGGGTGCGACGGGTGCCGCGCCACCGCGTGGAACCGCTTGATGCCCTTCTCCTTGAAAAACATCCGCTTCGTCCGGTACAGATATTGCCCCGCCTTGAAATCGCGGTATTCCGGGATCATGAAATCGATCGCGATATCCGCCTCCGGCCCGTTCTGCCGGTACGAAAACAGCCCCACCGGCAGCAAGTTCCGGAAAATCAGGCAGGTGCACGCATCCTGCAGATTTTCGAGCGTCAGCCCCGGCGCGTACTTGATCAGCTCGCGTTCGTGGAACAGGAAAAACCGCTTCAGGTATTCCGTCCCCACGCTTTCCGCCGGCGCCAGGTCGAAGAACGCGCTGATGCGCAAGGTCTGCAGCAGATACCACCCGTCGATCCCCGCGATCACCAGATTGATCGCGCACACCGGCCACGAGCCGATCAACCACCCGTACGCCCCGAACAGCACCGAACCGATCCCGTTGATCAGCCGCAGCCGGAACACGTTCGTCATCAGCAGCGAGACCAAGATGATCAGCGACGCCGCGTAGCCGATGCCTTCCTTCATCCAATCGAAATTCATGAGTCTTCCTTCCCGCCACCCCGCCGGGGAAACGGTCGAGTCAATATAGCCGCCTCCGCTCCCGCCGTCAAAGCCGGCGCGAAGCGCGATCAGGTTCACGGTTCAACGGTTGGAGGATCGCCGTCTGCAAGATGTGGATGCAGAGAATCCCCCCATTGCGGCCGACCCTCCGTCTTGAGCTTGCAGCCATTTTCCGGAAGAAAATTCAGTCATAAAATGCCGTTAATTTGAATCGAAGCGTCATCTGCCTGCAACTCGGGCATAGATAGGTGCCATTGGTCAAAACGAGCTCTCGATCCGATTTAAGGCTTACATGCCAGGATGCGACAGACGCCATGCCGAGCGTTCCGATCAGGCGGGAGTCATCGTACGGAATTGGATCTGCGCGTCCGCATTCCGGGCATCGCGGCGGATCCTTGAGCATGTTCACATGAACCATGCGCTTGCAACTCTTGCAAAGGCATGGGAACGAACAATTGGTCGCATAATCATTCATGCCGCCCCCGACGTCGCATTGCTCTTGGAAACCGCACTTGCAACTGGCCTTAACCATCGTACCCATGCCGGACCTCCTCGTGTTATGCCTTTCCAAAAACGACTGGTCGTTTCACATGTGCCCCCTAATCCGGGATATCCGTTCCCTTTTCGCGTTCGAACCGCGCCAGTTCAGCGGGGAGAATATCTCCGACCCAGACCTTAGCTCCGGCCAACTTTTGTGTCTGTCCGGCATTATGATAGGCATGCAACAAATGACGCCACGCATCGGGATAGTTCGGCTCCAACTCGATCGCCTTCAACAACGCCGGGATGGCCTCCTCGCATTGACCACCTTTCAGGTAAGCAAATCCAAGCGAATCCCAGGCAGACCGATAGGCTGGGTCGAGTTCCAAAGCCCGGCGACAATGCTTCACCGCCTCCGGATACTGACCCATGCTGGCCAATGTCATGCCAATATTGTTGTCGATCATCGGTTGCGGGCCATGGGTTAAATCCGTTTTTAAGTATATGGACAGCGCTTCCGCATAACGCCGTGACTGGAATAATGCCAGGCCATAATGCAGCATGTCAGCACAGCCAAGACCGCCATGCTCCATGAAATCCCCATAAAGTTGAGCCGCGAGCGGAAAGTCGCTTTTCTTAATAGCCACCCGCGCATAGGTGAGAATGACGAAGGGATCCCAGGGGTTTGCGCCCCAATACCGCTTCAAATGACGCTCCGCGCGATCCCATTCTCCAAGTTCCATGCAACACAGGGCACCCAGTTTATCCAGCATCAGGCAATCCGGATACTTTCCTTGGGCCACCTGCAAGGCATCGGACGCCCAATCCGCCATGTCATGGTTTAATAGATACAGCACATAGGACTCCCAAAACTCGAATATGTCGAAGGCTTGACCGACCATCTGCTCAAAGGCATTCTTCACCTCCTCGAACGGCTTCTTGCCCTGTATCCGGCGGAAGGCCGCCAAACATTCCCGCCCTTCAGGGAAATTTTCGGCGCTCTCCATGCCGGCCAGGGCCAAGCCAAAAGGATTTCTGAACTCGTCGAACAGCCGTTGTTCGTTCGGTTGGATCGATGCCAGCCATGCCGCATCCGGGGCCTCGGCCAAGTAAATCCCGCAGTCGTCAGGCGAAATGTCTTTCAAATCTTTCCAGATCGGGGCGAAAAGCGGCGACTCCTCCGCAAGTTTTCGCAAAACGTACTTGCTGCGAATGGCCATCGCTCCTGTCCCGCAATATTCTTTTACCTTTGAAAATGGGACGTTGCCCCGGCAGTGTTCGTAGTTCTGCCCCATAAGGTTCTCCTTCATCATGCGGTGATAGAAGTAATGGCCGGTAATGGAAATATCCTCAGGAAAAAAGACGTGGATTTTATAACCGATGTTTGGATACCGCCCGCCCAGCCCTAACCGGCCGAATTCTTCTGGCGTCATCCCCATCTTCACCCCCAACTGCTTCTCCCACATTCTACGGGCCGCTTCCGGCCAATAAAACTCCGGTAATCCGACATCGGATCCCTTCATTTGAAGGCGGCACCAGACTCCCGCGTGCATTTGAATCCCCGAAATCTCATTTTGGATGTCTGTGTTCACTGTTTCCCTCTTGATGATGACGCCATCGCCATCTACCCCCTTACTACACGGGAAAACGTGAAATCCTGCGCCCCCCAGATCCATTTTGATCTATGAGGCTGCCCCCTCCCCCGGGGGTCCCCTAGCCATTCAGCCTGCCGGGTCGGCCGTAATGCAAATGGCGCCCGAATCCAGATGGCAGACGATGCATTTATCCGCCCGGGATTCTTTCAGCCACCGCGCCAATGGCAATTCGATTTCGACTTCGATCAGACGCCTTAACTCCCTTGCCCCATAGTCCGGACTATAGGCCTTTTCGCCCAGATGCGCCGCCAGCTCCGGGTCATAACGGATGGTCCACCCATATTTCGCCTCGATGGCGGCGGCGATTCCTTCCAGCATATGCTGAGCAATGGTGGCCATGGCCTCGGGAGATAGCGGGGCAAACCGGATCACCTCATCGATGCGATTGATCAACTCCGTCCGGAAGTGCCCCTTCAATTCTTCGTCCCGCAGTTCTGGCTTCGGTTCGTCCTGGGCCGCGTCGGCATTAAACCCGATCGGCTTGCGAGCGACCTTCGCCCCAGCCCCGATGTTCGAGGTCATGATGAATATGGCGTTCCGGGCATCCACCACCCGCCCTTTGCTGTCGGTAATTCGCCCCTCGTCGAAAACCTGTAGGAAGAGATCGAGCACGCGGGGATGCGCCTTTTCCACTTCGTCCAAAAGCACAATCGCATAGGGCGTCGTCCGTAATTGCCGCGTCAACTGCCCCTCTTCGTCGTGCCCGATATAGCCCGGTGGCGAACCCACTAGTCGAGATACGCTGTGCGGCTCCATGTATTCCGACATATCCAACCGAATCATGCTGTTTTCGGAGCCGAAAAGAGCCTCGGCCAGTGCGCGAACAAGTTCGGTTTTCCCAACTCCTGAAGGTCCGAGGAAAAGGAAGACCCCGCGTGGCCCCCGCCGTTCACCCAGCGCAGCTTGCGCCAATAACAAGCGGTTGCAGACTCGCTCTATGGCTTCATCCTGCCCCATGACCCGTCCGCGTAGTTTCTCCACCAACGCTTCTGACTGGACCGCTGGTCCTCTCTGTAGTTGCTCGGCAATGATTTCCTCCGGCACATTGACCTTCTCCGCAAGTACCGCGACGATTGCGCGGGAGGTAACTTTTCCCATGGCGTTTCCATCCGCTCCGACTTCGAAGCTGAGCTCTGGCACGCACAGTTGCGCACAGGCCAGATCCAGAAGATCAATGGCCTTGTCCGGCAGCCGATGCGCGGAATCAAACCGAATGGATAGATCCACAGCCGAAGTGATCGCCTCGTCGGAAATCCTCACCCGGTGGTGATTTTCGAATCGGGGACGGATACCCTCCAGTATATGGATGGCTTCCTCGCGGCTGGGCTCCGGCACGTCAACCTTGTCGAAACGCCGCTCCAGCGCCGGATCATTCTCGATATATTGGCGGTATTCATCCCGCGTGGTAGCGCCGATGCACTTGATTTCGCCCCTGGCCAGTGCGGGCTTCATCAGGTTTGCGGCATCGAGCCCACCCTTGTGGTCGCCTGCGCCGATCATCGTGTGGATTTCATCGATGAACAGGATCAAATTGGGATCGGCCTTTGCCTCATCGATCAACCCCTTGATCCGCTCCTCGAACTCGCCCCGCCACTTGGTGCCGGCCACCAGCGCCCCCATGCTGATCTCGACGATCCGCTTGCCCCCCAGCACCTGCGCATCTTTGCCAGCTACGATCCGTTGGGCGATCCCCTCGACAATAGCCGTTTTGCCAACGCCGGCTTCGCCCACCAGCACTGGGTTGCTTTTCGTTTTTCTCGCCAACGTCTGGATGACCTGCAACATCTCCTTGCGGCGCCCAATCACGGGGGCGAGAAGTCCATCCCGGGCGGCTTTCGTCAAATCCCGGCCAAAGCGTTCGAGTATCGGTCGGCCATCCGCCTGCGAGGAATCCTCGAGCCGGGGCGGCTCCTTCTTGCCTGCAGGTCGTGGCAGGCCAAGACGGGTACGAGTATCGGCCGCAAGCGCGGCAATATCCGCCCCATTTTTCTCCAACGCCTTCACGGCCGGGGAGTCTTTCTTTTCGAGCAAGGCCGCAAACAAAGCCCCGGCATGCCGACTCGGCAGGAAAAGTGAGTCCGCAATCTTCTCTGCGGCGGCAAAAGCCTCAAGGGTCGCCGCCGAACGATGGATGACGGCCCCCTTTGCATGCTGATGCGTGCCTGTACCCAGCATGGCCCGAAGCTGCCTCCGGAAGGCGGTCGGGTCGATATTTGCTTTTTCAAGAATCTCAGGCGCCATGCTCAACTCGGCGACTATTGCGGGAGTATCCAAGCCCTGTTCCTTGGCCACCTTCAAGGCGCTGGCTTTGCAAAAATCCCGCCCCTTGGAAAGCCCCTCCCAAAAATGCTCCGGCCCGATGAACTCGTGCTTCGCGGCCAGCGCCTCAAGCAAGGCCAATCGCCAGATGATGTCCATTGCATAGGAGTTTTTCATGCTTCCGGTCCTTCCGCGACATCCACCACCACAGCCGTCAGATTGTCATCGCCGCCCGCTGCTTTGCCGGCGGTGATCAGGGCTTGGCAGATCGCCGCAAAATCATCCGGCAAAGACAGGATGCCGCCTATCGTCGCATTCCCGATGGTGCCCCAAAGGCCGTCCGTGCAAAGCAAAAGCCGATCACCCGAATGCACCTCGAGGGTTTGCCCCGCAGGCTCTGCGGCGGGCTCCATGCCGGCAAACCGGGTCAGGCGCCCCCGCGCCGGGTGGTCAATTGCCTCTTGGGGAGAGATCTCCCCATGACGCAGCAAGGCCTCGACGATGGAATGATCCTGCGTAAGCTGCCGAAGTCCATTCCCGCGGAGCAAATATGCCCGGCTGTCGCCAATATGTACGATATGGGCATGATGGCCAGTCAGCAACACCGCCACAATGGCGGCCCCCATGCCAAGACATTCAACCCTTTTTTCGCCCTCGGCGCAAATGGCCCGGCTAGTCTCCATCACGGCTTCTTCCAGCCCCGCCAGAATAGCCGAAGAATGGTCGATCTTGGCAGCAGCTAGATTTTGCCAGACGAGCCCCGGCAGGATCTCCACCACCCGCCGGGACGCAACATCGCCTCCGTGCCGCCCTCCCATTCCGTCCGCCACGATGAACAGTCCCCTGTCGGCATCCGCCAGAAAGGCATCCTCATTCTGTTCTCGGACGCATCCCGCATCCGTCAGCCCCGCCGCCCGAAGAATCAACGGCAAGGGTGCTGTAGCTGGCTTGCCCATCAGACCCGCACCTTCTGCAAGGCTCCCAGCATCTCCCCGGCATCCGCATAGCGGTCCTTCGGGTTTGCCTGGATCGCTTTGTCCAAAACGGCCGCCAACCCGGCCGGAATGCTCGAATCGCGCTGCCGAATCGGAATGATCTCGCCCTTGAGAATAATATCCAACGGATCGCACCCCTGCGGGAAATCCCGAGGAGTCGCCCCCGTCAGCATGTTGTAGAATGTCGCCCCCAAGCTCCAGACATCCGACACCGGCTTGACATACTTGTATCCCGTCAACTGCTCCTTCGGCATGTAGATCGGCGTTCCTGCATAGGCCCCGGTCATGGTGTGCCCGCTCAGGCCCGCCCGCTCGAAGTTCTTGGCCAAGCCCAGATCCGCAATTTTCGCACACGGGCTTGCCGGAGTTCCTGCCAATAGGATGTTATGGGGCTTCAAGTCCCGGTGGACCACGCTCTTTTGATGCACGAACGCCAGCCCCTGCAACGCCTGCCGAATGATGGGCAACGCCACCTCAGGGGTCAGCTTCCCGCCCTGGGACTCCATATAGTCCGCCACGCTCCCACCCGGACAATGCTCCATCACGAAATAGAACGCGCTCCCCGCCGATCCGGAATCATAGACCGCCACGACATTCTCATGCCGCATTCCGGTCAGCAACTCGATCTCCCTGGAAAACTTCGTCCGCGCAATCTCGTCCACCGCCACCCGCGCCAGCATCACTTTGATAGCCACCTGCCGCGCATCCGTCTCGCTCACCGCCAGGTAAACCGCGCCAAAGGCCCCGGTCCCTATCCGGCGCTTGATTCGGTATCCGGCTATGACCGGTAGCCCTTCCTTCTGCGCAGGCTTTCCGGCCTCCTTGGCCAGCATGTCCCGCAGAATCTGCGCGGGGTCCATCTCCATACTCTGCCGGCACGCCACGCAGATGTAGGAACCCGCCTGCCGTCCGCCCATTTCCCCCGCCACATCCTTCCCGCATTGGACGCAAACAACCGGCCCCGCCGCCTCCTCGCGCTCGATCTTGACCGAAAACACCGTATCCCCCGCCCGGATGGTGTCCCCGTCCTTTAGGTCCACCTCGGGATACTTCCTCCGTTGCCCCTCCTCAGGCGTTTCCCCATCCTTCCTGCTCCCGGTTTTCTTATCGTTCACGTAGGTGCCGTTCCGGCTGCCAAAATCCCGGATTCGCGCGTCCGGCGGATTTACCTCCACCAGGAAATGCCTGCGGGAAATGAGCGGGTCATCGGGCAAAAAACAATGGCACTCTGGCAGACGACCAAATAAAAAAGCATCGTGCTCATCGAAGGCGAATTCCTTCCCCTTCATCGGGCCCTTGGTGGCCACGAACTTGACGCTAGTTTCCATGCTCATCTTCCGCCATCGTGCTTGTAGGCAATATCACCCGATCCCGAAACACTTCGTCGGAATCCAGCCTTTGTTGCAAACCCGCGACCTGGACAGATGACAAGCGGCCTGTGTTGGCCTCAACTAACCCTGGAATGTGTGTGTTTCGGCACTCTCTAGCCGAAAATATACATGGGTTGTTTGTCGCCGCGACTATCAACTGGTCCAGCCATAATTTTTCCATTGTGGCAAAATGCGGTCTTAAAATCCTCATATATGCTTCTGATGTGCGACACCATTTGCATTCCACCACTTTTGCGATCACAACTGGAATCAATCGGTCTGGGAATGCGTTGATAAGTGGCGCGAGCCATAGTTCAATAGGAATTGATTTTGCACCTGTCGGGATCCGCTGGCTCTGCAAGTTTTCAATGATGCCGCACGAGACAGTTTCGTCGAGACTGAGCGGTATGAAAGGGCCTTGATGCCCCGTATGGGCATAGAAATACCCGACTTCGTGCCCTGTCCATTTTGAGTTCAGGAAATTATTGCTGAGCAGAACCACCATGGCATCCGCCGTAGACAGTTCCTGCAATATCCGTCCTTTCCAGTCGGCCGCAATCTCAATCGTCTCGTGAGCAAGAAATGAATAAATGCCATGCGCGGCCATTTGCCTAAATAGATCGCCGGCGATGCCCTTGTCCGTTGTTGAGTAGCTGATAAATACTTTCATTGACCATTCCGATCAAGGCTTCTTCTAGGGCATGCCCATCTTCCACTCTGTTTTACTCTGCGCATTATACATCCGCCTTGCCATCACTTTGGCGTATTCCCTAATCTCATCGGCTGAAATGGGCAATTCCATCGCTTCAACCATAAGATATTTCTGCGTAAAGCCTTCATATAACTGACCGGCCGCTGCTTCACCGACACAATCCACGAGAATTGCATGGCCGAGATTCAGAGATGATTCCGACATTTTCCCAAAATCATATTTGGGCTGGGCAATGGCATCGAATAGCCCTTTCAGTTCGATCCTTTCCCCATCGCGCCACACGACAATTCTCCCGGGCGTTTTACGGACGATATACTCCTTCATATTTCCTCCTAAATTTTTCATAATATGCTACTGAATGCATTTTGCGCCCACTTTGAAACATTATGGAGATCATTGTATATCATCCGCTGAACCTCAATCGCCAGAGTTCGATAAGCCTCCCGGGCTTGCCGGCGTTGTTCCTATCTGACCACGCCTATTCCTTTCATCAAATATGTGCGGAATAACTGTCCCCTGGATAAATCGCCCATTAATTCTCGTCGCCCTTCCTGCTCCACCAGTCGCCGATAGATCGCGACACCCTCGTCGCACAACTTCACCGCACCAGCCAGATCGCCTATGCTCATATGCGCGTTGGCCTTGTTCATGAGCGCCATGGCCAGATCTTTGGCCAATTCCCGCCGCCCTTCCTGATCCACCAGTTGCCGATATATCGCGATGCACTCGCCGCACAATTTCACCTCACCCGTCAAATCACCATTGCTGCCAAGCGCGGACGCCTTGTTCATGAGCGCCAGAGCCAAATCATTGCCCAATTCCCGCCGCCCTTCCTGTTCCACCAGTCGCCGATAGATCGCGATGCACTCGTCGTACATCGTCACCGCACGCGCCAGTTCGCCCATACTATAAAGTGCAATGGCCTTGTTCATGAACGTCTTGGCCAAATCATATGCCAATTCCCGCCGCCCTTCCTGATCCACCAGTTGCCGATATATCGCGATGCACTCGTCGTACATCGTCACCGCACCAGCCAAATCGCCTATGCTCATATGCGCATTAGCCTTATTCATAAGCGCCATGGCCAAATCATTGGCCAATTCCCGCCGCCCCTCTTGCTCCACCAACCGCCGCCGAATCGCGATGCACTCGTCGTACAACTTCACTGCACCTACCAGATTACCCATATTCTTAAGTGCAGATGCATTGTTCATGAGCGCCATGGCCAAATCATTGGCCAATTCACGCCGCTCTTCCTGCTCCACCAGCCGCCGATAGATCGCGACGCACTCGTCGTACATCGTCACCGCACCGGCCAGATCGCCTATGCTATAAACCACATTAGCTTTGTTCAGGAGCGCCCTGGCCAAATCATTGGCCAGTTCCCTCCGCCCCTCCTGCTCCACCAACCGACGCATAATTGCAATAGTTTGGCCATACTGCTCTGCCGCACTAGCCAGATCGCCCATGCGGTAAAGCGCATTGGCCTTGTTCAGGAGCGCTTTGGCAAAATCATTGGCCAACTCCCACCGCCCCTCCTGCTCCACCAACCGCCAGTAAATCGCGAGGCTCTGGTCGTACATTTTTACCGCCACCGCCAGATTACCTATGATTTGAAGCGCATTGGCCTTGCTCATGAGAGCATTGGCCAAATGATTGGCCAACTCCCGCCGCCCCTCTTGCTCCACCAGGCGACGCAAAATCTCAATAGTCTGACCGTAAAGCTCCACCGCACTCGCCAGATCGCCCATGATTTGCAGCGCATTGGCCTTGTTCATTATAGCCATGGCCAAATCATTGGCCAACTCCCGTCGCCCCTCTTGCTCCACCAACCGCCGCCGAATCGCGATGCACTCGTTGAAAAACTCCACTGCACCCGCCAGATCGCCCATTGTGGTAAGTGCATTGGCCTTGTTCATGAACGCCGTGGCCAAATCATTGGCTAACTCCCGCCGCCCCTCTTGCTCCACCAGGCGTCGCATAATCTTAATTGCCTGGTCGTACAGCCCCACCGCTACTGCCAAATCGCCCATTGCGGTAAGCGCAATGGCCTTGTTTATAAACGCTGTGGCCAAATCATTGGCCAATTCCCGCCGCCCCTCTTGCTCCACCAACCGCCGCCGAATCGCGAGGCACTGGTCATACGCCTCAATGCAACCCCGCGTGTCGTCAAGACTCAAGCAAATCAAGGCCTTGTCACAATACATACTCGCGAACAATTCGCCGATTCGCGAGTTCCACACAGTTAGCGCAGATTTGAATTGCAGTTCTGCTTCTCCCAAGACGGCCAAGTCGGCAACGGCCGCTCCTTTTCGACTGTATGCGGCCGGCACTTGATAGAAATCCGCTTCATTGGGGTCGCGGCCTGCAGCTTCGCAGGCTTTCCTCAACCACTCCCGGGGATCGAGCCACTTTGCACCCGCTAACCCTTGTCGATCATGTTGGACAATTTTCGCCTGGGTGGTGCGGCCTTGTTGCGCTTGTTTCAGATAGGCTCGCCCGGTAACCTTTTGAAATAGACCCTTCGCGGCGGCAATGGCGGCATCGAGATTCACCCAACGCTTCGCCGGATCAGGAGCAAAACAGTTGCGCAGGATATCTGCCGCCGCCTCGGGCATCTTCGGCAGCCCTTCTGCCTGCCCGCCGTTATCCAAGAACATCTGCAACACATCCGCCGCGATATACCCGCCGTGCGGGCATGACACCGCCCCCATGAACATGTCCATAACGCTTACGCCCCAAGACCAGATGTCCGTCTTGCGGGAGAGAGGTTGTCCCGCCTTCTGCTCGGGAGATGCATACGCCTTTGTCATAAACCCAGAGCCGGGCACTAATACGCTGTGCTGTCCATTTGGCTGCCCAGGAGAAACAAACTTCCCATCCGGCGCGACCTGCCGTGCTCGCGCCAAGCCGAAGTCGGCCACCATTGGGACGCCAGCCGCCGTCATCAGAACATTTCCAGGCTTCACGTCCTGGTGAATCAAGCCCCGCTCATGGATGGCATGTAGTCCCCAAGCGAATTGGATCGCCACATCCAAGATCTGTTCCAGCGTCGCCAGCTTGCCTTGATCAATCCAATCTTTTAGAGATCCGCCCTCGATGTAGTCTGTAAAGATGACGATTTCATCCCCCACGGTTCGGAAGAACCGGCACGGCACGATGTTCGGATGCTCCGGCAAGTCGATCCATGTCTGCAATTCCGTTAGGAACGCCTTCCGGCTCTTGTCGTCTTTGAGTTTGGTCTGCTTGACGGCAAACTGGCGGCCGGTCGTGTTGCTCTTGACCAACCACACCCGGCCCATTCCACCGCTTTGGCCAATTTCTTTTTCAATCAGAAATTCGCCAAGAATGACTTGTCCGCTTTCCCATTCAGCCATGATGCACCCGCCTGTTTTGTTACTGCTTCATCCCTGCCGATTGAACAGCGCATCCAGAATCCCGCCGACTAGGCGACCCCCCAGATGGAATCCTGCGCCCATCACTGCCGCGCCCGCCAGCCCTTGGGCAATGGCCTTGCCGACGCCGGGTTGCCCGCCCTTGGCTTGTTGTGGGCTTTGTGCGGCTCCGTAGCTTGTCAGCAGCCGCTCCAACTCGCCCCCGTCCAACCAGACCCCATGCCAATCGCAGTAGTCGAGTTCAACCCCATCTTGAACGATCCTCTTCTGCATCGGCGTCCCGCAGATGGGACAATCAATCTGTTGCCGGGGCATGGTGCACCTCCTTTCGACCGGTCATCTTACCCGCCAATGCGATTGCAGACAATCACATTGACGGGAGATGGCCTGTGTATTCTGCCGTGCTTACCAGGACCGTTCCTGGGCGGTTTTGGCTCTGTGTACCGAGGTCGGCAGGAGCTGCATATTGTAGGTGGCATCGGCTCCGCCCCGCGACAGGGGAACGACATGGTCCACCTGGTATCCGGCCGGAGTGCTGGAATATCCCCGCTGGCTCAGGAACTCGCTCCTGACCGAACTGCTCCGTTCCACCTTGGGAGCACCTGTGTTGTAATATTCGCCCGCCACATAGGTGGTCGATCCTACCTTGTAGGTCGAGGGCGGACTGCTGAGCATTGCCCCGCTGCAGCCGCTCCTGCTCGAACCGAACCATCCCGCCGACTGTTTTTGCGCCTGGGCCTCCGCCGCCCCGCACAGCATCAGCCCCGCCACCGCCATCAACCCAATCCACTTCGCCTTCATCGTAATCTCCCGTGTTTTTCCGGTGGCCACCATGGCCGCCTACCCCTTACTACACGGGCCGAGACAGAATCCTGCGCGGCTATTGGTTCAAAATGGCGAAAATCTCCCTAACCTCCTCCGACACCTCTGAATCCGAAGCGGCATAGAGGCGGACTTCCTCCTCCAGCAACCTGCGATAGGCCCTCTTGGCGGTTTCCAGCAGGTTCCCAGCCTGTTTTTCGGTCAGTCCATGCACTTTCCCTAGATCGGCCATGGATGGAGCTTCTTGGCCGTGGAGGATCGGCTGGATCAAGCGCCTGGAGAAGATGTCGAAGTGGGCCACCTGACTCATGTTCCGGCATTCCGCTTCCAGATGTTTCAAGACCCGTCCTACCACTTCCGTCGCCCATGCCCGATCAAACGCCAGATCCGGCGTCCGTACGTCCGCCGGCTCGAAGGAAATCTCCGGATCGTCCATCAGCTCATCCAGCGAGAGCAATCCCGCCCGCGGCCGTCTCTTCTGGGCTTGGTCCGCCCGGTGCTCGTTCGCGGCAAAGCGCTTCAGGCTGGCCAGCATGAATGACCGGAAACGCCCTTTCTGTTCATCCGCCTTGGCAAAGGCATTGGTTTCGATCCACTCCGCGAAAAACGCCTGAGTCAGATCCTTGGCCGACTCCTCGTCCTTGCCTGAAAATTGAAGAAATCGAAACACCGGCTTCCAGTACCGCCGCGCCAGAATATCCAACGCCGCCCGCTTCGCCGCCGGGCTTCCACCCCGGATGTCCACGAACAATCCCCAGTCCGTCGTGGGAAACGCCCCTTTTCCGCCATGGATCGTCTTGCTCATGCTGCAACTGGATTACTTCAATGCATCTTGCGAAACCAGCCCAAAGAATTCGTCCCATCGACTGCCTGACACCCCGGAGAAGCGGAACCACCTCGGCCGGCAGATCGCCGTCCGCAGAACGCGGACTCACCCCAACCGCGCACCCACCGCCAGCTTGTAGCCGCACAGAAACGCCGCGCCGGGCATGGTCTTCTTGCCCGCCGGCTGCACCTGCGTCAGCCGCAGCGCGCCGGTGCCCGTCGCGACCAGCGGCCCCGCGCCGGCCGCGTCCAGCACCGTACCCGGCAACGCGGCCGCGGCCGCTTCCACTTTGACCTCGTGGATCTTCACCAAAATCCCGCCCGGCAAAAACGTGTAGGCTCCCGGCCACGGCGAAAATCCCCGCAGCTGGTTGCGGATCGCTTCCGCCGGCCGGCTCCAATCCACGAGCCCGTCCTCCTTCGCCAGCTTGCGCGCGAACGTCGCCTGCGCTTCGTCCTGCGGCACGCCCTGCGTCTTGCCGACGCGAAAAGCGTCCAGCACGCGCCCCAGCAGCTCCGCGCCCTTCGCCGCCAGCTTCGGCTCCAGCGAAGCGTAATCGTCGTCCGGCGCGATCGGATGTTTCTCCTGCGCCAAAAGATCGCCCGCGTCCATCTTCGGCGTGACGCGCAGCACCGTCACGCCGGTTTCGGTTTCGCCGTTGGCCAGCGTCCACTGCAGCGGACTCGCGCCGCGATATTTCGGCAACAGCGACGGATGCACGTTGATCGTCCCGAGCCGCGGCACCGCCAGCAGGTTCTTCTTCAGAAATTGCCCGAAGCACGCCACCACGACCACGTCGGGCTTCAGGGCCGCCAGTTGCGCCACGAACGCGTCGTCGCTGGCGTTTTCCGGCGTGAAGACCGGCAAGTGGCGGCTCAACGCCAAGGTTTTCACCTCGCACGACTGGCATTGCATCCCCCGCCCGCCCGCGCGGTCGGGCTGCGTCACGACGGCCACGAGATCGTCGCGCCCCGCCGCGAGGATGCCCTCCAGCAGCGGACACGCCAGCGCGCCCGAACCCATCAAAATGACTTTCAGCCTGTCCACGCCCCGTACGCTAAAGCCCCCCGCCCCCGCGGACAAGGCAAAACCCGCCGTCACGCCTTCGTGCAGTAGTAGTTCGCCAGGACGCCGCCCTTGGCATCCGCAGAATCGATGCGGAACCCGGCGCGCGCCAGCAGGCCGGCCATGATCCAGTCGTAGGTGGAAAATTCCTTGCCCACGTGGCCGCGGATGCTGTCGCCGACTTCCGCTCCGCCCTGGGCCGCCGTGTGCGCGATCCAGGCCTCGATATTCGCATCGACGTTTTCCGTCCCGAACACGACGTCCATCAGGTGGAACTTGCCGCCCGGCTTGAGCCAGCCGGCCAGCCGGTCCAACGCCTTTTGCTTCCAGAAGTCGGGCAGATGGTGCAGCGCCAGGCTCGAATGGATCGCGTCGAACGGCGGGCCGTCGTGCGCATAGGTCAGGAATCCGCCGGGCCGGCAGACGACGTTCGCCAAGCCCTCTTCCTGCGCTTTCCACTGCACGAAATCGAGCATGGCGGCCGACACGTCGACGGCATAGACCGTCCGGCAGCGCCGCGCGGCCAGGCGCGCGAACGCGCCGGTCCCGCAGCCGAAATCCCCGACCACCGCATCGGATGGCAGATCCAACTTTTCCAGGACCGCCGCGTTCTCGCCGTCGACGTCCCGGAACCGCCGGTGCCGTTCGTCGTAGGCCGCCACTACCGCCCGATCGCCGAAATCCCGGCCCACCGGTATCGATTCATCCCATTGCCACGATTCGCTCGTCGTCATGTCCCGTTGCCTATTCCTAACGTTTGCGCAGTACGCTCACGCGCGGGTTGCGCCTATCCATTTCCTCAAAACCATCTTGTTCGAAAATCCATTCCAGCGTCTGGCGGTGGTAGAAGACGACGTGCGTTTCGTCGCTTGCGTAGCCCCAGGTGCGAAAAGATTCCAGATTTTCCCATGGGGCGGTCATCACCGTCAAGACGCCTCCGGGCTTGAGCAGCGAGAGCATGCGCGGCCACTCCGCCGCCGGATGGTGGAAATGCTCGACGACTTCGGTGGCGAACAGGAAATCGAACGTCCCGGTCGGCCACTCGGGCAAGAAAAAGGGATCGTAGTTCTCGCAGCGCAACCCCGCCTCCGCCAGCAGGAGATGCAGGACCGGCGTGTGCCCGCAGCCATAATCCAGCCCGCGCATCTCCGGCTTCAGGAACGGCAGCGCCGGTGCCAACGCCTGTTTCAAGAACGCGACGTAGCCCGCGTCCTCGGGTCCGTTCCAGTGCTTGGCGTAGCGCTGTTTTTCGGCTTCCGGCGCGGGCAGGAAGGCGGATTCCGCGAATATCAGCCGACACCGTCCGCAAACGCGGTTCCGGCGTTTGCGGACATCAACGACGGTCTCGAACGGCCCCGGCGCGCCGCACAGGGGACATGTCTCGTCGCCGCCCGGCCTCATGCCGGCGTCTCCTCCGGCGCGCGGGCCAGATAGAGGCCGTTCGACGACGTCTTCTCCGTCAGCGGATTGTCGAAGACGCAGGCGCGGCCTTCGGCGTTGCCGAAGGCCGTGCGCAGGGTTTCCAGAAACGCCGCGTCGGGTTCGTCGTTGGACCACATCGCGAAGACGCCCCCGGGCTTCAGGAAATTCATCAGCCGCCGCAGGCCGGCTTCGGAATAGAAATCGGCGTGGGCGGGATTGAGCAGCTGCGACGGCGTGTGGTCGATGTCCAGCAGCACGGCGTCCCAACGCCGGCCGGGTTGCTCCGGGTCGAATCCGTCCCCGCGCGCCAAGGCGAAGAAATCGGCGTTCAAATAGGCGCAGCGCGGATCGCCGGTCAGCCGCCGGCCGTTGGGCACGAGACCGCGCCGGTGCCAATCGATCACGGGTTCCAGGGCCTCGACGACGACCAGGCGCGCGACCTGCGGGAAGGCCAGCGCTTCGGCGGCGGTATAGCCCAGCCCGAGACCGCCGACGACGACGTCCCAGTCTTTTCCCGTCAGCGCGCCGAGGCCAAGACGCGACAGTTCGGCTTCGGCCACGTAGAACAGGCTCGACATCAGGTATTCGCCGTTGAGCTTGACCTCGTAGGCCTCCGCGCCGTCGAGCGCGAGCACGCGGCGACGCTGCAAAATCAGCTCGCCCAGGCGCGTGTTCCGGTAGTCGAGTTCTTCGAAGGGCGGATTCATGGCGAACCGACCGTAGCACGGCCGCGCGGCGGACGCATCTTCCAAATGGCGCGGCGGAGCCCGTTTCGGCCCCCCAACGGCCTTGCGCCGTTGGAGGCAAAGTTGGCTCCCCCACGGCGCAAGGCCGTGGGGCCCGCCCGAACCGCGATCTACCGATTCCTCCGGGCTTGCCTTGCGCGGCGGGATTCCGCGATGATTGGGGCATGAACGACGACGGTTTCACTTTCCTGCCCGGAGGGGTGCGCATTTCGAAAGCCGACGTCCGGCTGGATGCGCTGGGCGCGCTGGACGAGCTCGACGCGGCGCTGGGGCTGCTGCGGACGGCGCTGGCCGGAACACCGGAAGCGGCGTTGATCGAAACCCTCCAGCGCGACCTGCTGAAGATCGGCGGGGAACTCGCGACGGGCCAACCCGCCTTGGCGCCGGAGGCGGTCGCCGCGCTCGACGCCGAAACCGCGCGGCGGAATGCGGCGCTGCCGCCGCTGCGCGAGTTCGTCCTGGCGGGCGAGAACGAAGCTTCCGCCCGCGCACACGTCGCGCGCGCGGTCTGCCGGCGGGCGGAGCGCGAAGTCGTCCGCGCGCGGGCCGCGCATCCGGACCTCGTCTTTCCGCCGGCCTTGGCCTACCTCAACCGCCTCTCCGGCCTGCTCTTCGCCCTGGCGCGCGGCGCCGGCGCCTCGTTTTCCACGGAACGTAAAAACATTCGGCGGAAATTACGTAGCACGTAAAAACTTTGCCCGATTTTTACGTAGCGTGGAAAATATTTTGGCAATGTCCGAAAGTGTGTGATGGCTAGGAAGCGTTAAGGATTTGGAAGA
>CAZECJ010000049.1:0-19831 GCA_964510645.1 uncultured Verrucomicrobiota bacterium | reverse complement strand
GGTTCCTGGTGATGGACCGCGGCGGCAACGACCGGTTCAAGATCGCGGCGATCACCGGGGTGGACGGCAACGGCAAACCCACGGCCTTCGGGACCCCAGTGAGCGTGCTGGAGACGCAATGGGGCGCGTCGGGCATGTCGCTCAAGACCATCGTCTTGCGGGGCTACACCGAGGACGGCGATCGCCAGCATCCCTCGGCCGACATTTCCGTGCAGCCCCTGTCGGGCGTCTTCCTGAACTGGCAGACGCTGGGGCTGCGGACCAACGACCTGTTCTACGGCTATGCGCTGGTGGGGAACGACACGACCACGAACGGCGCGCTGTGGGTGGACGTGCAGAATTCCGTCCATTTCCCGACCAATACCTCGCCGGATTCCACCTTCGGCGGCCTCGACCTGATCAGCGGCGGCCTGATGCTCTACGACCAGCTGCTGAACGTGACGCTGGGCGATACCGCCTGGGACGATCTGGACGCGGACGGCATCCAGGAGGCGGGCGAGCCGGGCATTTCCAACGTGCTGGTCTACGTCTACGACGGCAGCAGCAACCTCGCGGCCATCGTCCGCACGGACACCAACGGCTTCTGGAATTCTCCCGGCCACAGTCCCGGATCGTACTTCGCGAAATACTTTTGCCCGACCGGCTATGAAGCCACCTTGCGCTATGCCGGGACGAACGCGGCGATCGACAGCGATGCCGACCCGGCGACGGGCCAGACGGCGGTCTTCGCCATGACCAACGGCCAGACGAACCTGACGCTGGACGCGGGGTTCTACCGGCGGGCGACGCTCGGCGATTTCGTCTGGGAAGATCTCGACGGCGATGGCCAGCAGGACGGCGGGGAGCCGGCTCTGTCGAACGTGGTGGTGCGGCTGTTCAACGCGGCCTCGAACGTAATCGGAACGACGACGTCTTCCGTGGCCGGGGCCTATTTCTTTACGAACCTGCTGCCGGGGGCCTACTTCGTCGACTTCACGCCGCCGGCCGGCTATTTCTTCACGGTTTCGAACGCGGGGGCGGACGCGACGGACAGCGATCCGCTGCCGGGCACGAACCGCACGGCGCTGGTCGCGCTCGTCAGCGGCCAGACGAATCTGACGGTGGATGCGGGATTCTACCGGCCGGCGAGCCTCGGCGACTTCACCTGGGAAGACGACAATGCCGACGGGCAGCAGGACGGTGGCGAGCCGGCGCTGGCGAACGTGGCGGTTCGCCTGTACGCGGCGACCTCCAACCTTGTCGCGACGACGACGTCGTCGGTGGCCGGGGCCTATGCGTTCACGAATCTGGTGCCGGGTTCCTATTTCGTCGGGTTTGCACCTCCGGCGGGCTACCTGTTCACGACCTCGAACGTCGGCGCGGACGCGACGGACAGCGATCCGTTGCCGGGCACGAACCGCACGGCGCTGGTCGCGCTCGTCAGCGGCCAAGCGGAGGCCACGCTGGATGCGGGCTTCGTCCGTCCGGCCTCGCTCGGCGACTTCACGTGGGTGGATGCGAACGGCAACGGGCAGCAGGACGGCGGGGAGCCAGCGCGGTCGAACGTGGTGGTGCGGCTGTACGACGCGGCGTCGAACGTGGTGGGGACGACGACTTCCTCCGTGGCCGGCGCTTATGCCTTCACCAACCTGTTCCCGGCCGCCTATTTCTTGGCCTTCGCGGCGCCGGCGGGCTATGTGTTCACCTTCGCCGACACGGGCGCGGACGCGACGGACAGCGATGCGGATGCGGCCACCGGCCGCACGGCGCTCGTCGTCCTGACGAACGGCCAGGCGGAGGTCACGGTGGACGCGGGGTTCGTCCAGCCCGGCGTGATCGGAGACTACGCGTGGGTGGACGGCAATTTCAACGGCCAGCAGGACGGCGGGGAGCCGGCGCTGGCGAACGTGGTGGTGCGGCTGTACGACGCGGCGACCAACGTTGTCGGGACGACGACCTCATCCGTGGCCGGAATCTATGCCTTCACCAACTTGTCGGCAGGCACCTACTTGGTGGGCTTCACCCCGCCGGCGGGCTGGTCCTTCACGACGGCAAACGTGGGTGCCGATGCGACGGACAGCGATGCCGATCCAGCCTCGGGCTTCACGACGCCGGTCGTCCTGTCGGGCGGCCAGACCGACAACACCTTTGACGCCGGCTTCTACAACCCCTCGAGCGTGAGCCTGAAACTGTTCAAATCGAGCAGCCTCTCCGGCAACTGGAATTTGGGCGAGACCAACGACTACTATCTCACCCTGCTGAACACCGGGACAGTGGCGCTGGCGGGCGTGGCATTGAGCGACGTGCTGCCGCCGGGAGTCTCCTTCGTGGCCGACAGCGCGCAGATCGTCCAGTTGGTGGCTACGACGACGAATCCATTCACCGAAACGGTGTCGGATGGATTCGGGACGGTGTCCTATGCGAACAACGACGGCACAACCAACTGGCTGGGCAACTGGATCGAGGTGGGCGACAACGCCTCCGCCGCCAGCGGCAACTTGCTGGTGCGCGTGGCGGGCGGCACCAACGCCCTGGTGTTCGAGAACAACAGCGCCGACAACGACCATGTCACGCGCACCAATGTCTTGGCCGCGGCTCCGGGCCGGGTCTACACCAACGTGACGCTGAGCTTTTCCTATCGGCGTCAAAACTGGGACAGCGGAGATTCCTTCACGTTCTATGTGTCCACCAACGGGTTCGTCGGGCAGTCGAACCTGGTGTTTGCGGTGCCGACCACCTCCGGAAACGACGCGAGCGACGTGCAGGTGTCCACCAACCTCACCAGCCGCATGGGCGCCAACCTGGCCTTGCGGCTGCGCGCAGGCGGTAGTTTCGGCAACGGCGATCGGATCAGCGTCGACTTCGTCACGATCGCCCATTCGGGATACGAGATCGCGACGACCCCGGCGACGACCTACGTGCCAGGCGTGGCGGTGAACGTGATCTCGAACGTGGCGGGGGCGACGCCGACGAATCTGCTGTCGAACTACACCTTGCCGGCGGGCTCGAGCGTGACGGTGCGCATCCAGGCGACGCTGGACGTGCCGCTGGTGGCGACGCAATTCGTGAACGTGGCCGTGGCGACGAATCCGGCGACGCCGCCGCTGACGGCGTCGGTCACGAACGTCTCGGTGGCGAACGCGGTGGGCGACCGGACGTGGTTTGATACGGACGGCGACGGCATCCAGGACGGCGGGGAGCCGGGGCTGACGGGCATAACCGTGCGCCTCTACAGCGCCGCCTCCAACCTGATCGCGACGACGACCAGCGGCGTGGCGGGAGCCTACGCCTTCGCGAATCTGCCGTCGGGCTCGTACTTCCTGGAATTCGACGCGCCCTCGAACCACGTGGTCTCGGCGCAGGACCAGGGGGGCAACGATGCGCTGGACAGCGACGTCGATCCGGCGACCAGCCGCACGGCGACGTTCGCGCTGGGCGGCGGGACGAACGACACGAGCCGCGACGCGGGCTTCTACCAGCCGTCTTCCTCGATCGGCAACTTCGTTTGGCGCGATCTGAACATCGATGGACTCCAGTCCGGCGGCAGCGAGACCGGCATGCCGGGCGTGGTGGTGCGGCTGTACGATGGGACCAGCAATCTGGTGGCGACCACGACCAGCCTCGTCACGGGCGCCTACGGTTTCACCGGCATTCCGACGGCGACCTACTTCCTGGAATTCGCGGCGCCGACCGACTTCAATTTCACCTTGCAGAACCAGGGCGGCGACGATGCGCTGGACAGCGACGTGGCGCCGGCCACGGGCCGCACCGCGCCGTTCTTCCTGCCGGCGGGCACGAACGACCTGCGCTGGGATGCGGGGCTGGTGGAGATCGTGTACGGATTGCAGTTGACCAAGACCTCCGATGCCGGCTCCTGCCTGAGCCCCGGCGATACGATCACCTATACCCTCACCGTCGCGAATACCGGCAACGTGACGCAAACGGGCATCGCGGTGGAAGATTTCCTGCCGCCGGGCATGACCTACGTTGCGGATTCGGCGCAGGTCGTGAGCAGCAATACGGCGGTCAACACCGTGCGCGACGAGTTCAACGCCGTGTCCTACGCCGGCCAGGACGGCACGGAAAACTGGCCAGTGGATTGGCAGGAAAACGATCCCTATGGGACGGCCGGCCCCGTGGGCAACTATGTCGGCGTCGCCGGCGATCGACTGACGATCACCTATGCCTACGTCGGGGACGAGGCCGCTTGGCGCTGGGCGGATCTGAGCGCGGAGACCAACGCCACGCTGTCGTTCGATTGGGAAACGGTCGGACTAGACGCCAATGAATATCTGGACGTGCAGATCGCCCCGAGTCCCGCCGGACCGTTTACGCAACTCCAGGCGTTCGGCGACACGGCCAGCGGCAGCGCAACGTACAACGTCACCGCCTACATTTCGACCAGCACCACGATCCGGGTCGAAGCCACGCCAGGGACCGAAAACTGGGAGAGCGGGGAATACGGCTATCTGGACAATGTCGAATTTTCCAGCACGTGGAAGAGCATCACGACCAATTCCATCGCTGCGCCGCCGGCCATGCTTTCCGGCCAGACGTTGACGGCGGGCGGGACGCTGACGGTCACGTTCCAGGCGACGGTGGATGCGCCGGGTACGGTATCGCAGCTGGTCAACGTCGCGACGGCCTACAGTCCCCGGCAGCCGGCCATCCAGTCCTCGGTCACCAACTGCGTCGTGACCGCGGACGTGGGCGTGCTGAAGTCCGTCACGGATGCTACGCCGGACCTGCTGGAGACCATCGAATACACCTTGATGGCGTCGAACAACGGGCCGGCCGTGGCGACGGGGGTGGTGCTCACGGACGTGCTGCCGGCGCAGGTGCAGTACAACAGCCATTCCGCCGGCACGTACGACGTCGCGTCCGGGGAATGGACCATCGGCACGCTGGCGGTGAACGCTTCCACATCGATCACCTTCAACGTGACCGTGCGCGAGCACACGTCCGGGCTGCAGATCACCAACGTCGCCATCGTCACCGGCCGCGATCTGTTCGACCCCGTGCCGGACAACGACACCAGCGCCGTGGTCATCGTGCCGAAGCCCGGGGTGAACATCGGCAACCGGGTTTGGTTCGACGAAAACAACGACCACATCCAGAATGCCTATGAAATCATCGGGTTCCCTGGCGTGCCGGTTGCCTTGCTAAACGCCAGCGGAGACGTGATGGCTTCGACCGCCACCGATTCCGAAGGGAACTACCTGTTCACGAACACGCCTCCGGGAACCTATCTGGTGCGGTTCGACCTCTTCGCCATTCCCACGAACTTGGTAATGAGCCGTGCGGACATCGGCGACGACGAGGCCCTCGACAGCGATGCGACGAGCGGCGGAACGGGCGGATATGCCTGGACCGAACTCTTCACGCTGTCCAGTGGCCAGACCAACCTAGATGTCGATCTGGGGGTGGACCCGCCCCGTGCCTCGCGCGTCGAGATGGCGGCGGCGTGGGGCGAGTGGACGGGGGACCAAGGGCTCGTGGCCTGGCGCACGGAATCGGAGTTTTCCACGGCGGGGTTTTTCGTCTATCGCGTGGATCCGGAAACGGGCGCCGAAACGCGCCTGAACGAACGGCTGCACCTGTCGACCTTCCGAGAGGGCGGATCGACCTACGGCCTGGCGGATCCCGAGGCCCGCGAAGGCGCCGCCGGAACCTACCGGCTGGAGGAGAAGGAACTGTCGGGCGAAATCCGCGATCTCGGCACGCATGAAATCCGCTTCGACGTTCTGACGAAGGCGGCGAAGGCCGCACGGACGAGCGCCGCGCCGGAGGAAGCCGCCCCGCCGACCTCGCGCGCCGCGTCCCGGGCGTCGCCGGGGCCCTCCCCGGTGCAGAAAGTGCGGGTCCGGAACGATGGCATCTACGGCGTGGATCTGCAGGCGCTCGCGGACGGCATGGGCCTTTCGTTCGAGGCGGTGCAGGCGCTGGCCGAGACCAACGGGTTGGCGATCACGAAGCACGGCGTTCCGGTGCCTGCGATCTACGACGCGGTCCGCGGTCGGCTGGTGTTCCGCGGCGAGGCGCCGGCGCCCAACTGGTACGTGCACGACTCGGCCTATCTCATTTCGACGGGCGAAGGGCTGGCCATGCCGCGGCGCGAGCCGGGCGCGGCCGGCGGCGGGACCGTCTTCCCCGTGCAGCTCCGCTTCGAGGAGGATCTGTTTCTCTTCAGCATGAACCAGATGCCGGAAGACTTCTACTTCTGGGCCGGGGTCATGAGCGGCTACGGCGATCTTTCGGTGAATCGCTTCCCGCTGGACTTGACCGGCTATGCCGGCGGCGACCTGACGCTGAACGTCCGGCTGATGGGGTGGTCCAGTTCGACCCAGCATCCCGACCATCTGGCGGCCTTCGGCTTCAACGGAACCGCGGCGGGGTCGATCGCGTTTGATGGCCAGGAAGCCGTCGAAGCCGTGCTGACGATTCCGGCCGCGGTCGTGTCGAACGGCGTGAATACGTTGACCGTGGAAGGCGTGCTGCAGGCGGGCCGCAGCGAGAGTTTCTTCGTGGTGGATTGGGTCGAAGCCTCGTTCGCTCGGGCCTTGGCGCCCGCCGCGGAGGCGGCGGTCTTCTCCGCGATCGGCGCGGGCTCCGTTTCCGCCGCCGCCTTCGCGGAACCCTTGGCGCTGGCGCTCGACGCGGATGGACAGCCGACGTGGATCGCCGACGAGAACGGCGAACTGCCCGCCAAGGCCTGGGCCGTTGTTGCCGGCGACGAACGCTTCGCGGTGGCGGAGCTGGCCGGCATCTCGCCGCTCGCGCCGGAATCCGCCGCGGCGGACGCCTGGTTCATGTCGGAAACCAACCAGATCGATTATCTGGTGATCGCGTCGCGCGCGCTGGCCTCGGCCGCGCAGGGGCTCGCGGACTACCGCGCGAGCCAAGGCCTGCGCTCGGGCGTGGCGGTCTTCGAAGACGTCTGCGATCTGCTGGCGGGCGGCGAAATCACGCCCGCGGCGATTCCGGCCTTGCTGGGCCATGCGGCGACGACGTGGGCGAAATCGCCGGACATGGTGGTGCTGGCGGGCAACGGCCATTACGACTACCTGCAGGCCAACACCAGCGAAGCCAACCATCTGCCGCCGCTGCTGGTCCAGACGCCGACCGGGATTTGCGCGTCGGACGGCCGGCTGGCGGACACGGGCGGCGACGCCCTGCCGGACGTGGCGATTGGGCGCCTGCCCGCGCGGACTCCGGCGGAATTGGCGGCCATGATCGCGAAGATCCAGGCCTACGAGGCCGGATTCGGCTCCGCGTGGCAGAACCAGATTTCGCTGGCTGCCGATTCGGCCGATGCGGCCGGCGACTTCTCGGCGGAAAACGACCAGCTCGCGGCGCTGGCGACGGATCCGTATGCGGTGGCCGCGCGCATCGATCTGGACGACATGGCCCTCGGGCCGGCGCGGACGAACTTCCGGAGTTGGTTCAATGCCGGCGTGGGCTTCATCCACTTCGCCGGCCATGGCGACATGAAAACCCTCGGCAAGTCGAACCTGCTGGCCAGCGCGAACGTCAGCGCGTTGACCAATGCCCTGCGCCCGCCGGTTCTCGTCTCGCTGACCTGCCTGGCAGCGCGCTACGAAGTGCCCTCGGTGTCCAGCTTGGGCGAGGCGCTGCTGCAGCGCGCCGGTGGCGGCGCGGTCGCCGTTCTGGGTCCTTCGGGCTTGTCGCTCAATGCCCCGGCCTCCGAATTGGGCCATGCCTTCTACGCCGCCGTTTTCCAGGAAGGTTCGGGCCGGCTGGGACCGGCCTTCCTGCGGGCTCGCCGGGCGTTGCCCGCCAGCCTTCTCACGGAAAATACCCTGGCGGTCTACAATCTGCTCGGCGATCCGGCCCTGCGCATCGCGGGCAACGATGAGATTCCGGCGCCGACCGACGCGGCGCAGGTCGTTCTCTCCAACCTTTCGCAGGCCTACGACGGAACCCCGCGCGCCGCCGCGGCCGCGACGGATCCACCGGGCCTGACGGTTCGGATCACCTACGACGGGAGCCCCGCGGTCCCGACGGAGGCCGGAAGCTATGTCGTGGAGGCCATCGTGGCCACGGCCGGCTACGAGGGTTCGGCCGCGGGGACGCTGGTGGTGGCGAAGGCGCCGGCAGCCGTGGAACTGGGCGATCTGGCGCAAACCTACGCCGGGACGGGACGGACCGCCGCCGCGACGACGGAGCCAGCCGGACTGGCGGTGTCGTTCACCTACGACGGATCGGCGACGCCGCCGGTGGCGGCGGGAACCTACGCGGTGGTCGGCACCGTGGCGGACGTCAATTACGAAGGCGCGGCAACCGGGTTGCTCGTGGTGGCGAAGGCGTCGGCGGCCGTGGCGCTGGACGGGTTGGATCACGTCTACGATGGGGCGCCGAAGACCGCCAGCGCGCTCACCGCGCCCGAGGGGTTGGGGGTCGCATGGACCTATGGCGGCGATTCCGCCGCGCCGGTGTCGGCGGGTTCGTACGAGGTGGTGGCCCACATCGACGATGCGAACTACGTTGGTTCCGCCACGGGCACGCTGGTCGTGGCCAAGGCGGCGGCCTCCGTGGTGCTGGAGGATCTGGCGCAGACCTACGATGGCGCGCTCCGGCTGGCGGGGGCCACCACCGTGCCGGCCGGGCTGGTCGTGGAGTATACCTACGATGGCTCGGAGACCGCTCCGACCGCCGCCGGGACCTATGCCGTGACCGGCACGGTCAACGACGCGAACTACGCGGGTTCGGCGACGGGCACGCTGGAGATCGCGAAGGCCGTGGCGACGGTCATGCTGGACAACCTGACGCAGCCCTACGACGGAATGCCGAAGAGCGCGGCCGCCATGACCGATCCGTGGGAACTGCTCGTGGACCTGACCTACGACGGGTTGGAATCCGCTCCGGTGGCCGAAGGCAGGTATGCCGTGTCGGCTACCGTGTCGGACGCGAACTTCACTGGATCCGCTGCGGGCACGCTGGTGATTTCCGCGCCCCTCGACCCGTTCGGAAATTGGTTGCACAACCAAGGACTGGACCCGGAGGACGAGAACTTCGCGTCGCAAGAAGACGACGATGGCGATGGCCGGACCACCTGGGAGGAATACGTGGCCGACACCAGTCCGAACGATCCCGGCGAGGTGTTCGCGGTCGAGGGCAGCTATGCCGAAGAAACCGGCACGATCCACTTGGCCTTTCCCGCCAGCCCGGATCGCTTTTACCAGCTGGAATACTCCACCAATCTGTTCAGCCCCACGATCGTGCGCGATCTGGGGTGGGGCGGGGGAGACACCGGCTTCTTCGCGACCAATGCTCCCGGGGAATGGTTCGGCACCATCCGAGTTCGGCTGAAAGCTCCCTAAGGTTGACGGAAGAGGACGGGCTGAAGTAGTGTTCTGGAAGGAGTTTTTATGTCAAACAAACCACGGTTAAAATACGAAAAGCCCGTCAGCATCGATATGGGGCGCGTGGCGCCCATCCTTGGCGACACCTGCAGCGTTGGCAACGGCGCCGCGGATTGTCCCGCCGGCATGAACAATGCCATCGTGGCCGTGTGCCAACCTTCCGGATCAACCGCGGACAACGATTGCCGGACGGGAGCCAACGCCGGCACTTTCTGCTGGCCAACCGGTACCAACGCCCAAGTATATTGCATTGTCGGGAGTGCATTTGGCAGCAGGTCGGCTCCTGCCAGCTATGACGCTCCCAGCGATTCCGTTGGAGATGGAGTTGGCGAAACAAGCCCCTATGGCGTCGAACCTGATTCCAGCGGCGCGGATAAGCCCGATGCCGGCGGCGGAACGGCATACCCGTAATTGGTCTGGAACCCGGAGCGGATGCTTCCGGAGAATTCCGTTGCTTGCGGCATGACGGTTGTCGGGCATATGCTGAAATCCGACATGTCCGCACCCCGACCATCCGATCCCAGGCGCATTTGGCTTCCCCATGCTTCCGCGCCTTGCCGCGGGAACAGCATGTGGGGAACTTTGGCGGAAGGAGATTGCCTTTGGGTGTCTTCCGTTTCTTTTGATTCCTTGCAAGCGGGAGACGTCGTGGCGTTCGATTCCGGAGGCAAGGTCGTCGCCCATCGGATCGTCGAAAGGACGGGGACCGGTTTTGCGACGCAGGGAGATGGCAATTGGCGCCGGGATTCCACGCCCCTGACCGCCGACCGGCTGGTCGGCAGGGTGATGGAACGCGAGAGAAATGGAGTCCGGAAACCTGTAACGAGCGGCGCGCGTGGCCGGCTGCGGGGGGCGATTCTGCGCGCGATTTGCCGGTTGCGCCGGCGCTGGGATCATTGGCTGCGGGCGCCTTTCCTGCGCCTGGTTTCGATTTCCCGTGCCGCAGCGAAATCCCGCCAGGCCGGTGGGCCCGCCTCGTGTCCCGAGATGGATCTGCTGTGCAAATGCATCGCACCACCCCGAACGGTCGGTACGGAGCCCGACCCTCCAGACCCCCTGGAACGGGAAGGGCGACCTCCGTGTCGCCCGATGGAAATCGATTGGCCGAAATTCATGGAACTGGCGACGAACCACCACGTGCTTCCGCTGGTTTACAAGACGCTGAAATCCGACGCGGGAAACGGGGTCGGCCTTCCGCCGGAATGGTTTGCTCAGCTGCGTGCGCGCCAGACGCCTATCGCCGCGTACAATATGCGGTCCCTGGCCTTGTTGCACCGGTTCCAACGGCTCATGGAGGCGAATGGGATCCAACTCATTCCCATCAAGGGTCCCGCTTTGGCGCTGCTGGCCTATGGCGACGTCGCGCGGCGGCAGTTCGAAGATCTGGATCTCCTTGTCCGCCGGGAGGATTTGTTGCGCGCGGTCGAGTTGCTGGAGCGAGAAGGCTATCGGTTGAAAGAACTGTCCGATTCAGTCTGCCGGTCCCGTTACGTCGCCTCGCTGCAAAACTGGTTGTTGGAAAAAGCGGGCAGTCCGCCGCTCGACCTCAAGCCGGTGCTGGTTTCCCATGCCTTGACCGGCCCGGCGTCCGCCGAGTTCATGGCGGTGGCCTGCCAGCGGATTCCGATCGACGAAAAACGGTCTCTGGCGGCCCCCGGTCCCGAGGCCATGTTGCTGGCGGTCTGTCTGGATGGCGCCAACGACATGTGGTTCAAACTGTCGTCGGTGGCCGACGTGGGCGCCTTGCTGGTGAAATATGCGGACCGGGATTGGGGGGGATTTCTCGGCGCGGCGGCGCGCCTAGGGCAACGGAGAAGCGTGCTCGTCGGATCCGGCCTGGCAGAGGAGCTGTTGGGCTGCGACCTGCCGCCGGCCTTCCGGGAGGGGGAGAGGCAGGACCCGGTTGCGCGGCGCCTCGCGCGGCGGGCGGCAGATCGGCTGCGCGCGTTGGCTCCGCGCCATTCGTTCATCGGTCGGCAGACATGGTTTGCGCTCCAGACCCGGGAACGGTTTCGCGACCGTTTCCGTTTTCTGTCGCGCCTGTTGTTCGTGCCGGGCGCCTTCGAACTCTCCGCCTGGCCGTTGCCCGGCGTTCTGCAGCCCCTGCATGCGCTGATGCGCCCCGGGCGTCTGGCGTGGGATCTGCTGGTGCGAAAAGGACGGCATCGCCGGTTGACGGTCCGCACGGCGGATAAGAACGTGGCGCACAAAGCGAAGGGCGCATGAAAACGGAGGGAAAACGATTGCGGCATCTGTGCCAGGCGGTGGGCTTGGTCTGGGCGAGCGCGCGCAAATGGACGGTGTTGCAAGGCGCGGCGGTCGTGGCGCAAGGGTTGTTGCCCATCGTTTCGCTCTACCTGACGCGGCAGGTGGTCGATGCGGTCGGCGCGTTTCTCGCGCAAGCGCCGGGAGACAAAGATCCGATTCCGATGATCTCGCTGTTGCCTTGGGTAGTGGGCGTGGCGGTGGCCGGCTGGATCTTCCGCGCCGGGTCGAGCGTGGTGGCCGAGGCGCAAGCCGAGGCGGTTTCGGACCATGTCCAAGAGGCCCTGCAGAAAAAATCATCGGAAATCGATCTCGCCTACTACGAGACGTCGGCCTATCACAACCAAATGCGCCTGGCGCAGTCGGAGGCCATGTCGCGGCCCGTGAGCATCGTGCGGAACCTGACGCAATTGGGGAGCGGCGTGCTGGTGCTGGGGTCGGTGATCGGCGTGCTGGGAATGTCGCAAGGATTTCTGCTGCCCCTGTTGCTGCTGGCGGCGGTGCCGGGCTCCTTGGCGCGGATCTGGAACTCGCGCCGGTGGCATGGTTGGCGGATTCGACAAAGCGAGTCGGAACGGCAGGCGGGCTATCTGCACGTGTTGCTGACGTCGTTTCCGTTCGCGAAGGAAATCCGCCTGCTGGGTACCGGTGGAGAATTGCGCCGGCAGTTCGCCGCCCTGCGGCGCCGTCTTCGCCGGAGCCGATGGGATTTCGTGCGGCGCCGCGCCGGAATAGAGATCGCCGCCGATGTCCTATCGGCCGTCGTCATCCTCGCCGGCATGGGACTCATCTATTCGCGGATGGCCGGCAACGCGATGACGCTGGGAGATCTGGCGTTGCTTTTTGGCGGCTTTCAAAAGGGGAAGGCGGCCTTTTCATCGGTTTTGGGCAGCTTGGCCGCGTTGTACGAAGATTCGCTGTTCATTGCCCATTTCTACGATTTTCTTGCATTGCCCCAGCGGGTTCCATCGCCGCCGGTTCCGAAGCCGGTGCCGCGCCGGATCGAGCAGGGGTTTCGGCTGGAGCATGTCACGTTCCGATATCCAGGGTGCGCGACCGATGCGTTGAAAGACGTCACGATGGAAATCCGGGCGGGGGAGCATGTCGCGCTGGTGGGGGAAAACGGTTCCGGCAAGACGACGCTCGTGAAATTGCTGTGCCGCCTGTACGATCCAACCGAAGGCAGAATCCTCCTGGAAGGAATCGACATCCGCGAGTTTGCGCTGGAAGATCTGCGCGGCCTGTTCAGCGTTTTGTTCCAGGATTTCGTCCGTTATCAAATGACCGCCGAAGAGAACGTCCGCATGGGCAACATCGCCGTTCCGCCGGGCGATCCTCGGATTGCCGAAGCGGTCAACCGAGCCGGAGCCCTTTCCGTGATCGAGCGCTTGCCCCAGAGAGAGCAAACCCCGCTCGGACGACTGTTCAAGAATGGCTCGGAACTGAGCGAAGGACAGTGGCAACGGATCGCCTTGGCCCGGGGATTCCTGCGGCCAGCTCCCATCCTGATGTTGGATGAGCCCACCAGTTCCTTGGACGCGAAAGCGGAGCGGGATTTGCTGGGATCGGTCGCTAGCGGATTCCGGGGAAAAACCGTCCTCGTCGTCAGCCATCGGCTCTCGACGGTTCGGATGGCGGATCGGATCCTGATGTTGTCGGAAGGGAGCCTCGTGGAAGAGGGGAGCCACGACGAACTGGTGCAAGCGGACGGGGGCTATTCCAAGCTGTTCGCTTTGCATGCAATACGATGAACTCCAGCTGATAGCAGCCATAGCAAAAACCTAACGATCCAATGGTTGACAGATGCCGTCGCAGAATGTCAAATGATGGGATGCGTCTATGTACACAAGCCGTGCGCAGGTTAGGGGCGTGTGCTCTTTTATGCCTGTCGGCTTCCGCTTGGGGTGGCCCCGGCAACGGCATCAATATCGCCTCCTGGGTGTTCAGCCCGCATCTGGAATTGAATCTTACCCACGACTCGAACGTCTACAAGGACTACACCAACGCCATCGACGACATCTATTTTGAACCGGAATTGGGGCTTCGGTTCGGCTCGTCGGCGGATACGAATCTCTTTTCCGTTCGGGGCAATTTGTTCTATTCCGAACGGGAATACAACCAAGAGAAGAACCGGAATTTCACCACCTACGGAGACAACGTCACCCTGCGGATCGGCAATGGCCGGAAGTCGTTGCTGGAACTCATCCAGGCCTATCGGTCTCTCGACGACAACGATCGGCATGCCTCGGACATCGAATCTTCCGTTCTGTCCGGGGAAATGGTGGAAGACAGCAACACGCTGGATCTGGAGCGCGAGATCCATCAGCTGGGCGCGTCGCTCTCCAGGCGCATGACGGACAAACTGGAACTGGCGTTGTCATACCGCTATTCCGGGGTGATGTACGAGAATCTGACGCATGATCGGTTGGATCCCAAAGATCTGGGGGTTCCCTACGGCTTGGATCTGGATGGGCACATCTGGCAGTTGGACGGCGCATTGGGCCTCACCGACAAGACGGACGCCTTCCTGACGTTGCGTGAGGGCCTCCAATACCAGGAAGAGACGGAAGATCCGGCCGAGTTGACCACGATCCGCGTCGGCTTGAAAACGCAGGGGACCGAAAAGCTGGCCTATACGGCGGGCGGGGGCTTGGAGCGCTATGAACGGCCCACGGAAACGGAAAGTGAATCCGACGTCACCTTCAACTTCGCGGCGTCGGCGGATTGGTTCATCACCGAAAAGCTCACCTTCCGCTGCGGCGGATTCAACGGGACCCAATTCTCCTCCTTCTACGAGGAAAACGGACTTCAATTCATCAGCGGGTGGGCGGGGTTTGGATATCGCTGGAAGCCCAGCTTGATCTTTTCCGTGCGCGGCGTGTATCGAGAAGACGATTATCTGGACCCCGTGACGCATCAAGGCGTGACCAAGGACCGCTTCGATAAGCGCATGGAGGGGCACGCCCGCATCGACTATTTGGCTCCCGGGGGCGGTTTTCTGCGAATCTATCTCGAGGCGACCTATGACAAGGTGGATTCCAATTTCGATTTCGTGGATTACGAGGACCAGCGGATCATCTTGGGCGCGAACGTCCGCTATTAGGAGACGACCATGAACGCGAAAATCAAAGGGGCGGTGCTGCTGGCGGTTCTGGCGGCATGGAATGCGCAGGCGGCGTTTGACCCGCCGACCCGGGCGGAACTCAAGGCGGCCGCGGAAGACGTGTCCAAGGTGGTCGAATTGCTGAAGGACGCCTCGATTGATCAGTCGGCGGAAGTCGCGAAGGACGTCGTCATCCAGGTCGTGAAACTCGATTTGGACATCAAGGAACGCGACAGCCGCGCCACCTCGGTCGTGGGCTACCTCTTCATGTCCATGCCGCGCGACAAATGGAAAGATCTGGCCATTTCGTTCGCCAAATTCATTGCGGCCAGTCCAACGGCCAGCATGGATCCCTCGCTCCTGTCTGCCCTTCAGCGCGCGATCATCGAGGTGGCCGGCATGGACGGCGCCAACGTCTTCGGGAACGCCTACAACCTCGCCATGCAGACGGTGGCCGGTGCGCCGGGCGGCGGCAAGACCGTGCCGCCGCAGCCGCCGCCTCCGCCCGTGGCGTTGCCGTACGAAGGACAGCGCTTGTTGTAGAGCGCGGACGGTTTTCTGGCGTGGGCCGGGGCGACGGAACGTCGCGGGCCGATGGGGCATGCCCGCGCGTCTCCCCCGTGGAGAAAGGCGCCATGGAATGCGGACGTGGCGAATGGTGGCGGGAAAGGGAGTCGAACCCTTGACCTAAGGCTTATGAGTCCTCCGCTCTGCCAACTGAGCTATCCCGCCAGAATCAAATCGCGCGAGGACTGTACGGGAAGGGCGAAGAGTTGTCAAACCCGTTGATCGAGTTTGATCGAGGTCAATTGACGGGCGCCTGGCGGGGGGACTGTGGCTCGGCCATCTGGATGGTGGCGCCTTCGGTGCCCGTGGCCTGCCACACGATCCGTTCGGAAGCGGTTTGGGGGAAGGCGTCTTCGAATTCGTTGTTGGTCAGTTGCACGGCGATGTTGTCGCTCAGGTCGAAGGCCATGATTTCGGCGTCCCAGTTGTCCACGTAGCTCATCCAGGCGATGAGGCCGTCGCGGATCTTGGGGGACATGTCGTCCCACGTGTTGCTGGTGAGCTTGATGGTTCGGCGGCCGTTGAAGTAGTAGATCTCCAGATCGGTGTCGTCGTAGCCTTGCCAAACCACTTTGCCGTCCCAGATGGAAGGGGCGGCATTGTCGGCGGTGCCTTCGCTGATTTTCCGGATGACGCCGTCGGCCAGATAGAAGATCTCGGAAGCCACGGTCGGGTGGGCGATCCAAGCCACGCGGCCGTTCCAGACGACGGGGGCGATGTCGTCGAACTGGTTGTTGGTGATCTGTTCGAGTTGGCCGGCATCGAAACGGTAGAGGAAGATTTCGTAGTCGTCGCCGTCCCAGCCTTGGAAGACGAGTTCGTTGCCGTGGACGTCGGGGTTGAGCACGTAGAAATAGTTGGTGGAAATCTGCACGAGGTTGGTTGCGCCCGGATGCCAAGCCAACATCTCGTAGCCGTAGGGCCAGCCCCGGGCGCACTGGAAGGCGATGCCGGCTTCGGACATGACGGGGGAGCAGAAGTGCCGGGTGCCGGGAGAAATGCGCTCGACTCCGCGGCCGGGCCGGTACACGGCGACGTCGCCGGCTTTTCCGGAGCCGCGCCACATCTGGCGCTGGGTGTTGTCGGAAATGACGTTGGTTTCAACCGGTGGAGCGGGTTCCGGCAGGGCGTTGGTGTCCGTCGCCTTGAGTTCGGTCAGAAAGGCGGCTTCCGGTGGTTCGAAAAGGGTCGGATAGTCGGCTTCCATCTGTTTCATCTCGTCGGTTTTTTCCGGGGTGCTGAGCGTGAACGGATAGCCGCCCGTCGCGTCGTCCTTGAACCACGCGAGGAAAAGGACGGAATCTCCGACGGCCATCGGTTGCTGGCTGCGCCCGGTGATGCGGACGTCTTCGGCGGTGACGTTTTGCACCTGCCCATCCTTCCACAGATAGATGTCCGCGCGCATGGTGCCCGGGGCGCTGGCCATGACGTCGGGGCGCGGCGCCAAGGAAACCGTGCTTTCATGGGCGGAATAGCCCTGCCAGGCGACGAGGCCGGTTTCGCTGATGGTGGGCTGGCGAGCGTTGCCCTGCGGGTCGGAGAGGAGGCGGACGGAAAAGTCCCGGGCGCCGGCCGTTCCGACGCATAGCAGGAGCCCGACGAGAACAAGAACGGTCAGGCGGCTGGCGGAAGGCAGGCGGGGGAAAATCATGAAAGTCAGATGCTTTGTACGGGGGTGGGGGTGGTGGCCGGTGGCGGGGGAGTTTCTTTTTCGAGGCGTTTGCGTTCGGCGGCTTCCTGCGCGGACAAGCGCGCGGCTTCCGTGGCGGCCAGGCGAGCGGCCTCCTGTTCGGCGCGAATGCGTTCGCGTTCGGCGGCGGCGGCAATCGATCCGGGGGTTTGAATGCCTTCGTCGCCCAGCGGCCATTCGTTTCCCCAGCGATGCTCCTCGCTCCAATAGCCGCCAGACGGATTTTCCATGTCGCGATAGGCGAATTCCCAGGGAAGATCGCCGGCGAGGAGGAAAGATTTCTGCATGGCGAGGTCGCGACCGGCGCGCTCGACGGTCTTCAGGATGGCGTTGTTCTTGAAACGGCCGTACTCAGCCCGGGCAATGACCAGGACCTGGTCTTGAAGCAGTTGGAGAGAGGAGATCAATTCGCTGTATTCCACGGCCCACCAGACGTCGTTCATCTTGCCCCAGGGCATTTCCTTGATATAGCCGCCGAATTTGTCGTGGAAGGTGATGGCCGCCAATTTGCGCATGTCCTTGACGATCGTATGGACTTGGAAGGCGGCCATGGCGGAGGGGCTGACCAGCATCAATTCGGTTTTGCCGGCGTCGGCCGACATTTCGCCTTTGACAATGACGGTCTGAAGGCTGTTGCGGAGATTGGGCGGGGCGAGTTCCTTGGGATCGGGGAATACGATGGCGTAATGGATGGGGGCCTCCACGACGCGTTGGGCCAAGGGCAGGATGCCGCCATTCAGCAGGTCGTACAGCAGGGCCATGTGGGCTTCGGCTTTGTCCTGCTCGCAGAAAACGATGATGTCGCGGCCCAGAAGATTCATCATGGCGTTGCCGGAAACCCAGAGGTCGAGGTCGACTTCTTCGCGGAAATAGCCGGTGGAGTGGAACCCGAGCCGCTTGCTTTTCGGTTCGGGGAACCCCCCCACGGCATAGATGGCGGCATCGAAGATCTTGTCTCCTTCGCCTTTGCGATAGGTGACGACCATGACCGAAACGTTGCCGAGTTTGAGGTTGGCATCGGTCGCCATCCCGAGATCGACGACGGTTTTCAGCCGTTCAACCAATTCCGGGTTGTCGCCGAACAGGGAAAGCAGGTAGTTGTCGGACAAGACGTCGTCGGCGGGCACCCCTTCCAGGGTTTCGCCGGATTCAAGGAGGTAGCGAAGATGCTGGAATCCCCCATAGGCCGTCTGGTAGATGCCAAAGGCTCGCCAACCGACATAAGCCCCTGCGCATAAGGCCACCAGTAGGCATAACGCTAAACTTCGTAAAACAATTTTAC
Source organism: uncultured Verrucomicrobiota bacterium (assembly GCA_964510645.1). Taxonomy (GTDB): domain Bacteria; phylum Verrucomicrobiota; class Kiritimatiellia; order CAIQIC01; family Lenti-01; genus Lenti-01. Next base: position 1,562 of record CAZECJ010000049.1, on the reverse strand, counting down.
GCATGATAACACCATCCTTTTCGGATGATCTGTTAGTAATATATGGGAATGAAGGGGTGCGCACAAGGTCAAAAGAAGCGAAACGCAGATCGGGTCCGGGGCGGCCAAGGATTTTCCGCCAAGTGAAGCGTTTTTGCGTTGAGGTGTTTCTCCGTTAGACGTATGTTAATCGAGAATACGGAATGGGCATGTGTCTTGAGGTGTCCGGTTTTCGTCGGCGATGGAAGCGCGTTGAGGAGTGCACAGATGAAATCAGGTCTTGTTTCACGGCGGGGATGGATGCGGAAACTTTCCGGACTTTGCCTGGCGGGCATTCTGCTTCCGGCCCTCGCGCAGGGCGAGGCCATGCTGCAATACTTCAACGCCAGTTGGAATGAAATCGCCGAGAAGGTGCCGGAGTTGGCGGAGGCGGGATATTCGTCGCTGTGGCTGCCGCCGCCGGCGAAGGCGAACGGCGGGTATTCGGTGGGCTACGATCTGTTCGACCCGTTCGATCTGGGCAGCCGCGACCAGCGCGGAACGATTTCCACGCGCTACGGCACCAAGGCGGACCTGCACAACTTGGTTGAGCTCTGCCACCGCTTCGGCATCCGCGTCTACTTCGACAACATCATGAACCACCGCGCCTACGACGTGCCGGGCTACAACGAAACCACGCCGACGGACGTCTTCCCCGGCATGGTCGCCGAAGATTTCCACCTGCGCACCACTTCCGACGGGTTCTACCGCAAATGGGACAACACCCGCGATTGGCAGGACGCCTGGCAGGTGATGCATCTGGGGCTCTCGGATCTGCTGGACATCGCCCACGAAACGCCCAACCAGAACTTCGGCGCGACCGAAGGGAGCTGGCACGACAAGCCCTCCATCGTGCGCCATCCGGACCATCCCGAGTTCTACGACTGGCATCCGACGCTCGGCTGGGTCGGCTTCAACAGCACGTCGATCACGGCGGGCGTGATCGCGGCGAATCCGGACTTCTACAAGGAAGACGTCGGCGCCTACCTGTGCCGCAACGCGCGCTGGATGATGGAAACCACCAAGGCCGACGGGTTCCGCCTCGATGCCGTCAAGCACGTGCCGGATTACTTCTTCGGCGCCTTCGGCGACGACGACAGCGATGCCGGCTACCTCGGCCAGATCCAATGGCAATTCAACATGACGCACGGCTACAGCGATTGGGACAACCACCGCAACAGCAACTTCAACACGGAAGTGCCGCGCGACGACGCCATCTTGTTCGGCGAGCACCTCGGCCAGCCGCCGGGCTACGACGGCTACGTCTCCGCCGGCATGCGGCTGGTGGACAACGACCTGCGCAACCAGCTCAACTGGCGCTTCAGCGCCGGCGATTTGTGGGGCTACGACAACGCCGGCGCGGGCGGCTTCGCCCCCGGCGTGGGCGTCATGCACGCGCAGAGCCACGACAACGACTACGTGGACCGCAAGGAGCTGCAGCACGCCTACTATTATCTCCGGCTGGGGATCGGCCTGCTCTACACCGATGGCAACCGCCACGCGGAAACCCTCTCCGGCAGCGGCGGCGCCTTCCCGCGCTGGGC
>CAZECJ010000048.1:0-19861 GCA_964510645.1 uncultured Verrucomicrobiota bacterium | reverse complement strand
ACCGCTATCTGTCGCGGACCGTGCTGGGCGAGCGGGCCTGGGGCGAGCGCGACGAGTACCGCCAGTACGCCTTCAACACCGTGAACGTGCGTCCGCAGCGGGTGAATCTGCCGCATGCCGACCTGCGGGGCGACGGCATTCCCAACGCGTGGAGGCAGGAACATTTCGGCACGCCGGAGGGCCCGGCGGCGGACGAGGACACCGACGGCGACGGCTACGACAACGCCGCGGAAGAGACCGCAGGGACTCATCCCCTCGAGGCCGGTTCGCTCTTTGCGATGACGGATCCAACCGGCCCGCCGGTGGCGTTGCGCTGGGCCATCTCGTCGAACCGCGTCTACGACGTGTGGTTCACTCCCGACTTGCTGCAGCCGTTCCAACCGCTGGCGACGGATTTGGCCACCAACGTCTATGCGCCGGACTCCAATGGCTTTTACCGGCTCCGCGTCCGGAAATAGCGGCTACTTCGGGCCCGACCCGAAACTCGTCATGTCGGAAAACGCGGAGAGATGCACGCGCCGGAGCCCAAGCACGAGATCCGCCGTTTTCCGCATCAGGGCGGCGTTCCAGCGGGCGACGGCGGGGGCGGACGACGCGGCGAGACCGGCGTTGGCGAAATAGCCCAGCGTGACGTGCGGGGTATAGTCCGGATGGGGCCGCACGCCGAATTTGTTCCCGAAGGCTTCGGTCAGGGCCTCGCGCGCGATCCGGATCCGGCGCAGGCGTTCGGCGGAGGCGTCGTCGCTCGGTTCGAGATGCGCCACCAGCGAGATGTCGCTCCAGTTCTCGATCCGCGCGCAGCGCAGGCGGAGATTCCAGTCCGGACAGGCAACCAGTTCGGAATTCCGGACTTCGCGGAACAGATGGTCCGGGAAGGATTCGGTGGGAATGGCCTGCAGAAAGCGTTCCCATTCGGCGCGGAATTCGGGAACGACTTCCGGCAACTTGCCGTCGTTGACGCCGTCCCAGACCGTGACGTGGTAGGACGCCGGCGGCAGCGGGCGGAGGTAATGCTCCGTGATCAGGGAATCGCGGCTCAACGCCGCCACGCCGGCGCGCAAGGCGCACAGCAGCGCATCGTCGTCCGGCGGATCAAACACGAGCGACACGCCCCGGAACGGCGCCCAGCGCGGCTCGAGGCCGATCAATTTCGGATTGGTGATGGGAACCATCGCGAGAACGACCGTTAGCGGTCTTTTCCGTCGAAGGCGTCCAGGGCGACCGGCAGCGACTGAATGACCGCCATGCCCGCCGCCGGCAGGCCCACCAGTACGGCGCTCAGGATTTCCGCGCGCGTCGCGCCCCGTTGCTTGGCGGATGCGACGTGGAACGGAATGCCGGATGTCAGGCGCAAGGCGGACAGAACGGCGAGATAGGCGAGTTCCTCTGTTTTCTTGTCGAGGGCGCTAGCCTGGTCGAGCCCCTGCACGGCGCCCATCCAGGCTTTGGCTTGTTCCGGCGCTTCGGAAAGAAAAGTCTGGAATGCGGTTGAAACGCTCATGCGCGATCTCCTTTGATCCGGCAAGAATGCCCTATTCCGGCGGATAGGGCGAGAATTGGTCGGCGACCGCCCACCATTTGCCTTTTTCCTTCACGAACGTGAACAAATCGCGCCCGCCCATCTGGATGGTTTGTCCGCCCATGTCGAACGACATATCGAAATAGTACGACACGATGGCCGTATCGCCAAAGAGGTCGATTTTAGGATCGTTTTCCTGCCAGCGGTGGATCTTGGCGTGGGCGGCAAATCCGACCCAACCCGCCACGCAGGCGTCCCGGCCTTCCCGCCGCAGGCGGTCGGTGGGCGTGACGGCCACCATCCTCTCATGGAAGTAGTGGACGAGATCCTTTCCGTCCGCCTTCGTCCAGCAATCGTTCAATTGCCGGAGCGTCTCCCACACTTCGCGTTTGGCCTTGTCTTGGGTCGTCGTCATTTGCTTTCTTTCCGTTGATCAATTCGTGCGCGGCTTTTTGACGGCCGTGGCTTTGAAGAAGGTGTAGCAGAAAACGCCGTCGGCCTCGGCGGCGCGATGGAGATCGGCGACGCCTTGATCGAAGTCGGCAACCGTCGCCAAACCGGCGGCGAGGGCGGGGGCGCGGACCCCTTCGATCATGGCGGTGAATGTTTTCTTCGTGAAGCCGTCGACGAGGCCCGGGCGGCTGGCATCGACGTAGACCATCCGGGGCGAGACGCGGACGTCGTCCAGGCCGGCGTCGCGCAGCAGGGGGTAAAGCTGGCGCCCGATGAGGGCGTTGCCGCCGGCGCGCGCCTGCAGCTCCACCTGGCAACGGATGGCGCGATGGGCGGCAGCACTGTCCGGATGGAAGAACGTGGAGCCGTGGTCGCCCTCGATGGCCGTCAAGGTGCCGCCGGGCTTCAGGACGGCGAGCAGCTTTTTCAGCGCCTCGACGGGCTGCGCCAGGTGCTCGAGCACGAAGCACAGGAAGACGTGGTCGAAAGACTCAGGCGCGAAGGGCAGTTGAAAGATGTCGGCCTGTTGCAGTGTCACATTCGTGAAACCGGCGGCGGCGACGGCCCGGCGGGCCTGGGCGACGGAGGTCTCGGAGATGTCGATGGACACGATGTCCGCTCCCGGGCTATGGGCGGCGAGGATGACGGTTTGGGCGCCGACGCCGCAGCCGGCTTCAAGGACGCGGCTGCCGGCGGGAAAGGCGGTGTCGGCATGCAGCAGGTCCACGAGCGTGGCCGCCTGGTCTTGCAGGCGCAGGTTTTCGCGCGGGTCGTAGCCGTGCACGTAGACGTGGGTCATGTCAGGACTCCTCGGGGCCGCGGATCGCAGCTTTGTGCCGCAACGTCCATCCGGCGATCCCATTCCAAAAGATGGCGCATCCGGTGCCGATCAGCAAGGCGACAAGCGCGAACGAGGGCAGGAACAGCGTGCGCGCCACCCAGGTGTTCTGGACGTCCATCTGGGGATTGGCGCCGACGATCACGACGACGGTGAAGCAAAACCAGGCGCCGAGCACGAGCAGGAGCGCGGCCTGCGCGCGGCGGTCCAGGCGCCGCAGGGCCACGACCGGCACCAGCGCGAGAGCGGCGAGCGGCGCGGCGAATTGCGCGGTCAGCAGCCGGCCGTACCAGGCCAGATCGCGGAGGAAAATTCCGGGGTGTGCGAACGGATCCAGCGGAACCAGCGCCTCGTACTGGCCGCGGCTCACGACATGCCAGAAGCCCTCCCACGTGCGGGCGTAGCCCATGTTCATCGGCGGATTGTGGTCGGAGGCCAGCGGCAGATAGACGTAGGGGATCAAACCGGCGAGCAGGAGCAGCAGCAGTCCCGCGACGGGGCGCGTGGCGCGGGGCACGGCCAAGACCGCCACCAGCCCCAGCGCGAGGCCCAGCCCCGCGGCGCCGGTCGCCGGCCGCAGGCTTCCCCACTTGAATTCAGCGAAGAGAAATCCGCCAAACAGCAGCGCGGCGGCGGAAAGGCGCGCGAAATCCTTGAGCGACGTGAGCGCGGCAGCCAGCAGCAGCACCGGCAGGAACACGATCAGCAGCGGCGAAACGGCGAGCCCCAGGCCGGCGAGGAAGGCGAGGAGGTAGGGCGACTTCCGGTCCGTGAATTCGATCCAGCGCAGCGCGAGCGCCAGCAGCGCGAGAAAATAGAAGTTAGTCAAGGCGTGGGTTTCGGCGATGACAGACTGCGACCACATCGTCGGCGAAATCGCGAACAGCAATCCCGCGGCGATGCCGGAAACGGCGCCGAGCGCGCCGGACGATCCGGCCGAGCGCGCCAGGCGGCAGGCCAAGCCGGCCAGCAGTCCGCACGCCAAAGCGCCGAAGAACGCGGACATCCAATTCACCGCCCAGGCGGGATTGGGATGGCCGTGGTACGACGCGGCCGGGAGCAGCACGATGAAGCCCTTGGCCAGCAGCGTCCAGACGGGAAAGCCCGGCGGCCGGGCGACGCCCAGATGGTCGGCCGCCACGATCAGCGCGCCGGAATATTCCAGCGTGACCGTCGGCGCCAAGGTGGCGCGGAAAACGACGAAGGCCAGGAACGCGGCGATGCCGGCCGATTTCCACTCGTAGGCCCCGAAAAAGCGCGTCTCGGTCATGGAAACAGGCTACGCCGATGGCGAAAGATGGTCAAGACGGGCCTCCCGCCCACATTTTACGTGCTACGTAATTCCCGGGCAGCGTTTTTACGTGCTACGTAAAACGGGGGCGTCAGTCGGGTTCGGCGAGAATGCGGTAGTAGCGCGCGCCGCCGGCGGGGGGCGCGTTGGTCCAGACGTTCAGGCCGGCCGCGCGGGGGCTGGCGCCGACGGATTCCCAGGCGGACGGATCCAGGACGGGGGCGCTCTGGACGACGTAGGGCGCGGCGGGGCCGTTGGTGCCGCCCCACCATTCGAGGCGCGTGGGCTGGTCGGACACTTGCTGGATGTCCAGGATCCGGAAGGCATCGGCGGAGTTGGTGGGCGTAAGTCCCGCGACGTACTGGAACCAGTTGGGATCGCCGGACGCGGCGGCCCGCCAATCGAGATCGTCCCAGGTCTCTTCAGCGCCTGGCGCGAGGCCAAAACGCTGGTACCAGGCCACGGGCACGCCCATGGCGGTGCGCGTGCCGGACCAGGCGACGAGATCGACCCAGCCGCGGTCGCTGCCGCCGGCGTAGCTGCTGTCGTCCGCGTAGCGCCAGCGGAGCACGTGGGCGCCGGAAGCGAGATCGAAGATCTGGTGCTGCCAGTCCACTTCGCCGGAAATGCGGTTGGTCAGGATGCCGTCGATCCAGAATTCCAGATAATCGTAGCCGGTCTCCGAACTGACCTTCCACCAGAAGGAGAGGGTGCCCGGACCGGTGACTTCCGTTTGCATCCAGGATTCCTGGCTGTTGGTGATGGCGCCGCTGGCGGCGGCGTCGAGGCCGTCTTGCGCGACGTTGGTCTGGTAGAGCCATGGAGCGGTGCCGCCGAAGGTCCAGCTCGAGCCGCAGGCCTCGACGGCATCGCAGAATTCAATGCCGACGGCGAGCGAGACCGTCTGGGTTATGACGGAACCTTGCGTCTGGTTGGAGAAGATCAACGAGGCGGAGTAGAAGCCGGCGGGGAGCGACAGCCCCTGATCGTTGAGCTGCGCCGAGACGGCCACGGCGGAATTGCTGGCGAGGGTACCGCCGGCGGAGTTGAGCGTGATCCAATCCGCGCCGGATGTCGCCGTCCAGGATTGGGCAACCGGACTGCGGTTGGTGAGGACGTAGACGGCGGAAGTCGGCGCGAAGGGCCCGCCGACGAGGCCGGAGGCCGTCCAGACCGAGCCCGATACGGCGAGCGGTTCCTGCAAGGTCAGGTAGAGGTAGCGCTCCTGAACCAATCCGCTGGTTTCGTTGGTGAACGTTAAGCGAGCGGTGTGGAAACCGGCGGGACGCGCGTCCGTCTGATCGTTGAAGGAGATGACCACGGTTTGGGTGGTGCCGGAATCGAGGAGGCCGGCGGTGGGTTCGGGCGTGACCCAGTTCGTACGGACGAGAACGGACCAAGTCAGGGCGTCGGGACTGCCGTTGGAGAGGACATAGGTGCGCGTGGCGGGGCTGTAGGGGCCGCCGACGAAACCCGTGTGGGAGACGGATGCCGGCGTGATCTGGAGGGAATCCTGGACCGTCAGGCTGATCGCCCGCTGGAAGGAGAACCCGGTGGTCAGGTTCGAGAAGGCGATGGCGGCCGAACGGGTGCCCAGTCCGAACGCGTTGGCGTTGGTGTTGATCGTCATCTCGATGGCGACGCCTTCGCCCGGCTCGATTTCGCCGGCAGCGGGATCGACGGTGACCCAGTTGGTGCTGGGCGTGGCGGACCAGGAAAGGGTTTCGCTTCCCGAATTGGTCAACACGTAGGTGCGGGTGCCGGGGGCGAAGGGGCCGCCGGGCGGGCCGACGTTGGTCCAGATGTCCATGGGCAGGACCGACAGATAATCGAGCGAAACCTGGTCGAGCCAGGCGGCGTTGGAGAAGGCGGCGGCCGCGGTGTTGTTCGTGAAGGTCCAGCGCAAAACGTGGCGGCCGGGGGGCACTTCGTAGGTGCGCCGCGACCAGCCGGTTTCGCCGGACAGCAGGCCTTGCGCCGTGCCGTCGACCCAGAAGCGCAGGAAATGCGAGTTGGCGAGCGACGAAACCCGCCAATGGAACGCGATCTGCACGGGTCCGTCGATGGCGGTTTCCAGCCAGGACTGCTGGTTGGTGGTCAATGCGCCGCTTTGGGCGGCATCTACGCCGTCGGTCGCGTGGACGGTCTGGAAGAACCACGGGGCGTGGCCACCTGCGCTCCAGTCGAGCGCGCAGAAATCGAGGGCTTCGCACAAGCTGCCGCGGGTGTCCAGCAGGGCAGCGCATGCGCTGGTTCCGCCGGCCGTTTGGTTCGAAAAGACGATCATGCCGGACTGGAGGCCTGCCGGCAAGAGGCCGGCGTCGGCGTTGAGGGCGACTTCGACTTCGCAGGCGGCGCCTGGCGGCAAATCGCCGGCGGCCGGGGCGACGTCGAGCCAGGCGACGTTGGCTGCGGCGGTCCAGGCGAGGGGGGCGGCGCCGGAATTGGTGAGGACATAGTTCCGCACGTCGGGCACGAAAGGCCCGCACGCCGGCCCGGAGGCGTACCAGGCGTTGGACGGCGCAACGACCAAGGTATCCAGCGAAACCTGGTCCAGCCAGCCGGCATTGGCGTTCTGCCCGGCCGTGGAGCTGTTCGTGAACACCCACCGGAGCACGCGGGTGCCGGCGGCGATCGCCTGCGTCCGTTGCATCCACGGCGTGAGGCCGCTGATCGACGCTTGGTTGGTGCCATCGATCTGGAAACGCAAGAGGTGCGAGTTGGTGCGCGAAGAAACGCGCCATTGGAAGCGGAGCACGGCGGGGCCGGTCACGGTGGTTTCGATCCAGGTTTGCTGGCTGGAGCCGATGCGGCCGCTTTGCGCCGCATCGACGCCGTCGGCGGTGTTGGTGGTTTGGCGGAACCAATTGGTGTTGCCGCCGGTGGTCCAGACGAAATCGCAGCCTTCGATGGCTTCGCACAGCGCGCCCATCGTGGAGAGCACCGCGGGGCGCTCCAGAACGATGCCGGTCGTTTGATTGGAGAAAACGAGGTTGGCCGGATAGATGCCCTGCGCGGGCGGGGTGGCGTTGGTGTCCAGGGAGAACACGACCGAGGCGCTGGCGCCGGGGGCCAATTCGCCGACGGCGGACGCCGGAAGAATCCAGCCGACGTCGGGTGCGGCCGACCAGCTCAAGGATTCCGAACCGGAGTTGGTGACGACGTAGGTGCGCGCGGCGGGCGAAAACGGACCGCCGGGCTCTCCGGAAGCGTACCAGACGGTCGCGGGCGCCACCGCGAGATAGTCGAGGGTGACCTGGTCCACCCCGCCCGCGTTGGCGCCCAGCGGCGCCGTGGACGAGGTTGCATAAGCCCAGCGCAAGGTGTGGATGCCGGCGGCGATTTCATAGGTTTGGAGAGTCCATGGGACTTCGCCGGAAATCTGGCCGCGCGCGCCGCCGTTGTCCAGGAAGCGCAGCAGATGCGTGTTGGTGCGCGAAGACACCTGCCAGCGGAATCCGACCTGGACGGGGCCCGTCACGACGGTTTCCATCCAGGTTTGCTGGCTGGACGCGAGGAGACCGCTCCGGGCGGCATCGGTGCCGTCGGACGTGTTCGTGGTTTGATGGTGCCAGAGGGCGTCGCCGCCGGTGGTCCAGACGAGGTCGCAGCAATCCACCGCGTCGCACAACGTCCCGGCGATGGCCAAGGATACCGGACGTGGGTGGACCAAGCCGGTCATCTGGTTCGAGAAGACGACCGAGTCGGTGAAATTTCCGATCGGCAGATCGTTCGCGTTGGCGTTGAGGCCGACCGTCACCGCGACGCTCTCCCCGCCGGCCAGCGTCCAACTCGCGGGAACGACGGATACCCAGTTTTCCGTGGCCGTCGCCGAGAAGGAAACGCTCCCGGCGCCCTTGTTCGTGACGACGTAGATCTGTTCCGCGGGGGCGAACGGGCCACCGACGATGCCGCTGGCCGCTAGGCCTTCTTCCGGCCAGACGGCGAGCGGATCGCGGATCGTCAGCGTGGCGGCGCGGGTTTCCAGCAGGTCCGTGGTTTCATTCCAGAAGTGGATGCTTCCGGCGTAGACTCCGGGCGGCAGCGCCGCCGCGTTTTCGTTCAGGGACATGTCCACTTCTTGCGGCGTGAACGGCTCCAGCACGAGGCTTTCCGGGGCGACGGACAGCCACGGCACGTCGGCTTCCACGCTCCAGGTCGTGGCGAACGCATTGGTCTCGGTGAGCGTGAAGGTCTGGGATTCCGGCTCGAACGGGCCGCCCTCCTCGCCGGCGGAAACGAACCCGGCCCCCGGCAGCACCGCGCTGTAGTCCGCCATCTGGATATCCACGAAGATCGGCAAATGGTCGGAAGCGGCGACGCTGGTTCCGCCGGGGAGCGGTGTGCCCCATTTGGGGAGGCCGCCGCCGAGATCCCAGTCGGAATAATAGACTTCGCCCTGCGGCGCGCCCAAGGGGCTGTTCACCAGCGCGGGGCTGAGAAACACGTAATCGAGCTGGCGGGAAGATGCCGGCCGCGTGATCGGCGTCGCGGTTCCCTCCCAGCAAGCGGGCACGCGGACGAATCCATCGCCGGCGGCGGCGTAGCGATCGACGGGGAAGGTGGCGTAGGCGACGGGAAACGCGATGTCGGCGCCCAGCGCGAAGCCGCCCGGCGCCCCCGTGGGTTGGCTGGCGTACTGCGCCGGCGTTTGGCTGTCGCGGATGTCGTCGTTCATGTCCCCGGTCAGCACGTATTCGACGTGATCTGGATTTTCCGCCAGATAGGCGTTCACGTCCTGTTCGATGCGATAGGCCTCGATGGCGCGCCGGAACTTGTCAATGCCGTCGGCGCTGGACTTGTGGTGCATGGTCCACAGCACCAGCGGGCGCTGCGCGTCCGGCACGTCGATGACGGCGCGGAAAGGAAAGCGGGTCAGTTCGACCGCGCCCGGCGGAGAATCCACGTTGTAGGTGCTCAGGATCGGGTATCGGCTGTAGTATCCGCTGTACAGGCTGCCGGAAAAGGGGCCGTTCCCGCTGATCGCGGCATAGGGATAGCCCAACTCGCTGGCCAGATTCGACCACGCCGCGAACGACGTCGCCCGCAGTTCCTGGAAGCAAACGACGTCCGCATCCATGCGGGCGAGTACCGCCTGAAGGGCCAGGTATTCCACGCTCCCGGCGTCGCCCGTTCCGTCCAAGATGTTGTAGGTCGCCACGCGAACCTCGCGGGCCTCCGCCGAGGGGAGAAATCCTGCGCACCATGCGGCCATGAAAAGAGTGGCGAAGCCCAGAAGGTTTCGGCCGGTAACGCGGCATGAAAATGAAGAATCGCAATTCAATGGGGCTGCCGTCCAGTCCGCACGGACTGGATCGGACAACCGGAGAGTAAAGCGTTGCGGGAGATGAAGGCAAGTCTTTGCGTCGGAAAGGAATAGGAACGCCCGTTCAGCGACGGGGGGCCTGAACGAGCCGCCGCTCCGGCAACGAAGGGGGCGGGTCAGGAAACTGCGGAGGAACCTGCCAGATGGCCGGAGCAGAAGGCCCACTGGAGATTCCAGCCACCCGTGGGTCCATCGAGATCGAGGATTTCTCCCGCGAAATAGAGGCGCGGGGTAAGGCGGCCTTCGAGGGTGTCGGGGTTTATCTGCTTGAGAGAAACGCCGCCAGACGTGGCCATGCTGTCGTCGAATCCGCCGGTGCCGCAGATGGTCAGGGGCAAGGCGACGAGATGCCGCGCCAATTCGTATTCCTGCGCGGCGGAAAGGCGGGAGAAGGTCAGCTCGGGCGGAATTCCGGCCAGTTCCAGAATCGTTTTGGCGAGCGCGCGGGGCAGTTGCCGGGCCAGCCAAGTCAATATCAGGCACGTACCGGCCTTTTGGCGGAGGGCGTGGAAATCCGGCTTTCCATGCACGAGATCCAATTGGATCGGAACGGAGCCGTCTGCCCGCAGCCGCCGCGCGACGCGGCCGGACAGATCGAGGACGGCCGGTCCCGAAATCCCCCGATGGGTAAACAGGATCTCACCGCGTTCGATGGCGCCGCGTTTTTCGGCGATGGCGAGGGAGACGTCCGGCAGCGAGAGGCCGCTGTGCGTAGCGGGCCAGGTTTCCGCGGTGCGCAGCGAGGTCAGGGCGGGCACGGGCGGCACGAGATCGTAGCCCAGCGCTTTCGCCAGCGCGAAGCCGGAGCCGTCGGAACCGAGCCGGGGCGCGGATTGTCCGCCGGCGGCCAGCAAGACCGATCGGGCGCGGAAGGAATCGGCGGTCCAGGGCGCATCCGGCGATGCCGGCGGCTCCAGATTCCGGATTTCGCGATCGAAGATGAATTTCACGCCGGCGCGCGCGCCGGCGTCGAACAAGGCCTCGCGCACTTTCGCGGCGGACTGGGAGCGGGGATAGATGCGGCCGGCAGAGTCCGCGAAGGTGGCCACGCCGATTTCCGCGAGCCGTTCGCAAAGGGATTCGGGCGGGAGCGACCGGAAGGCGGGGATCGTGAAGCGGCCGAGGCGTCCGAACGCGGCGGCGAATTCCGATTCGGTGGCCACATGGCTCAGGTTGCCGTGGCCGCCGCCGCAGACCGCGAGCTTGGCGCCGGGCGCGGGCATGCGGTCCACGACGAGCACGCCGTCCGGCAATCGGCGGCGGGCGGCGGCTAGGGCGGCGAGGAGGCCGGCGGGGCCGGCGCCGACGATGAGCAATGAGGCGTCCACGGGCATGCGGGTGAGCTACTTGGAAAACGGAATCCAGCGGCGCAGGATGGTTTCCAGCGTGCCGTCTTTTTGCCAATCCGCCAGCGCCTGGTTGGCGGATTCGCGCAGCGCGACGCTGCCGCGGCGGAAGGCCCACGCGACTTCTTCGCGGGCGAAGAGATCCGGCGCCAAGGCCAGCGCGGGCTCGTGGCGCAAGGAGATCCACCACGCGGCGGGCGCATCGTAGACCAGCAAGTCGATTTTCTTCTCGAGCAGGGCCGCGACCGCCTCGTCGGGGCCGGAGAAGGGGATGCGGGCGGCTTGGGTGAAATAGCGGGAGACGAAGCGGTCGCCCGCCGCGCCGGCGACTACGCCCACCGCGGCCCGGGCCGAACGGATCTTGATGGCCGTGTTGTAGCGCGGCACGTCGGGCGAGCGGATGAGCGCGGCCTGGCCGACGACGAGATAGGGCGCGGCGAAATCCATCTGGACGCGGCGCTCTTCCGAAAGAGTCGTTCCGCCCATGAGCACGTCGACTTTTCCGTCGAGCAAGGCGGCATCCAGGTGCGAGGGGGCGAACGCGATGAATTTCGGTTTCCGGCCGAGGCGCGCAGCCAAGGCGCGGCCGAGATCGGCCTCCACGCCGCGCCACTCGCCGCGGTGGCGGAATACCAGCGGGGGGGAATCCTCCACGACGCCGATGCGCAGGACGGCGTTGTCCGCGGCGGGGCGGAGGGAAAAGCATCCTCCGGCCAGCGCCAGCCCGCCGAGGGCCAGCGCCAGAGCCATCCGCCGCCCGAGCCGCCGCATGGGCCGCCTAGGCCTCGGAGGTGCCCAGATACTGTTTCTCGAGCGCGTCATAGCGGTTGATGACCTGGCGGACGAGCGCGCGCTTCTCGCCGTACGGGCCGAAAAACGAGCCTTTGAATCCCGCCAGGATGATGTTGCGCAGCTTGGCGGGCGTGACCGGCAAGTGCTCGCACACCAGTTCCAGTTCGCGGGTGACGCTGGTGCGGGAGACCAATCGATTGTCCGTGTTGATGGAAACCGACAGATTGGCGTCCAGCATCTTGCGCAAGGGGTGGTCGGCCACGGAGCGGATGGCGGGAATGGTCTGGAGATTGCTGGTCGGGCAGACCTCGAGGGTGATGCGGCGGGTGGCGACGTAGTCCACGAGGCACTTCACGTAGTATTCGGGATCCTTGATTGACGGATCCGTGATCTTGTCGGCGGCAAACAGCCACGTGCCGTGGCCCAGGCGGTCGGCATGGCATTCGGTGATGGCTTGGAAGATGGATTCGGGGCCGTAGGCTTCGCCCGCGTGCACCGTTTTCTTCAGGAAATGGACGTGCGCGTACTGGTAGGCGTCCCGGTGGTCGATGGCGGGGAAGCCCGCCTCGGCGCCGGCGAGATCGAAGCCGACGACGGGAATGCCCTTCTGGTGGGCCAAGGCGGCGGCGGAACGCGCCATTTCGAGGGAGGCGACGGACATGACTTCCTCGGCGGGGGCATGGGGCATCACGTCGAAGAGCTGCGCGTAGTAGGCCGACATGTGGCGGTTGAAGAAGCGCATAGCGCAGGTGATGATGCCGTAGTGGAAGGGGATGTCGCCGCCTTGCCGGACCGCGGCGGAGGCGTTGTGTTCCTTCTGGGCGCGTTCGAGGCCGCGGTGGACGCATTCGATGACTTGTTCGACGGTGAAGCCGGGCCGGACGTGCAGCTGCGGGGCATAGCGCACTTCGATGTAGCGGACGTTTTCGGCGATGTTGTCCTGGGCGAGTTCGTAGGCCACGCGCTCGAGGTTCTCGGGATTCTGCAGCACGGCGCAGGTCAGGCCGAAGCCGCGCAGATAGTCGGGGAGATCTTGGTATTTCTCCTTGAAGACCAGTTCCTGCAAGCCGGCTTCCGTCTCGGACGGCAAGGGCACCTGGGAGGCTTTGGCCAGCTCGATCAAGGTGGAAATCCGCAGCGAGCCGTCCAGGTGGAGATGCAGATCGGTCTTGGGAATCTTCTCGAGGAATTCGCGGGTGATTTTCGTGGCCATGGGGTGCCTCCTGCCGTTGGGGAAATGCCTAATTCTGAAGGGCATCCTACACGAAGCGAATCCGGGCCGCAACGGGTTTCCGGCGGTTGCGCTGGAGCGGTCTAGCGGATGCGGCGCAGCAAAACCAAGCCGAGGACGAAGAAGACGACGTCGGGCAACCACCCGGCCACCACGGGCGGAATCATCTGCTGCTTGCCGTAGGCCAAGCCGAGCCCCATGAGGATGTAGTAGCCGAAGAACGTCAGGAGCGCGAACAGGATGCCCAGTCCCATGCCGCGCCGCCCGGTGTGCAGCCCGAAGGGCACCCCGACGAGAATGACGATGAAGCAGAGCCAGGGCGCCGCCAACCGATAGTGGAAATCCACCATCAGGCGGTTGAGGGTTTCCTTGGAGATGCCGGGATGGGTCTCGATGAACTGGAGAATCTCGTAGGACGAGCGTTCGCTGGAGTCCTTGATCTCGTTGATGAAATCCTTCGGCGTTTCGGACAGCATGGTCATTTCGAGGCTGGGATTGGCCTCGATCGGCCCCGTGGGGTCGTTGTTGGCATCGAAATAGCGCGTCTCGGCGTTTTCGAACCACCAGTGGCCATCGACCCACCGGGCGCGGCCGACGTCCATCCGGAACTCGTCGGAGCCGTCGGGCCGCTGCTGGGTGAGATTGACGCCGAGCATTTCATAGGGGGGGCGGGGATCGAAAAAATTGATTCGCCATACCCGGCGGCCCGGCGTGTTCTTGTAGGCGAGGTTCGGCGCCAGATGGGTTTCTCCGGCGCGCTTGGACCCCTGCAATTCGAGGAACTGGCGGTTCTGGTACATCGCCTCGGGATTGTACAGCTCGTTGATGGCCAGCAGGGCCAGCGTCGAGACCAGGCCGACGACCAGATAAGGCATGATCAGCTGGCCCAGGCTCAGGCCGCTGGCGCGCATGGCCGTCAGCTCGGAATTCTTGCCCAGCTGCCACAGCGCGTAGAGCAGCGCCAACAACAGGGAGATCGGCAGCAGATAGGGCAGATACGTGGACATCAGCCGCATGTAATAGAGCAACACGGCACCGAGCGGCGTGCCCGCCTCCATGAAATCGACGAAATTGCCGAACAGATCCACGAGGACGGCCACGATGGAAAATCCGGCCATGACGTAGATCCATGGCCGGCTCAAATGGTTCAAGAGATAGCGGCTGACCAGTTTCATGGGCAGAGACGACGGGCAGGCGCGCGGGCCTGCCGGAATCCACTACTCGGCGGGAACGACTTCCTCGGGCAGATATTTGGTCTTATCGACCCAGATGAATCCTTTTCCATTGCAGAACGAGCACGTCATCTTTTTTTCCGCATCTCCGCTGCAGCGCGGACAGACGATCTTCACATTGGGGTTTTCGCGGGTTTCGCTGGCGCGCTTCAGAATGCCGCTGGTTTCCGCAAACCAAAAGAGGCCGACGATCGCCAAGACCGCGCCTACGATTCCCCAGCGATACTGGAGCGACTGATCCACCTTGCGTCGTTGGGGTTGGGCCATATGTTCTACACCTTTGACGCATAGTGACGGGATTGAATGCGGGAAGTCAAGACGGGAGAGCCGGGACAGGTTAAATTCCTGTTATGGCGTCCGCAATCTATTGGAGGATATTCACTTTCCAGTCTTGGCCGTCGAATTCTTCCGAGGCCGACCAGATCTGCCCGATATTGTTCGTTTGGGAGAAATCACCGCCCGGCCGACTGAGCAGATAGCGCTCCTCCGCGGTGTCTGCGGTGCAGGCCTTGAGCTGGATGGCATAGAAATTCTCGCCGGGCTGGGTGATCCACGAGGGAATATCGATCTTCCAGAGATCGATCTCGGCGGTGCCTTTGTCCGGTGCGCCGCGGAAGGTGGCTTCGGGGCGGGCGGCATCCAGCGGGATTTTCTTGACCCAGACGCCCATGATCCAATGCGACATGTAGCCGTCCCACCAGCGCACGTAGATCTGCTCGTCCATGTCTCCGGCGAAATCTCCGGCCGTGAGCACGTAGAGCGTGACCGTGTCGCCATCGGCAATCTGATCGCTCCCGTTGGCGAGGAACGTGAATGTCTCGCCGGGAACCTGTTCTGTCAATCGGCCCGTGCTTCCAATGGCGTGATAGGCCCAATCCGTTTGGATCTCCGCGCCAGCAGTCGAAACGGCAAACAAGGCAAACAGGAGGAATGAGAAAGCGGGTTTCATGTGTCGGCTCTCCTATGGCCCGCATCCTAACAGACGGGGCGGAGCAACGCAACTGCCGGATGGACGCGGCTACGCGCCGGCGGCTGCGGCGGGCGGCAAGATCTCGAAATCGCAGATCAGCGGCAAGTGGTCGCTGAGGCGGACATGGCGGGCCACCTCGAAATGAGTCACGCGGATCTCGGGACTGTGCAGGATGAAATCGAGCTGCCAGCGCGGGGATCGGCTGGGGAAGGTGGGTAGATCGGTCAAATTCGCGCTGGCCAAGCGGAGATCGTCCATGAAATCCTTCAATTCGATCTTGCCCGCGAAGGCATTGAAATCGCCGGCGATCAGAAAGGGTTTTCGGGCTTTTTTCGCCAGGCGCGCCAAATCGGCCAGTTGCGCTTCCCGGCAGCGGCGGCTCAAGGCGAGATGGACGATGAAAATGACGACGTCTTCCAGCTCCAGTTCCATGACGAGGCGCTTGACCCCCTTGCGGAGGAAATGGGAGCGCTGGTTGAGCACGGGCTGGCCGCACACGCACGCATTGGCTTGCTTGCGCATCAGCGGCAAGCGGGCCCACCAAGAACGCTGGACGTATTTGGACCGGCAGAAGGGGCGCTGGCCAAGCTTCCAGGCAATATAATTGGCTTGGTTGCGATGCTCGGAACGGTAGGAGCCGGAATCGATTTCTACAAGCCCCAGCACGTCGGCCTTTTGCTCGCGGAAAAATCGGATGAGGGCATCCAGGTTTTTGGAGGTTTTCCGGAAAAAGCCGCCGAACGGGAAGGGGAGATGGAATTTAAACCCCGTTCCGGTTCCGTAGCGCATGTTGTAGAGCATCAGTCTCATTTATGAATATCCGATTAAACATACCGCATGGCGGCCGGAATTCAAGCGTTTCGGTGCGCAAATATGTCTTGGCGGACGGAGAAAAGGGCGGGATAAGGGAAGATATGACAAAGATCGCCCTGATCCTCGCCCCGCATCCCGACGACGAAAGCATCATCGGCCTGCTGCCGCTGCGCTTGCGGGAAGAGTGCGGATTTCAGGTTTGGGTCGTGCCGGTCACGTTGGGCCGGCGCGAGGATCGTCGCGCGGCGCGCGCGGCAGAACTGCGCGCCGCTTGCCGGGCGCTGGGGTTCCGCCTTCGGATCCCCATGGCCATTGCGACGGGAATCGCTTCGACGAAGGAACTGATCGCCGTGCTGGACGACCTCCGGCCATCGGTCGTGTTTTTGCCTCACGCCAAAGATGGCCATGCCACCCATCGCGCCAGCCATCGGATGGGGGTTGCGGCGATGGACGTGGCGGGGCAGAAATCCTTCCACGTGGTGGAAACCGAATATTGGCATCCCTTGGCGAAACCCAACCTGATGGTGGCGGCGAGCGCCGCCCAGCTGAAAACCCTGCGCCGCGCGTTGGCCTGCCACGAAGGGGAAGTGTCCCGCAACGACTATGCCGCGCGCCTGCCGGCGTGGATGAGCGACAACGTGCGGCGCGGCGCGGAACTCGTCGGCGGAGCCGGCGCGGCCGCGCCGAAGATCGCCCATGCCACGCTCTATCGCGCGCGGCGCCGCATCGGCGGGACCTGGCGCAGCGAATTCCGCGGCGGACGGATCATCGAATCCTGCGCGGATCTCGCCGCCCTTTCGGTGCGATGGGAAGCGGTGGGGAGGCCGTAGGTCGACGGGGGGGCCGAGCGGGTTATCCGAAGAAACTCTCTTCGCTGGCCGGCCGTTCGTTTTCGAAGATGCAGATTTGCTGGCGCATTTCGACGCAGGCCTTGTGGAAGCGTTGGCAGGCCTGCATGAATTCGCTTTCTTGCCGCGGCGGGGCCGGGGCCGTTGGCGCGAGCGTCCCGGCAACGCTCCCCGCGCTGGCGCTGCGCGTCCATTTCATGAGGACGACGCACTCCTCCGCGAAGTCGAGCAGATGGCGGTATAACCCTTTCGGCAGGCCATGGGCGCCTTCCTTCGACAGGACCTTGGCTTGGAATCCGGGAACGATCTTGACCACGTCCGCGTGGTATTGGGCATGGATCTGCTGGGCCAGGCCGTTCCACTCGATCCCAAACCGGTCTTCATGGCTGGACAGGTCCAAGGTCAGCCGCTCGGCCAGGTCGAGCAACGCGAGAATATCCTGATAGATCCGGGTCCGGATCTTGGCCTCGGCCACGTGTTTCTCTTCCGCCTTGGCCT
Source organism: uncultured Verrucomicrobiota bacterium (assembly GCA_964510645.1). Classification (GTDB taxonomy): domain Bacteria; phylum Verrucomicrobiota; class Kiritimatiellia; order CAIQIC01; family Lenti-01; genus Lenti-01. Next base: position 2,704 of record CAZECJ010000048.1, on the reverse strand, counting down.
TTTCTTTCCTGACCAAGTCGGATCGGTCGCCCATCCGGATGGGCGGCAGCTTCTTGGACGGCTGGGCGGAACCGGCGGACGGCGAATCGGAGGGCTTTCGCTGCATGACGATTTTCTAGCACAGCGGGCGCGCCATGGCCAGTGCGGATTTCCGCAAACCGGCCAGGCGTCGCCGGACCGCCTGAAGCGCCCCGCGCTCAGCGGTCTTGCCGGTCGAGGATCTTGATGGCCTCGATGGCGGTGCGGATGGCCTCCTCGACGCCGACCTTGGCGATGATGGGGGCATCGTCGTAGGTAAGGCCGATGGTGGCCAGCACTTCGCCGGCCCGGACGCGGCGGATGCTCGAGACGACGAACAACGCGGCCGATTCCATCGACGTCGAGATGACGTTCGAGCGGTACCACGCGTTCCACAGGGCATCGATTTCCTCGCGGATAGGGATGTCCTTGTCCTCGATGAAGAACGCATCCTTGCAGTGGCCGATGCCGGTGTGGGCGGCGATCTTCAGGTTCTTCGCCGCCTGGCGCAGGGCCAGGGTGACGTCGAGATCGGCCACGGCCGGATAGGAAAGCGGCACGTACTGGCGGGTGGTGCCTTCCTCGCGGACGGCGCCGGTCGTGATGCACAGGTCGCCGAGTTTCACTTCGCGCTGCAGGGCGCCGCAGGTTCCGATGCGGATGAACGTGTCCGCGCCGCACTTGATCAGTTCTTCGACCGCGATGGCGGTGGAGGGGCAGCCGATGCCGGTGGAGCAGCAGGACACCTTGATGCCGGCCACGGTGCCGGTCCACGTGCGGTATTCGCGGTTGTAGGCGACTTCCTTCGCGTCGTCGAAATACGACGCGATGAGCGGCACGCGTCCGGGATCGCCGGGCAGCAGGACGTAGCGGCCCACGTCGCCGGGCTTCAAGTGCACGTGGTACTGCATTTCGGCCGCTTTCTTCGCGGCTTTCTTGTCTTTCTTTTTCTTGGACATAATCGGATTCCTTTCCGTTTCCTACAGGGTTTCTTTTGCGAGTTCGGTCCAGAACCGGAGAATGAGCTTCTTCATGCCGGCCATGGCCTTCTGGGACGTGTCGAAAACCTCTTGGTGGGTCAGCGGCTGGTCGAGGATGCCGGCGGCCATGTTGGTGATGCACGAGAGGCCGACGACGCGCAGGCCGGCGGCGTTGGCCAGCATGGCTTCGGGCACGGTGCTCATGCCGACGGCGTCGGCGCCGAGGGTCCGCCAGGCGCGGACTTCGGCCGGGGTCTCGTAGGTCGGGCCCGTGCCGGCGAAATAGACGCCATGGCGCAAGGCCACGCCGGACTTCTTGCCCGCGCGCTTCAGAGCGGCGCGCAGCTTCTTGTCGTAGACGTAGGACTGGTCGGGGAAGCGCGGGCCCCAGAACGGGTCGTGCGCGCCGAGGAGCGGCGTGAGGCCCATCATGTTGATGTGGTCGTCGATGATCATGAGGTCGCCGGCCTTCCACTTGGGGTTGGTTCCGCCGGCGGCATTGGTCAGGAAGACGGCCTTCGCGCCCAGGCTCTTCAGGATGAAGAGGGGGGTGGCGACGGCTTCCCAGCCGACGCCCTCGTAGACGTGGCGGCGGCCCTGGAAGATGAAAGTTTCGATGCCGGCCGACTTGCCCCACAGCAAACGGCCGGCGTGGCCGGCGACGCCCGCCGCGCCGAGACCGGGGATGTCGGCGTAGGACATGTCGCCGAGCTTTTCAAAGGCGGCGGCGATCTCGCTCAGGCCGGAGCCGAGGATCATGCCCAGTTTGGGTTTGGCCTTGGGGAAGGCTTTTTTCACGGCCGCCAGCGCGGCTTCAAGGGGTTTGCGGTTGATCATATCTTATCTCCTGCGGGGAAGATCGGAACAGCCTGCCGGGTCAACGCCCCGACCTACAACCGATCCTATCCTGTTTTCCTGTTGTTTCCTGTTTTCCTGCTTTAATTGGGTCAGCCCGTGATGCGGGCGACGATGGGTTTGGGCGCGGCAACGGGCTTGTCGGCGATTTCAAACGCCTGTTCGACGTAGGCCATGGCCTGCGCGAGCTTCTCCGGCGAATTGGCGTGCACGACGACGAGCGGCTGGCCCTTCGCGACCTGGTCGCCGATCTTGGCGAGGCCGGAAGTGCCGACGCCGTAGTCGATGACGTCGTCGGTCTTCTGGCGGCCGCCGCCCAAAACGAGCACCGCGCGCCCGATGGATTCGGCATCCACCTTGGCCAGATAACCCGCCCGCGGCGCGGGGAACGGCTTCACGATGGAGGCCTTCGGCAGCTTGGACAGATCGTCCAGCGCCGAAACGTCGGCCCCGTGCAGGGCGGCCATTTCCTTGAACTTGGCGAAGGCGGCGCCGGAAGCGATGATCTTCTTCAGGAGGCCGGTGGCCTCTTCGACCGTGGCGGCCTTCTTGCCCAGCACGAGCATTTCGGCGGTGAGCGCCATCGTGATGTTCATCAGGTCCTCGTCCGCGTACTTGCCCTGGAGGCACTCGATGGACTCGATGACTTCCAGCGCGTTGCCGGCGGTCCGGCCGAGGGGCTGGTTCATGTCCGTCAGGAGCGCGACCATGCCTTTGTTCATGGCCTTGCCGACGCGGACCATGGACTGGGCGAGGGCGGTGGCATCCTCGACGGTGCGCATGAAGGCGCCGGCGCCCCATTTGACGTCGAGGACGAGGGAATCGATGCCTTCGGCCATTTTCTTGCACAT
>CAZECJ010000047.1:0-20003 GCA_964510645.1 uncultured Verrucomicrobiota bacterium | reverse complement strand
TGGACGATCCGACGCCCTACGTGGGTTCGCAGATCGCCTACACGGTCACGGTGACGAACGAGGGGCCGCAGCCGGCGGTGGGCGTGTTGATCGAGGACGTGCTGCCGGCGGGCTTGACCTACGTGTCCAACAGCGTGGGCGCGGCGTACAGTCCGGGCACGGGCATCTGGGACGTCGGCCTGATGCTGTCCGGATGGAGCCGGACGCTGACGATCTGGGCAACGGTGGATGCGACGGGCGTCATCACCAACGTCGCGCAGGTGAACCACAACGAACACTTCGATCTCGACTCGACGCCGGACAACGACGATCCGCTGGAAGACGACCAGGACGAGGTGGTCATCGACGCCCAGCCGCTGGTGGACGTCGAACTGGTCAAGACGGTGGACAAGGCCCAGGCCGATCCGTTCGAGCACGTGGTCTGGACGCTGGTGGCGACCAACCGCGGCCCGAGCGATGCGACGGGCCTGACCGTGCAGGACGTGCTGCCGATGAACTGGGTTTACGTGAGCGACAGTTCGGGCGGTACCTATGACGACGGCACGGGCCTCTGGACGATCGGGACGCTGCCCGCGGGCGGCAGCGCCTCGCTGGATATCACGGCCTACGCGACGCTGGGCGTCACGGTGATGGGCCACGGGCCGGTGCCGCCGGGCTACACGAACGTCGCCCAGGTCTGGACCCTGAACGAAGACGACGTGGATTCGTTTCCGGGCAACGAGGACGGCGCGCCGTACGAAGACGACGAAGACGATGCGTTCATCCCGATCCGGGCGCTGTCCGATCTGGCCCTGACCAAAACCGTGGACAATCCGACGCCTTTTCTGGGCGACACGGTCGTTTACACGGTGACGGTGACGAACGAAGGGCCGCAGCCGGCGGTGGGCGTGTTGATCGAGGACGTGCTGCCGGCGGGCCTGACCTACGTCTCCAACAGCGTGGGCGCGGCCTACAGCCCGGGCACGGGCATCTGGGACGTCGGGTTGATGCTGTCTGGATGGAGCCGCACGCTGTCGATCTGGGCGACGGTGGACGCGACGGGCGTCATCACCAATGTCGCGCAGGTCAACCACAACGAGCACTTCGACGTCGACTCGACGCCGGACAACGACGATCCGGCCGAGGACGATCAGGACGATGCGGTGATCGACGCTCAACCGCTGGGTGACGTGGGCATCGCCAAGACGCTCGCGTCTCCGTTGGGCCGCGCGGCGGCCGTGGGAGAAGCGGTGTCCTTCGAGATCGTGGTGACGAACAGCGCCGCGGTGGCGTTGAGTTCCGTGCAGCTGACGGACACCTATGACTTGGCGTACCTCGCCTACGTGAGCGCGTTGCCGGCGCCGGATGCCGCGGGCGGCGGAACGATCACCTGGGCCAATCTGGGCCCGATGAATCCGGGCGACAGCGCGACCCTGACGGTCAACTTCACGGCTCTGGCCAGCACGAAGCCGGGGGAAACGACCAACCGCGCCGTGGTGGTGGCCGTGGCCACCAACGGCCTGCCGCTGGATCCCAAGACCAACGAGGCGCCCGCGCGCGTTTCGTCGCCGGGGCATGCCCTGGAGAAGATCCTCCTTTCGCCGTCGGACCGCCCCGCGCGGGTGGGCGAAACCGTCCTGTTTGAAATCCGGGTAACCAATACCGGGGACGTGCAGCTGGCGACGGTTGCGGTGGAAGATACCTATGAAACCGCCTATCTGTCCTATGTCTCGGCCGTGCCGGCGTCGGACGACAACGCGGACGACGGCGTCATCAACTGGGCGGACGTGGGACCGCTCTCTGCGGGGGCGTCGGTTTCGATCACGGCGACCTTTACGGCGGTGGCATCGACGCTGGACGAGACGCGGACGAACCGGGTGGTATCGACGCCGACCACGCCGCCGGACGAGCCGCCGGTGCCGCCGCAGACCAACGAAGTGCCGTATCTGATCCGCCAAGCGGGTTTCTCGCTCGAGAAAGAGCTGACCAGCCCGACGGGCCGCCCGGCGATCGTCGGGGAACCGGTGGTGTTCCGCATCACGCTGGTGAATACCGGCGAGGTGGAAATTTCCGAGATGCCCGTGGACGACACCTACGAGACGGCGTACCTGGCCTACGGGTCCTCGGTGCCGCCGTCGGACGATAATATCGACGACGGAGCGATCCACTGGACGAACGTGGGTCCGCTGCCGGCCGGGGCCTCCACCTCGATCGTGGCCACCTTCACGGCGGTGGGCACGACGGAGGAGCTGGATCGGACGAACGTCGTGGTGGTGGCGCCGATCCCGAATGAAAACGAGCCGCCGTTGCCGCCGCAGACCAACGACGCGCCGTACCAAGTGGACGATGCCGCGACGATCGGCGACCGAGTCTGGGACGATTTGGACGGCGACGGCATCCAGGATGCGGGCGAACCCGGCATTCCGAACGTCACGGTGCGGCTGTACGACGAGACGTCGAACCTGGTGGCGACGACGCTGACGGACGCCAACGGGCGGTATGCGTTCGCGGACTTGAATCCGGAGTCGTACTTCCTGCACTTCGTGCGGCCTGCGGGCTATCAATTCACGCCCCATAACCACGAGCATGTCCTCGGCGACGCGGTGGACAGCGATGCGGATCCGGCGACGGGCGACACGCCGCTGACCGCGCTGGCTCCGGGCGAGACCGATCTGACCTGGGATGCGGGGTTCTACCGCCCGGCCGCGGTCGGCGACTTCGTGTGGCTGGACGAGGACTGGGACGGCGAGCAGGACGCGGGCGAGCCGGGCATCCCGAACGTACAACTCCAGTTGCTCAACAGCAACGGGACCGTCGTGGCCACCACCCTGACGGGAATCAACGGCTTCTATCTTTTCTCCGATCTGTTGCTGGGCAAGTACACGGTAAAGGTGATTACCGCCACCCTGGCCGCGAACTTGGCGGCCAATCCGACCTTCGACCTGGACGGGACGCTGAACCACCAGACGACGGTGACGCTGGGGTCGGGCGTCGCCAACCTGGCGGCGGACTTCGGCTACAACTGGACGCCCTCGAACTCCCCGGTCGGCTCGATCGGCGATCGGGTGTGGGTGGATGAAGACGCGGATGGCATCCAGGACCCGGGCGAGCCGGGCATCCCGAACGTGACGGTGCGGCTGTACGTCGACGGCGCGGGCAACGGCAGCTATGGCACGCTAGCGGCCACGACCGCGACCGCTGCGGACGGCTCGTACATCTTCACCGGCCTGGCGGCCGGCGCCTACGTGGTGCGGATCCACGTTGCGACCCTGCCGGCCAACTATACGCAGACCGGCGATCCGGACACGTTCGGCGCGGCGCTGCCGGCGGGAACCGGCGACCATCAGACCACCGCGCCGGTGGTCTTGGCTCCGGGCGACGTGTTCGTGAACGCCGACTTCGGCTACTGGTTCCCCAATGGCAGCGCCATCGGCGACTTGATCTACTTCGACGCCAATGCCAATGGCGCATTCAACCCAGCCTCCGGCGATTCGGGCATCGCCAGCGTGACCGTGGTTCTGTTGAACGCGGGCGGCAAGGTCGTCGCCAGCACGATCACCGACGCCAACGGCAACTACCTGTTCCCCGGGCTGCCGGCGGGCACGTATACCGTATGGGTGAACGACGCCGAAAACGTGCTCAACGGCCTCGTGCAGACCGGCGATCCGGATGGCGGACTGGATAGCCGCAGCACGGTCTCGGTGAACGGCGTGAGCGACAATCTGCTGCAGGATCACGGCTATACGCCGGACGGGCACGGCCCGGGCCTCGGCCTCGTCGGCGACTTCGTTTTCATCGACCGCAACGGAAATGGATCGCCTTCGCTGGAGGAGGGCATCCAGGGCGTGAAGGTGTGGCTCTACGACAGCACCGGGACCTCCCAGTTGGCGACCACGTTCACCGATCCCGACGGCCACTATTACTTTGGCGGTCTGGCGGCCGGCAGCTACATGGTGCGCGTGGCGACGAACACGCTGCCTAACGGCGGGGTCGGTCTCGTCAACACGGTCGATCCGGATACCGCCAGCCCCGGCAATAGCCAGTCGCTGGTCACGATCGCCGCCGGCGGCATCAATCTGCTGCAAGACTTCGGCTACGTGGCGGTCGTCCCCAATGCGATCGGCGGCACCCTGTGGCGGGATTGCAACGCCAACGGCATTCTGGATTCCGACGAAACGCCGCGATGGGCAGGCGTCCAGATCATCTTGCGCAACGCCGCGGGCCAGGGGATCGGTTCGACCTATACCGACGTCAACGGCATGTATCGGTTCGACCGTCTTCCGGACGGAATCTACTCGGTGGACGTGAACGACGTCGGCAACGTATTGAACGGGTTCTGGCACAGCCTCGGGCCCAATCCCGGCGCGAACAACAACAGCCAGCCGGATCCCTACGTCGTCGCGGTCAGCGGCGGACAAACCAACGGGACGGGCGATTTCGGCTACTACGTCGTGGTCGCGGAACTGGGCGACTACGTCTGGTACGACATCAACGGCAACGGCCTGCAAGACGGCGGCGAGCCGGGGCTGTCCGGCGTCAAGGTGACGCTGAAGATCAACTACCCGAACGGAAACCAGATCGTCATGCAGACCCTGACGGATTCCAGCGGGCGCTACGTGTTCGCGAACCTGCTGTTGGACGAGCGCTACAACGAGAGCACGACGGGCAATCCCGCCACGGTGGGGCTGCCGCGCTTCCAGATCTCGATCGAGGTCTCGCAAGCCATCCTGACGTCCGACGGCTATGAGCCGACGACCATCAACGCCGGCAGCGGATTCAACGATTCCCGCAATCCGTCCGGCATCTTCGCGCAGTTGCGCAAGTGCGGCCGGCCGGTGGTCTACGACTTCGGCTTCCGCGGCGGTCCGCTGCTGGCGGTGATCGGCAACGTCGAGGCCTTCACGCGCGACGGCCAGACCATCGTGCGCTGGGAGACGATCGAATCGTGGGGCACGGAAGGTTTCTGGCTCGACCGTCTCGTCGGCGACGAATGGGTGCGCATCAGCCAGGAGATGCTGCCGTTCCCGCTGTTCGGCGTGGCGCCGATCATTTACGAGGAAGTCGATCCGGAGGCCGTGTCCGGCGGGACCTACGTCTACCGCCTGGTCGAGCGGGAGAACGATGGCGACATCCTCTACTACGGCCCGTACACCCTGACGGTGGACGGTCCGGGCCGGACCTACGACGATTGGGCGGCGGAACACTTCACGGCCGAGGAACTGGCCGATCCAGCCCTCAGCGGCCGCGGAGCCGACCCGGACGGCGATGGCTTGACCAACGAGCAGGAATTCCTGGCCGGGACCGATCCGAACGATGCGGATTCCGTGCTGCAGATCACCGGCGTGCGCCGGGTGGAGGGCGGCCTGGCGCTTCAGTGGAAGAGCGTGCCGGGACGATTCTACAAGATCGCGGTATCGGACAGCCTGTTCGGACCGTTCCTGCCGCTGGAGGAGTCCATCTTGGCTACCGCTGAAACCGAGGGCGCGACGGTAGAAGGCGACTTCTCCGGCCGCCAGATGTTCTTCCAAGTGATTCTGGTCGGCGGAGAATAAACGTAGCGAGGGAGGGGGGCCTGCGGTATCTTTAAGTGCCGTGAGGCCCCCCTTTCCAATTAAGACGAAAATGACAACGACGACCCCATCATCGCATTTGTACCGGACGGTCACTCGGATCTGCCGGGTGGCGGTTTGGGCCGGCGCGTGGCTGGGGGCATGTGGGCTGGTTCCGTCGGGCTCCGCCGCCATGCGGGCGGTGGCCAGCGCGGAGGGCGGGGTCGCCGTGGAATGGGAACGGGCTCCCGGACCGGTCCCGGTGCTGGGGTGGCACGTGGAACGGGCTTTGCCCGGCGGCGCGGCCTTGCGCGTGACGGAGGCTCGCGTGGAGGCCGGCTTGTTCGACGCCCCGTCCACGGTCTATCGCTTCCGGGATGCGTCGGCCCCGGCGCGCGTCGGAGATTCCGTTGCGTATCGACTCGTGGCGGTCGATCCCGAGTTGCGCGAATGGCCGTCCGACTTTTTCTCCGTCGTGGTGGAAGCGGAATCGGCCCGGATCGCCCCGCCGGCGGAAGAGCGGCGGAAGCGCGCCGCGCTAGCCAAGGACGCCGGACCCTCCACCGTCGGAACGCGGGTGCGGATCGCCGTGACGAACGACGGGCTGTTCTGGCTTTCGGCGGCGAAAATCGCCGGGGTATTGACGGGCTATTCGGAGGCCCAGGTGGCGCAGGCCATCGCGCAGAACCAGTTCGCGCTTTCCTGCGGCGGCGAGCCGGTGGCTTGGCGCGCCCAAACGGGCGGCGCAGGAATGTTTTTCTTCGGTCAGGCCGTCCGCGACACGTATGATCGACGCGGCTTCTATTGGCTGGATCCCGGACCGGGCCTGGCGATGTCGAATCGGGACGGCCGCACCGCGCAAGTGGCGGCCGATCCATGGTTCTGGGATACCGTCCGCGCGGAGGACAATCCTTTCTTCGTGCCGTATATGCCGGGCGGGATCGACGACGACTATTGGGTTTGGACGGGGCGGAGCGTTTCGGCTCCCACCGCGATCTGGAGTTGGTCGAATGCGATCTCGTTGGCCGACGCGCATCCGGGCGTGACCACCGGCACGGTGACGGCCTATCTGGCCAGCGGCTACGATGGCTCTCCCGCGCTGGACAACCATACGCGGCTGCTCGCGGGGGGCGTGCCGGTGAGCGACCGCCAATGGCCGGGCGACGAGCGGCTGGTCCAGTCCGGGACCGCGCCGAACCTGGGCGGGAGTTCGGTGACGGTCGCCGTCGAGGTCCGCCGGGAAACGGGCGTGACGACGACCACGGTCATGATCGACGCGCTGGAAGTCCGCTATGCCCGGCGACTGCGGGCGCGGAACGATCAACTGCTGTTCCAGCCCGAGGCGGGCGCGGCCTTCGTGACCGTGCGCGGATTTTCGTCGTCGGCCATCCGGGTGTTCGACGTGACGGATCCCAAGCGGCCGGTGGAAATCATTGCAACGCTGGCGCAGGAATCGGCGGCGGATTGGCGGGCGTCGTGGTCGGTGGACCCGGCGGGCGGCCGACGTTTTCTGGCCGTGGCGGGAGGCTGGGGCGTGGCGCGCATCGACGGGACGGTGGATGCCGGCTGGCGCGCGGCGAAGACGGGCGCGCCGCACGTGGTGATCGCGTCGCAGGCGTTGGCCGCCGAGGCGGCCGTGTTGGTGGCGCACCGCAAGCAGCAGGGGCTCGATTCGATTCTGGTTCCCGTGGAGGAGCTGTTCGATGCGTTTACGTTCGGTCGTCGCGATCCCCGGGCGATTCCGCTTTTTCTGGCGCATGCGCGCGCGAACTGGACGGTGCCGCCGGCCTACGTGTGCCTGGCGGGGGACGGCCATCTGGACTTCCACGACGTGTATGGTCAGGTCTCGACGCGCCCGAACCACGTGCCGCCCTTCCAGGATCGCATTCCCTACGACTCTAGTCCAAGCGGAACGCTGATGACGCTGGGCGTGGACAATCCATTGGCGGACGTCGATGGAGATGGCGTTCCGGATTTGGCCATCGGCCGTCTGCCGGCGCAGACGCCGGCGGCGCTGGCCGCCATGATCGCCCGGATCATGGCCTACGAAGCGTCGGACGCCTGGAAGAGCCAGGTACTGCTTGTGTCGGATAAAGCCGAGGACAACGCCTTCGCGGCGGCGCGGGATCGGTTGGCGGGACACGTGCCCGCCGGCCTGGCGGTCTTGCGGGAAGGCATGGGCACCTCCACGCCGATCGAGACGATGCGGACGAATTTCATCCGGGCGCTGAATGCCGGCCCGTTGCTGGCGGCGTACTATGGGCATGCCAACAACGTGGGGATCAGTTCGCCCTATTTCTTCGAGCACAGCTACGTGCGTTCGCACATGCCGCTGCTGACTAATTCGGCGCAAGCGCCGCTGGTGCTGGGCGGGACCTGCATGCTGAACAACTTCTCGCAGCCGCATCCCGACAACCGCTGCTTGGGCAAGGGATTTCTGGATACGGCGCCAGGCGGGGCCGTGGCAGTCTGGGCGTCCGCGTCGGAAGCCTCGCTGTCCATGTCCGAAGATACCACCCAGATCATTTTTGATGGGCTTTTCGATTCCCACGGCGGCTTGCTCGGCGAACTGCTCCGGCCCGCCCTCGCGCTTCAAGCCGGCGGGGCGTCGCCCTGGACGGTCCGGTCCAGCGTGCTGCTGGGCGATCCCGGCATGCCAGTCCGGACTCATTTGTTCCGCCCGCTCACCATCCAGCCCTCGGCCATCAATTTGTCGTTCGATGAAACCCAAGGGCGCCAGATCTCGGTCGAAGCGATGGGATCGTGGACCGCGGTGGCCAGCGCGTCGTGGATCCAGATCACGGCCGGCGCAAGCGGGAGCGGCAACGGCACGGTGACCTACCGCGTGGACGCCAATGCCGGGGCCGCCCGTTCGGGAGCAATCACGGTTTCCGGCGGCGGGATCACCCGCATCTTTTCGGTAAACCAGTTTCCGCAAGCCGCGACTCGGGACGTTTCGGCCGAGGGCGACGTCGATGGCGACACGGCGGCGGACTTCTCGGTCTTCCATCCCGCCACGGGCAACTGGCACGTCTTGTTCCATACGGGCGCCGGCTGGGTCTTGCCGTGGGGCTGGGCGGCGACGCTGCCCGTGCCGGCGGATTACAATGGCGACGGCCTGCTGGACTTCGCCGTCTACCATCCCGCCACCGGCAATTGGCATATCCAGGAGAGCGCCACCGGCCGTTCCCGTACCATCCAGTTCGGCTGGAGCGCGACGGTGCCGGTCCCGGGCGACTACGACGGCGACGGAAAAGCGGACCTGGCGGTCTTCCATCCGGCCGCCGGCCGCTGGTATTTCCTGTGCACCACGGCCGGGCGGTTCAGCGTCCAGTGGGGCTGGTCGACGACGGTGCCCGTGCCGGCCGACTACGACGGCGACGGGGCCACCGATATCGCCGTCTACCATCCCGCCTCTGGACTCTGGCAAATCCTCAAATCCTCCACGGGCGGGGCGATCCAAAAGCAGTGGGGCTGGTCTACGGCGCTGCCCGTGCCGGCGGATTACAACGGCGATGGCGAGGCCGACGTCGCCGTCTTCCATCGGGCCACGGGCACGTGGTACATCTCCTTCTCGGGCGGCGGCAGCCGGACCAAGGCCTTCGGCTGGTCGACCACGATTCCCGTCGCGGCGGACTACGACGGCGACGGCGCGGCCGATCTGGCCGTGTACCATCCCGCCACCGGCAGCTGGCGCGTCCTCAAATCCACCACCGGGGGCACGCTCGTGAAAAACTGGGGCTGGAGTACGGCGAAACCGACGCTGCTCTATCCCCTGATTCATTCTTGGTTCAACCTGCCTTGAATGTCCCGGCCGTCCAATCCAGTTTTAATGAAACGCTGAAACAGAAGGAAAATCCCGTGGAACCATCCCAAGTAATCCCCGCGCCGACGACCCGTGGACTTTCTCCGGAAACGCAAGTGCGCCGCCGGGAGGGCGTGGTTCTGCGCCAGGTGGCGGGCGAGCGCATGCTGGTGCCGACGGTCGCGCGCGAAGTCGATCTCGACCGCCTGTTCCTGCTGAATGCCACCGGCCAGTTCGTTTGGGAAAACCTCGATGGCTCGCGCCGCCTGGTCCAGTTGGCCGAAGCGGTCGCCGTCCGCTTCGGCGCCGCGCAGGAAATCGCTTTGGCCGACGTGACGCAGTTTCTGGAATCCCTGCTGCAACACCATCTGGCCGAGCAAGTGGCGGGCGATGGGCGCTGATTGCGACATTCTCTCGGGCGTAGAGCGTCTGCTGGCCATGCGGCGCCGCGCTGCCGCGGAAGGCCTGCCTTTGCATGGCACGTTCGCCCTGACCCATCGCTGCAATTTCCGTTGCGTCCATTGCTACGTCCTGCCCGGCGCCGGTCCCGTGGAGTCCGAGCTGTCCACGGACGACTGGTTGGCGCTGGCCCAAGAGGCGGCCGAAGCCGGCTGCTTTTCCATCCTGCTGACGGGCGGCGAGCCGCTGCTGCGCGAGGATTTCGCCGAAATCTATCTCGGCATCCGGAAAATGGGCATCCACGTCATGCTGTTCACCAATGCCTCGCGCGTGGATGACCGCGTCGTGGCGACGCTGCGCGAAGCCCTGCCGCGCTTGATCGAAGTGACCGTCTATGGCGCCACGCCCGAAACCTATCGGGCCGTCACGGGCCGTCCCTCGGCTCACGCCGAGGCGATGCGCGGCATCGCCCGGCTGCGCGCCGCGGGGCTTCCCGTGCGCCTGAAGACCGTCCTGATGGAGCCCAACCGCCACGAGTTTGCGGCCATCCGCGCCCTGGCGGCGGCCGGCGAGCCGCCCGTCCGCTACGATGCGGCGATCCAGCCGCGATTTGCCGGCGACGCCGACATCGAGCGCTTGCGCATTCCGCCGGCCGAGGTCGTCCGGCTCGAATCCGCCGCGATTCCGGATTTGCCGGACCAGTGGCGGGCGCAGCAGGCGCGGCAGGGGAAGCGGGAGGTTCCCGCGTCTCCGCCGCTGTATGCCTGCGCCGCCGGGGGCATCTCGTTCTACGTGACCGCTCAGGGCCGGGTGCAGCCTTGCGTCAGCGCCGTCCGCCATAGCGTGCCCTATGAACGAGGCCAGCTCCTTGCGGCATTCCGGGCCTGCCGCCGTTCCATCCAGGCCGTGCGCGCGCCCGCCGCCCATCCGTGCGTCACTTGCGGCGACCGCGTCTTTTGCGGCTCCTGCCCGCCCATCGCCGAACTGGATTGCGGCGACGAAGCCGGCGTCTGTGCCTATGCCTGCGCGCTGGCCCATGCCCGGGGTCGCGCCATGCCCCCGGAGATTTGGGCTTCCATTGGAGCCGCCCAATAGAATAAGGTTAATCAAAAGGATGGAAAAACACATGAATACTCCCGAACAACAAGCTCAGGAAACATCCCCCGCCTACGAAGCCCCTCGTTTGGAGACGGTCTCCCTGCGCGGCGACGAAGTGCTGGCCGGAAGCTGCAAGGACGTCACCGGCGCCGGGCCCACCTTGACCTGCCAGGATAATTTCGGCGGCAGCTGCTCCTCGCTCGGATCATGACCGCCGCTGACCTGGGCGCCTCACCGCGCTCCGGCGGCGTACTTTCCGTGGCGGATCTCGCCGTGGCCCTGGACGGGCCGCTGTGTCCGCCGTTCGAGACTTGGCCGGCTTCCTACCGGCCTTTTCTTTTTTCGGACTCCGGAGAGACCGCCGTCGCCCGCTGGGTCCTCGGCGCGGAGGACCAGCATCCCGCCGACGCCCGTTTTCGATCCACCTATGCCGCCGGCTCGTGGTCGCTCGGGACCGTAGACGGCCGCACCGTCTATCGCTTCCATGCCGATCAGCACCGGCCCTATCTCTGGGCGGAGCCGGACGCCGGCTTCCGCGTCGTCGAGGTCTGGCAGGAACCGGACGGCCGCCGGCAGATGCCGCCGCTGCTGCATCCGGTCGACCGCGTCCTCTTCATGGGCGTGCTGGCGCACCGGAGCGCGTTCATCGTCCATTCCTGCGGATGGTCCTGCAACGGAAAATCCGTGTTGTTTCCCGGCGTGTCGGGCGCCGGCAAGACCACGCTGTGCCGCCAGCTCATGGCGGCGGGGCAGGGCCGCATCCTGTCCGATGATCGCGTCGTGCTGCGCGAAGGCCCGGAGGGCTTCCGCGCGTGCGGCACGCCGTGGCCCGGCGATGCCAAGCAGGCCCGCAACGAATCCGCGCCGCTGGCCGCGCTGGGCTTCATCGAGCAAGCGCCCGAGCATCGGTTGACGCCCATTCCTCCGGCGGAAGCCTTGCGGCGCCTGATGGAAGCCGCTTCGATTCCCTGGTATTCGTCCGATCTGCGCGATCTCGTCTTGCCGCTGGTCGAGCGCTTGGTGTCAACCGTGCCCGCCTATCGCGTGGGTTTCCGCCCCGACCCCGGCGTGTTCGACGTCCTGTCGCCGCTGGTGGAACCCACGGGATAAGTCATTTCGGCGGGGCGCATGAAGGTGGACCCAGAATTGGTTTCGGAAGTCTTGCTCGATGCCTTGGCGCGGGGCGAGTCGGTCCGGGTGCGCGTCCAGGGCGTCAGCATGCTGCCGTGGCTTCGCGAGGAGGATCAAGTCTGTGTTCGGCCTTCGGCGGACCGGCGCCTGCGCCGCGGCGATATCGCCCTGTTTCGCCGCACACCGTCGCGCCTGATCCTGCACCGCATCGTGGGCGTGCGCACCGAAGCGGGGACGGTCGTCTGCGATTGCCTGGGCGATTCCGAAAGCGGGAACCCCGAGCGCGTGCTGGCATCGTCCGTGATCGGCGTGGTCGAGACCACGCCGATTCAGCGCGCGGCCTATCGGACGCTGCATCGTCCGCGGCGTTGGCTCAACCGCCTGTTGTCCAAATGGGGGCTTCGGCTGCGCCATGGCTGACGTCGCCTCCGGATTCGATACTCTGCGGAGCCTTTGCGCGACCGTCCTGCGCGGAGAGGGAACGCCCCGGTCGCTCGGCGCCGAAATGCCGGAGGGCCTGCTTGCGCTGGCCGAACGCCACCGCGTGGTGCCGCTGCTCGCCGTGGGGGCCTCCGCGACCCCGCATGAGCCGCTGCGCCGCCGCATGCTGGCGCTGGCGCAACTGACCGTGCGGCTGGAGCGGGAACTCGCCGTGATCGCCGTCTGCCTCTCCGCCGCCCGCGTGGACTTTCTGGTGCTGAAAGGCCCCGCCATGGCCCGCCAAGCCTATCCCGTCCCGGAATGGCGCGCCTACGACGATCTCGATCTGTGGGTGGCCTCGCGCGATCTCGATGCGGCCTTGGCCGCGCTGGCCGCGGCGGGCTATCGCCGGATGCCGCCGCTGGATGCGCGTACCGCCGCCTGCGCGCGCCGCGCCGGCATCGAAGCCGCGCTGACGCATCCGGAGCGCAGGCGGCTGGTTGAGATGTCCCATGGCGACCGCGCCTTGGCGCCGACGGCCCGCGCCGCGAAGGAAGTGCGGTCTTGCGCCGTGGAGTTGGAGGTGGCCGGCGCGCGGGTCCGCGCCCCGGCCCCTCGGCACGCTTTGCTGCTGGCCTGCGCGCATGGCGCGCATCATCGCTGGGATCGGTTGGGGTGGGTCGCGGACGTCGCCGGTCTGTGGATGCGGCTGTCGTCCGCAGATCGCGAAGCCGCGCTGGCCACGGCCTCCCGCTGGCGCATGGAAACCATCTTGGGACTGGGCTTGCGGCTGGCGGTGGATCATTTCGGCGTCCGGCTCGATGGTCCCGCCGCTGCGCTGGGGGATGCCGCGCGAGTCCGGCTATTGGCCGACCGCGTCGGATTGGAACAGATCGGCGCCGATTCCGCCCGCGCCGCGATGCCCGAGCGCTTGCGGTTTGAACGCGATGCGCTGGATTCCGTTCTTCAACGGGCGCAAACAATGGCGGAGTGGATCTTCCATCCGACGATGGGGGACTTCGATGCCGTTCCGTTGCCCAGCGCCCTCTATCCGCTCTATGCGGTCGTCCGCCCCCTGCGCCTGCTGCGGCACCCCTGGTGGCGCGACTGGCGCACCTTCGTCGCGCGCGACTAAGCCTTCCCAACAACAACAGCCCTTACCCCCCCCGTTTTCCGCACTCGCGCGGGAAATGGGCGCCATGAAGAGAATAATTCAATTGACAACTTCAAGTATATACCTTAACTTGCCGCAGTAACGAATGAGATCGCATGGAGAATATGGCATGACCATGAACCGAAGTGATGGGCTTGAGACGCGAAGCAAGCTGCTTGCGGCCGCCGGGTTTGAGTTCGCCGCAAAAGGGTATCACGACGCCAAGACGGCGGATATCTGCCGCAGGGCGAACGCGAACGTCGCCGCCGTTCACTACCATTTCAGAAGCAAGGAGCAGTTGTACGCGGAGGCATGGCGGACCGCGTTCGAGCAGAGCATCCGCATGTATCCCCCGGACGGAGGCATACCGGAAAGCGCACCGGCAGAAGATCGCCTGCGCGGACAGATCGATGCGCTCGTGCATCGGATCATGGATCCGGAGAGCATCGACTTCGATATTGCCCACAAAGAAATGGCCAGCCCGACCGGTCTCTTGGCGGAGGTCATGCACCGCTCGTTCGACCCGCTGCACCAGCGTTTCACCAAGGTCATTCGCGATCTCCTGGGGAAGTCGGCATCCGACAAGCTCGTTCATCTCTGTGCGATGAGTGTCCACGCCCAGTGTTCCTTGCCGCTGATGTTCGAGCGACATCGGAAGATTTGCATGGCGAATGACAAGCTGCCGGGCCCCCTGCCGCCGGATATCGAAGTCGACGCGCTAACGGACCATGTCTTCCAATTCAGCCTGGCGGGCATCCGCGCTTTGAGGGCTCACCCCGCGCGGCAAAAGCGACGGCAGACCACGAGAAAAGCAAGGGCCGGAACACCTTGACGAACTGTAGCACGGCAAAAATGAAACACCAAAGATGACTTTCCCCAAGCAGCGATGCGAACCCTACTCTGTCAAAATATGAATCACCCTGTTTTGCCTTCCCGATTCGCAATGTTTGTCCTCGTGGCCAACTTGTTCTTGGCCGGCGGTTGCATGACGGTGGGACCGGATTATCGAGCGCCGGACCGGTCTGCGCCGACAAACTGGACGGCCGAACTGGACACCGGTTTGACGCCTGCGGCCGTGTCGCCCGAAACGATGAGCCGTTGGTGGACCGTGCTGAACGATCCGATCCTATCCGGCTTCATGGAGCAGGCGCGGACGAATAACCTCGATGTCCGCCAGGCGGAGGCGCGCCTGCGCCAGGCGCGTGCCCAGCGCGGGGCGGCCAAGGCCGGCTTATTCCCGACGATCGGGGCCAGCGCCTCTGCAAGCCGCACCCAATCCAGCGAAATAAGCGGGGATCGCACGACCTCCAGCTTGTTTGAGAACGGCCTGGATGCGAGTTGGGAGCTGGACCTTTTCGGCAAGAATCGCCGAACGGTCGAGGCCGCCGATGCGACGCTGCAGGCCTCGCAGGAAGATGTGAACCAAACCTTGGTGAGTTTATTTGCCGAGGTGGCGCTCAACTACGTCGAGGTGCGCGAGTATCAGCTTCGTGTGTCGTTGACGGAATCGAGCCTCGTGGCGCGGACGGAGACGTACGATATCACCCGGTGGCGCCGCGAAGCCGGATTGACGACCCAGCTCGACGAGGAACAGGCGCGGATGAGCCTCGAACAAGCGCGCGCGGATATCCCGGCGCTGAAAACATCGCTCGCAGAGTCGCAACACCGGTTAGCGGTTTTGTTGGGCCAGACGCCCGGTGCATTGAACGAAATTCTGGCGGAGTCCAGGCCGATTCCGGTGCCCCCGCCGGAGATGACGGTGGGCGTCCCGGCGGATGTGCTGCGCCAGCGGCCCGATGTCCGCAGCGCGGAGCGGAAACTGGCCGCGCAAACCGCGCAGATCGGCGTGGCGAAGGCTGCGCAATACCCGAATTTCACGCTGTTGGGCAGCATCGGCCTCGAATCGTTGACGCTGGACAACTTGTACTCGAGCGGTGCACGTACCGCCCAGGCGGCAGCGAACGGCGTGTGGACGCTTTTCGACTTTGGCCGCATCCGAAGAAACATCGAGGTCCAGACCGCGATGCAGGAAGAGACGTTGGGTGCGTACGAGGCTGCGGTGCTGACCGCGCTGGAAGACGTCGAGAATGCCCTCGTGGCCTACGCGAACGAGCAGGCCCGGCGCCAGTCGCTGTTCGAGGCGGCAAAAGCCGGTCAGGCGGCATTCGATCTGGCGCGCGATCAGTACTCGTCGGGTCTTGTGGATTTCCAGACCGTGCTCGATATGCAGAGGTCGTTGTTGACCGTTCAAGACGAACTGGCCGTCAGCGATGGCAAAATCACTTCCAGCCTGATCCGACTGTACAAGGCCCTCGGCGGCGGCTGGACTTCCGTTTCATCGAATACCGCAGAACCTAATCCTTCAGGAGAAAAACCATGACCCGCTTGACTGAGCCCGCGAAAGAAGACGTGGCCCGGACCTTGGGCACCACCCATTCCGCCGTACATCAATCGAAACGCAGTCGCCGGCTGATGATCGGCGCGGGGATCGTCGTTGCGATCGTCGTCATTGCGTTTCTGCAGGCCGGCGGGCGCAAGGAGACCGTGCGCTACGTCACCCAGCCGGTGACCCAAGGCAATCTGGTGGTCACCGTCAGCGCGACCGGGACGCTGAGCCCGATCAACGAAGTGGACGTCGGCATCGAGGTCTCCGGCACGATCAAAACCGTGGAGGTGGACTACAACGATCAGGTGAACGTCGGCCAGGTGCTGGCCGAACTCGATACGACGCTGTTTGAGGCGAAGGTCCAGCAGGCGAAGGCCGCGCTGGATTCGGCGAAGGCGAAGGTGCTGCAGGCGCAAGCGACCGTGCAGGAGGCGGAGGCGAAGTGGGCGCAGTTGAATCGCGTACACGAGTTGAGCGGGGGAAAGATGCCCGCCCAGACGGATCTCGACGTGGCGCAGGCGACGCTCGCCCGCGCGAAGGCCGACCTCGCCAGCGCGGGGGCGCTGAAAGACCAAGCCCAAGCGACGCTGGAAGTCGATCGAACCGACCTTGCCAAGGCGGTCATTCATTCGCCGATCAACGGCGTTGTCCTGACGCGCAACGTGGAGAAGGGGCAAACGTTGGCGGCCTCTTTCGAGGCGCCGACGCTGTTCACGCTGGCCGAGGACCTGAAACAGATGGAGCTGCTGGTGGACGTGGACGAGGCCGATGTCGGCTCCGTGCGCGAAGGGCAGGCGGCGACGTTTACCGTGGCGGCGTACCCGGACAGCGAGTTCCCGGCGGTCATTACGCAGGTCCGCTACGGTTCTGAGACGGTGGAAGGCGTGGTCACGTACAAGGCGGTGCTTCGCGTGGACAACTCCGAACTGCTGCTGCGGCCGGGCATGACCGCCACCGCCGTGATCACCGTCAACCGGATCGAGAACGCCCTGCTGGTGGCGAATGCGGCCCTGCGCTTTGTTCCGCCCGAGGAGCCAAAGGAGAAAGAACAAGGCGGAGGGAGCCTGATGAGTTCACTCCTGCCGCATCCGTCGCGCGACGAATCGAAGGTCAACGAGTCGGCGGTCAGCAAGGGCAAACAGCAGAATGTCTGGACGCTCCGCGACGGCCGACTGACGGCCATCGCGATCACCAAGGGGACCAGCGATGGCGTGAAGACGGAAGTAACGGCCGGTGAGGTAGAGCCTGGGATGGAACTGGTCACCGATACGGAAACGATCACGCCATGAGCGCGACGGATCCCAGGGGCCCGGCGGCGCGGACACCGATCATCGAATTGAGCGGCGTGACCAAGGTGTACGGCACGGGTCCGGCCGCGATGGAGGCCTTGCGTGGAGTCGATCTGTCGATTTACCCGGGGGAATTCGTTGCGGTCATGGGTCCCAGCGGCTCCGGGAAGAGCACGTGCATGAACATCTTGGGCTGCCTGGACACGCCGACGGCCGGTAAGTACATGTTCAAAGACGTGGATGTCGAGAGGCTCGACCGCAACCAGCGGGCTCTTTTGCGGCGCAACTACTTGGGCTTTGTCTTCCAGGGATTCAACCTGCTCAATCGCACGTCGGCACAGGAGAACGTCGAACTGCCGTTGATCTACCGCCACGCCAGCGCGTCCGACCGGCACGCTTTGGCGCGCGAGGCGCTCGCCCAGGTCGGGCTGACGGGATGGGAGCATCACACACCCGGCGAGTTGTCCGGCGGACAGCAGCAGCGGGTCGCCATCGCGCGGGCGATCGTGTTGCGGCCGCTCGTCCTGCTGGCCGACGAGCCGACCGGCAATCTGGATTCGAAGCGCAGTGCCGAAATCATGGATCTGCTGACCTCGTTCAACCGCGATCACGGCATCACGGTCATCATGGTGACGCACGAGCCCGACATGGCCGCCTATGCCCAGCGGTCGGTGCATTTCAAAGATGGCCTGATCGAAGCCGATCATGTTCACAAGGAGACACGCTGATGTGGGGAAATGCTCTATTGCTCGCGCTGCGCGAACTGCGCCGGAACGTCATGCGTTCCTTCCTGACCATGCTGGGGATCATCATCGGGGTCGCCTCCGTCATTATTCTCGTCACGCTCGGGGAGGGCGCGACCCAGCAGGTTACCGAACAGATCGCAAGCCTGGGGAGCAACCTGCTCATGATCAATCCCGGCAAGCAGATGGGGCCGGGCCAGTCGTCGGGCGCCGTGCCGTTCAAGCTGGCTGACGCGGAAGCGCTGGCGCGCGAACTGCCCGCGCTCGCCGCAGTCGTGCCCGCGTCGAGCAGTTCCATGACGGCGATCCTCGGCAATGAAAACTGGACGACGGCCGTGACCGGGAGCACCGAGGAATACTTCGCGTTGAACAACCGGAAAATCAAGGACGGCCGGATTTTCACGCCCAATGAAACGCGCGTGGGCGTGGCGGTGTGCGTGATCGGCGAGACCGTGCGCCAGAAATTGTTTGGACGCCAGAACCCGATCGGAAGCCAGATCCGCCTCAACAAACTCTCGTGCGAGGTGATCGGCCTGCTCGAGGCCAAGGGCCAATCTTCGATGGGCACCGACCAGGACGACCTGGTGGTGATCCCGCTCCGGACGTTTCAGCGGCGCGTCGCCGGCAACGAAGATGTCAGCATCATCCAAGTATCGGCCCGGGACGGCGTCTCCACCGACAAGGTGAAGCAGGACATCACGCGCCTGCTGCGGGGCCGCCGCCATCTCTCCGCCAGCGAGGAAGACAACTTCGATGTGATGGACATGAAGGAGATCGCGAAAATGCTGTCGGGAACAACGCAGGTGCTGACGGCCCTGCTCAGCGCGGTTGCGGGGGTCAGCCTGTTGGTCGGCGGCATTGGCATCATGAACATCATGCTGGTGTCCGTCACCGAGCGCACGCGCGAGATCGGCACGCGGCTGGCTATTGGCGCCATGGAGCGCGAAGTGCTTTTACAGTTTCTCGTGGAGGCCGTGGTGGTTTCCTCTTGCGGCGGACTGATCGGCGTGGTCCTTGCGCTGGGGATCACGATCGTCTTGGCCGATGTCCTGAGCGTCCCCTTTGTGCTGAACATGCCGATCATCTTCGTGGCGGTGTTATTTTCAGCCGCCATCGGCGTGCTCTTTGGCTATTTTCCCGCGCGAAAGGCTGCCCGCTTAGACCCGATTGAGGCCCTGCGTCATGAGTAGCACAAGCCTGCATTACACCCACCAGAGCGAAAAGGCTAGTCGCACTCGTTGCCACTAGAAAAAGCGGTCAAGCGGCTTAGCCGCTTGTATTAATAGGTTATCGCGTCGCCCGCCTCGCAAGCCCCGTCTGTCCGCGCGGAGGTGCGCCCGTTGAAGTTTCTTGGAAAAGCCGTCCCGCGCGTCGTGGTGGAATTCGCCGAACCGTGGAAAACCGTGGCCGAATTTGGGCCGCGTAAAGAATGGAGCCGGATAGCGGTTGCTGTCCGAACTCACTATGACCCCGAGTATGCCAAGCGATTGCAGAAGTAAAAGCCCATAATCTTTCCCCCCTTTGCGCGCCGCCCCCCATTGGCCGCGCTTCCCACCATGCCGCCGCCGTCTTTCCCCCCTGCGCCGCGTTCCCCCCATGCGCCCGAGCTTACTCAAGCCCCCCGCGGCCGCGGCCTTCTAGCAGCCTTTAGCCGCGGCGCTGCCGCGCCGCTACGCTGACCCTCGCTCCGCTTCGCGTCGCTCGGGGATAGCCGCCCCCGCTTCGGCCACGGCCCCGCCGCTGACGCGGCTGGGCGCGGCCTGCGCAGGGGGCGGCGGTCCTCGCCGCTAGCGCGGCTGCGGGTGGAACTCGCTCGCCACGCGGGCCTGTGCCCTTCGGGCAAAGCGGCCCGCGTGAAGATCGGCGGGGTTCTTCGCGGCGTTCTGCCGCGCTCTGTGGCCCTGCGGGCTTCGGGTGGGGGCGCGCGCTTGGATGCGGTACGCGGCAGCCCGCCGCGAGCCCAACCCCGCCTCCGATCCGCGCTCAGGCTACGCCTTCGCTTACGCGCGTCGTTCAAATCCGCCTGACGGCGGATTTCCAACGCCGCTTGT
>CAZECJ010000046.1:0-20037 GCA_964510645.1 uncultured Verrucomicrobiota bacterium | reverse complement strand
GCCTGGCGGCGTGCGAAGGCGCGCTGCTGGTGGTGGACGCCACGCAGGGCGTGGAAGCCCAGACGGTGGCCCACGCGTTCCTGGCGGCGGCCAACCACGTCAAGATCATCCCCGTCCTGAACAAGACCGACATGGCGGCGGCCGAGCCCGAGACCGTCGCGCGCCAGATCGAGGACATCTTCGCGATCCCGCGCGAGGAATGCTTCCACGTCAGCGCCAAGACGGGCCTCGGCGTCGCGGAGGTCCTGGAAGCGCTGGTCGAGCGCATTCCGCCGCCGAAATCGGAGCATCCCGACGAGGTGCGCGCGCTGGTGTTCGACTCGGAATACGACACCTTCCGCGGCGGCATCATCTACGTGCGCATGTTCGACGGCGCGATCCGGCGCGGCGACCGCATCCGGATGATGGGCGCCGGCAAGGACTTCGAAGTGCAGGAAGTCGGCCTGTTCAATCCCAAGCCGCAGCCGACGGACGCGCTCCAGGCGGGCCAGGTGGGCTATTTCCTCGCCAACATCAAGAACACGGCGGAAATCCTGATCGGCGACACGATCACCAGCGCGCGCAATCCCACCGAACACCCGCTGACCGGCTTCAAGGCCATGCACCCGATGGTCTTCACGGGGCTGTATCCCATCGACGCGGACGACTACGAGAAGCTGAAGTACGCGCTGGAAAAGCTGTCGCTGAACGACAGCTCGTTCCAATACACGACCGAGTCCAGCGTGGCGCTGGGGTTCGGCTTCCGCTGCGGCTTCCTCGGGCTGCTGCACATGGAGATCGTGCAGGAGCGCCTGCGGCGCGAATACGACTGCGACATCATCGCGACCTATCCGGGCGTCATCTACCGCGTGCGCCTCCACGACGGCACCGTCAAGGAGGTGGACAATCCCGTCTTCCTGCCGGATCCCACGGAATTCGACGCCATCGAGGAGCCCATCGTGAAGATGTTCCTCATCTGCCTGGGCGAGCAGATCGGCGACATGATGAAGCTGGTGATGGACAAGCGCGGCATCATCGACCGCACGGAGACCCTGGATCACAAGCGGGTGATGCTGACGTGCACCATGCCGCTCAACGAAATCCTGATCGACTTCCACGACCGCCTCAAGAGCCTCTCGCGCGGCTACGCCTCGATGGACTACGAGGAGGCCGGGTACCGCGAGGACGACCTCGTGAAGCTGGATATCCTCGTGCACGGCGACGCCGTCGAGGCGTTCTCCTGCATCGTGCACCGCGACAAGGCGGAAGCGCGCGGCCGGCAGATCTGCGAGGTGCTGGTGGACCTGATTCCGCCCGCGCAGTTCGCCATCGCGGTCCAGGCCGCGATCGGCGCGAAGATCATCGCGCGCACCACCGTGCGGGCGTTCCGGAAAGACGTGACGGCCAAGTGCTACGGCGGCGACGTGTCCCGCAAGCGCAAGCTGCTCGAGAAGCAGAAGGAAGGCAAGAAGCGCATGAAGCAGTTCGGCAAGGTCGGTATCCCGCAGGAGGCGTTCATCGCCGTCCTGAAGACGAAGCAATGAAAGCGGCCGGCGCATGAACTTTTTCCAGAAGCGAAGCCTGAAGAAGACGGTCCATTTGGCCGGCCATCTGGTCCGCCACGCCCTGAACATGCGCGAGGACGTCGCGCCGGCGCCTGCCGTCGCCGCCGCGCGCGAGGCGGAACGCGCGCTGCGCGCGGCTTGGGCCGCGCGCGCCTGGGACCGGCTGGACGCCGCGTGCGACGGCGCCGCCGCCGCCGCCGAAACGCTGATGCCGCCGCGGCCGTTTCCCAAGTGGCGGGAGAACGTCGAGGTGCTCGTCGTCGCCATTTCGCTGGCGATGGCCTGCCGCACCTATTTCATCCAGCCCTTCAAGATCCCGACCGGCTCGATGCAGCCCACCCTCAACGGCGTGACCGCGCGCCCGCAAGTGGGCAAGGAATGGTTCGACCGCCTGCCGGTGAACCTCGTGAACCTCGCGCTCTTCGGCGAGCGCTACGTCGAAGTGCGGGCCCGGAATTCCGGCCTGCTGGAATTCGCCGGCATGCAGAACGACCAGTACGCCTACCGGATCGGCGCGGAGATCTATCCGGTCTGGATCGCCATGAAGCCCGACAGCCCCTTCATCGACCCCGAACGCAGCATGAAGCTCCATGTCCAGCCCGGCGACCGGGTGGAGGCGGGACAGCTCATCGCGTCCGGCCGCGTGCGGCAGGGCGACCACATCTTCGTCAACAAAGTGCAGTACAACCTCGTCCGCCCGAAGCGCGGGCAGATCATCGTGTTCGACACCAACTACATTCCCGAGAAGGAACGGCTCGGCATCCGCGCCGACACCTTCTACATCAAGCGGCTCGTGGGCCTGCCCGGCGAGACCATTTCCATCCGCGACCGCCATCTGGTGGTGGACGGAACGCCCATCGCGGAGCCGTTCCCGTTCCGGCGCCTGCTGGAAGATCCGGACTACCATGGTTACGTGACGCGGCCCGGCGCGAAGCTGAACCGCGAGGACGCCGAAATCCAGCTGGGCGAAAAACAATTCCTGCCCTTCGGCGACAACACGACGTCGAGCCTCGACGGCCGCTATTTCGGTCCCGTCACCGAGCAGGCCCTCGTCGGCCCCTCGTTCTTCGTCTACTGGCCCTTCGGCGCCCACTGGGGACATTCGCGCTGACGCGCGGGGGGAAGCAGCGTCCACGCCAGCAGGGCGATTCCGGCGGCTTTCTGCTTGCGGCGCCAGCGGTTTGAAGCGCACGATCGACCTACTGTGGGTGCTGGGGATGCTGGTGCCTTCCATCGGACTGGTTTGGACGGGCACCACGGAGGGACACGGCGACCGCTTTTCCTATCTGCAGGCCATGGGGGTCTGCGTGATGGGGGCAGGCGCGTGGTCCTGTTGCGCATGCGGAAATTGGCGTTGGGTGGCGGAGTGGCGCGGCGGCCTGCTTGATCGTGCCGCTGGCCTGGGCCACGAGTCTCCAATTATCCGTCTGGAATTCGGCCGCACCGTTGCTCGCCGATTGGAGTTGTTCCGGCAGGGCCAGGCGTGGCGCGAATGAACGACCGACGTTCATGCCGCCAAGATGAAAAACGCCGAATTCTCCAGCTCCCGCCGCCGTTTTCGTGGAATTCGCCAAGGAAAAACGCTTCGTTAAAAATGCGTTAAATCTGGCCTTCCCTCTTTATATTTTTTGGGCGGAAGCGTATAAAGGACGTCGAGTTGAGGAAGGATGTTTTCTTCCCCCCGATGAAAAAATAAATGAAACATACAAGGAGATCCTGATGAAGAAATTGATCATTGCGTTGGCGATTGTTGCGATCGCTTCGGTTGCGCAAGCCGAACTGCTGGCGACGTGGAGCACGGCGGACAACTCCGGAGCCGTGACGGATGGCGCCGACGGCGCGGTCGTGTCGGCACTGTCCATTTATGGCGGCGCGGGCAAAACCGGCACGACGACCATCTGGGGCATGAACAGTCTGGTTTCCGGCGGCGGATTCCAATTCTCGATCTTGTCCATCACGCCGGGCAGCTTTGTTGCCAACGCGATCGTGGCCGGTACGACTTCCGGTTCGATGACCGGTCCCCGCGAGTTGGATTGGTACGTCAACGCTGGAAATACGGGCGTGAGCATCATCCGCACCACCACGACGGTGGCTTTCTCGAGCGGCCTCGGCTCCCTGTATAGCGGCGACGTGGTTTCTCTTCGCACGGATGCGGCCGGCGGCACGGTCCGTTCTGGCACCGAAACGTTCACCAACAACGGCGGCACGTTCTATGTCACCACGGCCGGCGGCGGAATGACGCTGAACGGCGACATTACTCCGGTTGGAGTTCCGGAGCCGGCGACGATGGGTCTGTTGGGCCTCGGCGCCTTGGCGATGGTCCTCCGTCGCAAGATGAAGAAGTAATCCTTTCTAAAGGATGAAACGAAGAGCGGCCGCAAGGCCGCTCTTTTTTTGTGTTTTGCGGGCACGGGATCGGTCGCAGAGACACCCTCGGACGCGTCGGATCAAGGCCGAGGGGCGGACGTTGGAGCCGGGCGTAGAGACCGCGGTGATGGATACACTAGAAAAGGCGGAAGACCGGAGGGGAAATCCAAGGCCTTTTTAGCCGGAATTGCAGGATTTGCAGGTATCCATGACTTGCGAGGAGAGACGAGGTCGGATAGGATCGAACAATGAAATCGAGTAGAATGCATCGGGTTTCGGGTCTGTTTTTTCTACTGGCGGCAGGCGTGGCCAGCGGGGCAATGTATGCGGACTTCTCTACGAGCCTGGGAACGTTCACCGTGGAATTGGATGCGCTGAATGCGCCGCGCGCCGTGGCGAATTTCGTGGGGCTGGCGGACGGAACGCAGACGTGGCGGGATCCCGTGACGGGTGCGGTGCGCGGCGGAGCGCCGGGGGATTCTTTCTACGATGGGTTGCAGTTTTATTCGACCATCGGGGGTTTTGCGCTGTTGGGTGGATTGCGTCCATATTCCAGAAGCGATGGCAGTGAATATTGGGAGGGGCCGGGGTATACGATCTTGGATGAAACGACCAACGAGGTAGATCTGGTCCGGGGCGTTCTGGCGATGACGGAATTCAAGGGGCCGCACAGCGGCGGCGGGGAGCTGGCCCTCTTGCTGACCAACGCCCCGAATCTCGCAAGCGGATGGACGGGATTTGGCGCGGTGACCGGCGCCGGGATGGCGGTGGTGCAAGCCGTGGTGAACTCAGTGACCGGCGGGAGCGGCCGGGTGGTGGCCCAGATTTCGATCCGGGACGAGGAGATGACGCCAGAAGAAACCGCCGCGTTGACCGCAGTGCAGGATGATTTGCCGATCGTGGAATTGATGCCGCTGGGGTTCAGCCGGGAAAGCAACGTGACGACCCTCGCGTCGTTTTGGTTGGGCTCCAAAAGCCGCGCCTGCCTGTCCGCGATTTCCAACCTGTCGGTCGGCACCTGGTCGGTCCTGCCAGGCGATTGGAATACGGGAACGAACGACCTGAGGATCGACGTTCCGTTGGCGTCCATTCCCGGGATGGCCACGCGACTGGGTTTTCTTTACGGTTCGCAGGCGGTCTATCCGAAGATGACGGCCAGCCTGTTTCCCGAAAAGATGCGGATGGGCGCGGTCCACACCGGAATGGACATGCAGTATTGGCTGGATTTCACTGGTGGGACAGGCATGTGGGCGCGGGTGGAAAGCGGCGTGCCCGTACAGAACGGAACGATCGACTATATCGGACAAGAGCTGGAGACGGCCAACAGCGTGCATCTGGTTCTCTTCATCGGCTGGACGGCCTACCACTATTGGCTGGGTTTCAATGAAGCCGAGACGGCTTCCGGCCGGTTCTACTGCGAGTTGTGGTTGTACAATGCGGAGTTGACCGGAACGGACAGCGGCACCTTTGTCTTCGAAGACGGCTGGGGGAGCAAGAAGTCCGCACAGCAGGCATGGATACGGGCCATGAGTGCGGCTCCCGCTCTACAGAAGGGCCGGCCGGCGATGCGGACCATGACAGAGTGGGAAGCCCTTCGCGCTTCGCAAAAAGGGGCGGGCGTGGAGATGGGCGGGCGAAATTGACCAATCCGGCTCGCCGGGAGGGTTTGCCCTGCCGGGGAGGTGCCCATCCGAACGTCTGCCGGCAGGACGGGGCGTCCCGGGCGACCGCGCGGTTCCGGTCGTCACGGGGCATAAAGCAGGCGGTTGGAGGAGTATTCCCGATAGGGTTCTCGTTTCTGAAAGAGGGCAATGCGTTTTTGGACGCCACGCAGCATGTGGGGGGCATCGTTGGCGGGAGACAGCGCTAAGCCGGCGGCCAGCTGCGTTGCGGTTTGGAGGGCCGCGTCGAAATCGCCGGCATTGGCCTGGGCGACCGAGAGGGTGTCGAGGATCACGGGATGGTTGGGAGCGCCCGCAAGCGCTTGCCGGGCCATTTGAAGGATTTCTTCCGGATCGGCCGGAGAGCCGGCCGTGGTGGCCAATAGCCAGGCGATATTGTTGAGCAAATCGGGGCGGGCGGGATAGGTGCGGACCAGCTCCAGGAAGAAGGGAAGGGCTTGGGCGAAAAACCCCCGATCCCAAAGAGTCGTATACGAAACAAAGAAATCCTCGGGCGCGAGTCGGGTTTTTTCCCGGAGCGATTCGATCTGGGAGGCATGGGCCAGGGCGGTTGCTTCGTCGTCCTGTTCGTGGGCCAGCAGCATGGCCAGCGCGTGGAGTTGTTCCCGCGACTTGGGTTCGAATACGCCGAGCCGCAGGGTTTCGTCCATGTAGCGCCGGGCCTCTTCGTGATGCTGCGTCAAGAAGGCCAGAATCGCGAGATAACTTTCGTAGTCTCCCGGATTCGAGACGTTATCGTGGGGGGGGTAATGGGCCTGGGCGAATTCCCAAGCGGCATCGGCGGATTGCAGCTGCGACAGGCACAGGATTTTGATCGTCTGCCCAAACGAAACGGTGGGTTGGAGCTGGAGGAGGCGGTCGGCCAGGCGGTCGGCGGCGGCGACGTCCCCATGGATGAAGAATTCACTGCGCGCTTGATAATTGATGGCGCCATAGTGTTCGGGCGATTGCCGGGCCACATGGTCGTAGAGGCTCTTGTTGTTGCGCCAAATCGGCAGCAGGCGGATCGTCAGAACGGCCAACCCCGCGAGGATGAACACGGCCAGACTGGCGCGCGCCGAACGGAAAAGCCACTCCGGCGAGGAGCGCCTGCGCGAGGCGAGCACGTTCAGCAACGCGAGGGACAGGCCCATGGAAGGCAAATAGGAATAGCGGTCCGCGACGGGATAGACGCCGATCCAGACGATGCCGATGACGGGAAAAAGCAGCCCAAGGAAAGCCAGCCAGCCTACCAGTTCATTGGGGTTTTTCCGGCGATGCGCCCAAAGCCAAACGCTGGTCGCGGCAAGTACGCCGATGGCCAGCAGAAACGTGTGGATGAAAAGCAATCCCCGGGGAACCATGGGAAAAAGCCGGAACGGGAAGAAAAACGTTTCGAGGTAGAACAGGTAATTGGCGGGGATCCAAAGGAGCCGGGCCTTTAGCGGCACGGATGAAATGGCATGGGTCTGGGTGGAATACACGGCCAGCGAAGCGATGGTGGCGCAGAGAAAGAACGGCAGTTTTTCCAAGATCAGGCGCGGCGCCGCGCGACCGGCGGAAGGCCAGGCCAGTTCCATTCGTCTCAGCGGCCAGACGTCCAGCAGCAGCAACAGGCAGGGGATGGTGACCAGCATGGGTTTGACCAGAAGCCCGAAAATGAAGAACAAGAACGCGGCCAGATAAAGGGGCCGGTTGAGGCGGGTGCGCAGGTTGGGTTCCGTTCCCTCGCCGGTCCTCCGGACCCAGGCCCGCCCGTACGCTCCCATGCAAAGCAGGGCGAAAAAGGCGGACAGCACGTCCTTGCGTTCGGTGACCCAGGCGACCGATTCGACGCGCAGAGGGTGGAGCGCCCAGATCGCGGCGAAGAAAAAGGCGCGCCATGGTTTTCTGCAAAAGGAAAAAAGCAACAGGAAGAACAAGACGGAGTTGAGCGCATGGAAAAGCACGTTGGTGAAGTGGAACCCCCACGGATTCACGGGCGATGCGCCAAGGAATTTAAGGTCGAGCAGATAGGAAACCCAGAGAAGGGGCACGTACATGGTCTCGTCGCCATGGAGTCCAGTGAAGGCGCTGCGGATGGCGGCCCACGAGAATCCGTTGAAAAGGATGGGATTGTGGGTGATGAAGACCGGGTCGTCGAAGTTGACCAATTCAAACGACAGGGATGGCGAAAACAGGGCGAACGTGGCGGCGAAAAGCAGCAGGGACAGCAGCGGGATCCGGAGGCGATTCGTTTTCATGGTGCGGCTTTCTTGTTCGTGACGGGCAGATCTTTTCCAAACTGGGCGGCCAGCAGGCGGGAAAAGGCGTCCTCCCGATAGGGTCGAAGGTTCCGGTAGAGGGCCATCCGGGCCTGCAGTCGTTCCTTCCATTGGGCGATTTCAGGATTGGCGGGGCTGGAAATCAGTTGGATGGCTTGCCGAATCGTCTCGCCGGCCGCCAAAAAATCGCCGGCATTCGCCTGGGCGGCGGCAAGGGTGTCTAGGGCGCCGGGATTGGGCGTTGTAAATGCCGAACATACCTGCTGGGCCAAGGCCAGAACCTCGTCCGGCGGCGCGGGGGACCACTCGGCCGTGGCCAAGCCCCAAGCGATGTTGTTGAGAAGTCGGATCTGATCCGGCGTGGCGGCGATCAGGCGCTGGAAATAGGCATAAGCGTCGGCCCGGTGGAATTCCGTCCATTGGTGGAGATAGTAGGGCAGCAGATCGGCAAACTCCAAAGCGGGCTTGTCGGCATAGGCCGGGAATCTGCGGGCGTGATCCAGGGCGAGCGGAGTATCGCCTTTTTCGAAAGCGGCAACCATGATGAGGAGGTGGAGGTACGCGGGTTGTTCCCACTGGGCGGGAAGGCATTCCAGCGCGAGCGTGGCGAATCGGATCGCGTCGTCGTATTGGCGGAGCATCAGCGAATAGCGGGCGATGTCCCAGGCGATGGCATGGCGGGCATACGGATTGGATGAGTTTGGCGCTTGCAGCAGAAACGTCTTGGCGGCGGCCGGCCCCTGCAGCGCCGCGAGGCAGCGGGCTTTTCCGCCCAGCACTTCGTGATTGAACGAGCCGGATAGAATGATGCGGTCGAATCCGTTCTGGGAGCCTTTGAAATCTCCTGCGGTACGAATCAAATAGGACGAGTGCATTCCCAGGGCGGATGGATTGTCGGGGAAAACCGACAGAATATGCGCGTGCAAGGAGGCCGGTCCGCGCCAGGCGGGCAAAAGGCGGAGCGTGGTTCCGACCAAGGCGACCAAAACGACCGCCGAAACCAAGGCGCGAAGCCGGCGTCTGACGCCTGGGCGCCGACCTTCTCCGATGGGCCAGGCGGCAAGAAGGGCGATGGAAAGTCCGATGGCGGGCAGATAGGTGAAACGGTCGGCGATGGACTGGGCTCCGAAACGCACGAGTCCGATCGCGGGCACGAGAAAGCCAAGAAAAAAGAACCAACCAACCAGGCGTTCCGGCCGTCGCACGCGGGAAATCCAGATCCAAATGGTCAGAATGGCCAGCGCGAGAATCGCGGGCCAGACCCAAGGCGTGGACGGGGGCACGTCCGGATACAAAGGCGTTAGGTGGTGGGGCCAAACGAATTTGACCAGATAGAACGCATAGTGGACGGGGACGGCCAGGAGGCGAATGGCCAACGGGGTTTCCGTGATGCCGTGCATGGTTTGATGGGCAGCCGACGTGCCCATCGCCGCTAAACCGGCCAGAAGAAAATAGGGAACTTTCTCGACGAGAAGTCGCGGAGCACGGCGGCGAAGGGCGTTGGCGGAGAGTTCCAGCCGTCGCAGGGGCCAGAAATCCAGGAGCAAGAGCGCGCCGGGGATGGGAACCAGCGTTGGTTTGACCAGAAGCCCCAAGGCAAACGCCAACAGCGAGAATAGGTAAGCAAGCGGCCGGGGCTTGGAATCGGCGCCGGTCGGACAAGCACGCAGATATGCTCCCATGGAGAGCAGGCCGAAGAAGCCGGAGAGGACATCCTTGCGCTCGGTCACCCAAGCGACGGATTCGACCCGCAGGGGATGGAGCGCCCACAGCGCAGCGAAGAAAAAAGCCCGCCAAGGCTTTCGGCAGAACGTCCATAGCAGAAAATACAGCAGGGCGGCATTAAGGGCGTGGAAAAAGACGTTGGTGAAGTGGAATCCCCAAGGATTCGCAGGCGAAGCGCCGAGCAGGGCGGCGTCGAGGCCATACGAGAACCACAGCAAAGGAGAATACAATCCATGCTGAAAGGACGTAAGCGCCGTTCGCACGTGAGCCGCCGTGAATCCTTCCATGACCAACGGGTGGCTGGCGACGTAGATTTGGTCGTCGAAATCGACAAGCCCGTAGCGCAGCGTGGGGGAGAATAGAAGGAATGTGGAGCAAAAAAGCAACAGCCCCAGGCTGCCGACTTTTTTTGCGTTGGCTGGCGGAGGGGCGGACATCTTGGAGCGGGGATCACTCATGCGGCGCAAGGCGATAAACGCGGCTGGCAGAGGAATGGCCCACCAAACCGCCGGGAGTTTGAATGACGTATTGCCGGCTGGCGATGGCCGTCAAAGGCATATCCATCTGGATCCAGACGGGCAACGGTTCCGTGCCTGGAAATGCCAGGCGCCAGGCCAGCGCCAGGCGTTCGGCGCCGGCTGGAGCGAGGCCATGCTTGATCGCGAGATAGAGCTGGGCAAATCCGGCGCTGGCCGGAACGAGGGCATGGGTGAGTCGGCGGGTTTGGGCGACAGAGAAGGCTTGTTCGCCCGAGAAATCATCGGCAAAGAAATCGGTTTCGGCCTGCCAGCCTGCGGCGTTTTCCCAGTACAGGGAAGCCAAAGCCTGAATGCCGGAAAAGTAGTAGAGCGCAGGAGCGTCCGCCGCCATGCCGGCCATGCGCCATTGGTTCGTTCCGGCCGCTAAGCCCCATTGCAGAACGATGCGCTTGGTGAGGGAGGCGTGAGCCCAGGCCGGAGGAATGTCGTCGGCGATGGCTGCGGCATGCTCTCTGCGCAGGCGCGTTCCGGCAGCGGCCACGGCGTTGACCATAAGCGCCGCGCAAACCAGGCGGACAACCCAGCGGCGGTTTTGCGTGAAATCCGCGAGATGCGGAAGAGACCGTATGCCGAACCAGAGCAGTCCTCCGGCCAGAAAATAGCCCCAGCGCATTTGAAAAAGCGTCAGCAGGAAAAACAGGCCGCTGAAGGCCAGCGCGGAGCGCAGTGACGCGTCAGGGGGGGGCGGGCGGTTCCGGGAACGCGCCAGTGCCATTCCCCAGGCGGCCGCGATGACCGGCAGAATGCCCATGTTGGCGAGGAAGAAATGGAAGGGTCGCGACCGGATGGCGGGCCAGCCCGACAGGAATTCATCGATGTATCCGGCATGGAGGTGCCGAAGCAAAGGGTTATTCATTTGGTGCCATTCGGCCGGGCCATATCGAATCAGGATCGGCAATGCGACGACGGCAAGCAACGCAAGCGCGGTGCCAAGCCACTCGGCCGGGCGTTGGCCCTTCCAGAACCGAACGGAAGAACAGCCACCGAAGAAACGCAGACCTTCGGCCACGCCCCACCAGCAGAACCAGTAAAGAGGATGGTTGACTTCGAGCCGCATGGCGAAATGGTACGGCGCGTATTCGAGCAGGTAGAAGAACGCGCCGGCCAGGACGCCCCCGCCCGCCCACCAGCGCCAGAGGGCGGGGTCATAGCGGAAATCCGCTTCGGCAGGATGGGAAAACGCCGGGACGACAACCAGCGCCGCGAGAGCGATCACGGCGAGCGAAAACAGCCAGACCGTGGCGCCCAGCCAGAGGGCCAGCCCTCCGAACGCGCCGGCGGCGATGAACCAGCGGCGGGCCTCGGGGAAAGCGGGCAGGGCCGGCGCGCGGAAAAGGGGGCTGCCATTGGATGGATGGGGCGCCGCGCAAGTCTGCACCCAGCCCATGCCGCCGAACTGGAGGCAGGCGAAAGAAAAGAGCGTCGCGAACAGTTGCAATCCGTGGTGATCAGGGCGCAGGGGATAAAAGCCATAGCTGAGGCCGTCCAAGGTCAGGGCCAATGCGCAGAACAAACCGGCGGGGATCCATCCCAGCTTCCGGAGCAGCGCGATAAACGCGGTTGAAAGAAACAGAAGCTGGAACAGGGGCATCGCCCAGATTCCGGCCAGTTCGACGGCCCGGGCCGCCGGCCAACCCGTGCAAAGCATAATGGCGGATGCCATGCCGCGCAGCGTCCAGATCAGCAAATGGCTCCAATGCATGGCTCGGCCCGCGGGGGCGTTGTCCATGAAAGTATGGCGGATGCGCCAATGTCCAGAAGCCATCAGGTCGCGGGCGTGGGCCATCCAGGCATAAGAATCGTTGTCGATAAAAAAGCGAGGCTCGGCCATCGCGGAAAGCGTATTGGGCGGCACGCCGCGGGCATCAAAAGCCCGTGCGGATTGGTCCGTATGCCGCGCGAATGCAACGATCAGGATGGCCAGGGAGAGCAAGCCGGCGGCGCAGGCAGAGCCTGCGGACAGAGAGCATCGGCCGAGCGGCTTCATCAGGGCTCCGACGAGCGCAATTGGGATGGAGCGCCGAAAAAACTCACATACATCCGGGTGAAGGCGTCTTCCCGATAAGGCTGGTTTTGTTCGTAGAGCGCCAACCGAGAGGCGAGGCGCTCTTTCAAAAGCAGCTGATTGAGGTTTGCGTCGGGGGGGAACAAAGCGAGCGCTTCTTGCATGGTCCGACGGGCGGATTCATAGTTGCCGGCATTGGCCTGTGCCGCGGCGAGCGTATCCAATATGCCCGGGTTCCTGTCCGGCACCAACGCCACGAGGCGGTTGGCGATGGCCAGCACTTCGGTGGGGTCCGCAGGCGACCAAGAAGCCGTCGCGAGGCCCCATGCCAGATTGTTCAGGATGTCGGGGCGGTCGGGATAGGTTTGCACCACGCGCTGGAAGTACGCATAGGCGTCGCGGCGATAGCCGCCGAACCATTGGAAAACCGCATGCGGCAGCAGGTCGAGCAATTCCACGGAGGTTTTGTTGGCATAGGGCGGAAATCGGCGGGCATAGGCAAGGGCCAGTTCGGCGTCTCCTTGGTCGTAGGCGGCGGCCAAAGCCATCAGCAAAATCGGCGTTTGGGTGATGTCGTTGGCTGGGATGAGTTCCAGAAGCTGGTCGACGTACCGGATGGCCTCGGCATATTCGCCCTGCATCAAGGCGTAACGGGCGAGATCCCGGAACCAGTCGATTTTGGAATAGAGCGAATAGGGGGGCTCGATGTCCAACAGATATCGCTGTGCGGCAGCCATGCTGTCCAACTCCGCCATGCATTGCGCCTTGGCCAAATGGACTTCCCAGTTGCCGGGATCGGCCGCCAACGCCTTCGAAACCAACTCGTCGGCTTTCTGAAAGTCGCCGGTTTCGCGAATCAGCCGTGCTCCAACGCTTCTCAAGGCCGTGGGGTGGTTGGGAAAAACAGACAACATGTGCAGCTCTTGCGAAGGGGCGTCCTTCCATGCCGGCAATTGACGCAACGAGAGAAAAGCGAGAGTGCCCAGAATGGCCAGAGCGCTTGCGGGTTGGGCCCATCGCCGGGCCGAACGGAAGCGCGCCGAGAAGGGATTCCAATGCAACAGGGCGATGGATAACCCGATGGCCGGCAGATAGCTGAACCGATCGGCGACGTCGTTGGCGGGAATGGGTACGATTCCGCATACCGGCACCAGCATCACGATGAACCAGAGCCAACCGACCAAGGCATTGGGGCTCTTGCGGCGCATGTTCCAAACCCGCTCCGTCAATGCGACATACCCGGCGATGGCCAAGAAAATCGACATCCACAATTGGTTGGGCGTCATCCAATCGGAAAACGGCAGGTAGAGGACGGTTAGGCCCCGGGGCCACACGGTTTTAAGAAGATAAAACCCATAAGCCATGGGAATGGACAGCATCCTGGCCAGAAGCGGCACGTGAAGTTTTCCGGTGACGACGTGATGGCCCCAAATGGTTCCCAAGGCGGCCAGTCCCGCGACAATGAGAAATGGAATTTTTTCAAGCAGGAGGCGGAAGCCTGTCTGGCGCAAGGCACGCGCCGTGAATTCAAGGCGGCGCAAAGGCCAGAAATCCAAAAGCAACAAGACCAGCGGAATGGGAACGAGGGCGGGTTTGACCAGCAACCCCAAGGCAAAGAAAAAGACGGAACCGGCGAGAAACGGGATCGAGAGGCGAACAATCGGCCTCGTCGAACCGAGCCGGTTTTGCCAAGCCCGAAGATAGCTGCCGAGGCACAGCAACGAGAATAAACCGGACAAAACGTCTTTGCGTTCCGTCACCCAGGCGACCGATTCGACGCGCAGGGGATGGATGGCCCAAAGAGACGCGAAAAAAAAGGCGCGCCACGGTTTTCGACAGAATGAATATAGCAGGAAAAAAACCAGAATGGAATTGAGGGCATGAAGAAACACATTGGTGAAATGAAATCCCCAGGGCTGGTCTGGCGTTGATCCAAACCATTCAACGTCCAGCATGTAGGAAACCCAAAGCAGGGGCATATACATGGTGGCCGTGACGTTGTCGGGTGAGAAGGCGTGCCGGATAGAGGCCGGGCTCAGCCCTTCCAGTACCGTCGTGTTGAAGGAGATGTAGACGCCATCATCCAGGTCCACCAGTTTGTGGCTCAATGAAGGTGAAAACAGGGCGAAGGCAAGGATGAAGATCAAGAGGGCCGGCAACATCGCTTTGCGGAGGGGAGCGGAGGTCGTCGGAACGGAGAAACTGTCGCCGGCTGCCGAGGTGTCCGCATCCCGTTCGGGGGAGCGGTTGCGTTCCAAGGGGATGCCCGTCGAAACCCAGGCTAGCAGGCCAATTCCAAAACCGGCGAAGACAAACCAAAAACGCATGGCGACCCTTGCGAACAGAGTGCCCGCGCCAATCTCCTTGGGTGCGGCAAAGGCCAGCCAATGCTGCGGGCTGCCGTCTTCGGCAATGATTTGGAAGGGCGCGCCTGGATTCCGGAAATATAACGAACGCCACCGCGTTCCGGCGCGGCGGGGCGCCTTGAAGAGGCGGAGCGGTCGGGTTGCCTTGTCCTGAACCTGGAGCTTCATCCCATCCTCAAAAGGCTGGCCGGTCACGAGGATTTCGATGAAGCCCCTCTTGGGCGGTGGCTCATACTCCAGCGCCACGCTCCCAACCCCGGCGCACCCTTCCGGGCCATAACTTCCCCAAACCGGTTCGTGGCCGTCGAGTTCAAGCGTGGGCGGTACGCCGTTGGTCGTGAACCCGTTTGGGTGCATCGGGACGGATGAAATGGGCCGGCGCAGGGGGGTCGGAAGAAAATCCCGTACCGTTTCGTTCTCCAGCAGGTCGATCAGGCGCGGCGCCGTCGGGTAGGGGATGGAATAATACGGGAGCCGTTCCATGCGTTCCCGGTCGAAATCTTCAAGGAATTGCCGGACGTTGGTTTCTTGGATCCTGCACAGGCGGGCTTCATTGCGGATGACGCGGAGGGTGCTATGTCCGTATATCCCCAACCATCCAGCCAACAGAACGATCGACCATCCCGCCAAGGCGAACTTGATCCGGCGCCCCGGGAACATCGAGACCAAATGCAGGCCGGCGGCGAAGTTGACGATGTTGAGCAGGGCCAGCGTGTCCATATAGCGGGAGGCCGGAGCCGCCCCGTGCGCGCCCCGGCCATAAGCCGTGGCCGCCGCGTTCAAATATAGCCAAAGGGTGGCCACCATGAGAAACCATGGCCGGCGCGGGTTGCGGCCGGCGCGCTGATCCGACGCTAGCCGCCACGCGCATGCGAGCACCGGCAGTTGCGTGAAGATCGCCAGGTATGGCGTGGTGGTGAACGGGAAGGCCAGAGCCTTGAAAAGCGAGAGCGAAAAGTCATGGATCCCCGCCGCCTTGAGAGGCGCATGGGCTTCAACCGCCGGGGTGAAGGCATAAGCCAGAACGGCGTATGCCAGTAGGATGCCCGTGCCTGCGCACTTGCGCCAGTCCGCTTTTTTGTCCGCGAGCATCTGCAGAAAATAGCCCGCGGCCACGGCTAGGCCGGCCAGAAATCCGGAGGCGACCGAAAAACCGGATGCCGCCAACGCCGCAAATCCCAGCCACCATTTGGCGCTCAGCGGCAGGGCCGTCGTCAGCCACCAGATGCTCAAGATCCCGAACAGGAGCAAGAAGTAAAACTGCGACTGGAAACCGGCCAGCGTGTTTTCCCAGCCAAACGGCAACACAAGGATCGAAGAAAACAGGACCAACGGAACAAACGCGCTTGGGGGTAAATCTTTCCGCAACCAAAACAGCAACAGCAGAATCGCAAGGCTGTGGATGCCCGCATTCACGACCATTTGGAACAACGGATCCCAGATGCCGCCGTTCAGTGAAAGCTCCAGCAAGCCGAGCAGCCGGACCCAGAGGATCCGGTGCTCGTTGTGGGGGGCGAACAGTTCCGCAAGATCCAAGCCCCCCTCCGCCAAGGGGAGGTAAAGGGATGCGGCTTCGGCATCCCATTGGTCCCAGAAGGGGGTTGGATTGCCGTGGTGGCCGATGACGAACAACTTCGCGCCGAAAATGCACAGGAACAACCCGAGCAAGGGGACTAGGACGGATTTTCGGATCAGGTTCATCGAGATGAGATGATGGCAGGCAGTTGGGAAGGCTCAAAATCGGGCGGCAGACTCATGGGCGATGTTCCCTATGTCGGGGGGGGGCTCCGGATGTGTGGGACAAGGGGGTATATATAGCGGACCGCAGGCCCGGGGTTCAAGGCGGAAAAGGAACGGATGGCGGGCAGGAACGCCGCGGGATGAAAACGGATGAAAGCAATAGACAAATAGGCCTGCATATAATATGGCACAGAAAGGGAAAGGCTTGGATTGATGAAGAAAATCGCGGATTGGATCCGTCCGGAAATCGTATTCTTGGCATTCGCGCCGATCATGGGTTTGGCGTGCCTGATTCTGACGCCGCCGTTCCAGGTGGCCGACGAGCCCAGCCACTTTTTCCGGATCGTGCAAATCGCCGAAGGGGGAATCGTCGGGGAGCGCCGCGGCGCCGAGTCCGGCGGGGAGATTCCAGCCGGGTTGATCTCGATGGCGGAGCATTTCGTCGATGGAAATCCGGCCAGCGGAGAAGTGCGATGGGACCGGAACAAATGGGCCAGCGTGAAACCCCATCTGACGCAGCGGTCGGACCTATCGGAGCGGCGGTTTTGGGATTTCCGGAACATGACGCGCTATGCCCCCGTCGTATATTTGCCCCAGGTGGTGGGGGTCTGGACCGCCAAGGCTTTGAACCTGCCCCCGTTGTGGTTGGTGTATGGGGGGCGTTTCTGCGCCCTCGTATTCTTTGTGGGGCTTGTGCTTGGGGCGATTCGGTTGACGCCGATTTGCCCATGGGGCTTTGCGGTCTTGGCGCTGCTGCCGGCGATGATCTATCAAGCCGCTTCTCTTTCGGCGGATTCCACGACCAACGCGTTGCTCTTCTTCTTCACGGCGCTGGCATTTCGATATGCTTTTCACACGCCCACGCTCACCCGGCGGGACGTCTTCGCGTTGTTCGTGCTGGGCGTTTCAATCGGCCTATGCAAATCCGTCTATGTCTTGGCGACAGGCATGGTGTTTTTGATCCCGCCATCGAAATTTGGCGGAGGAAAGAAGTTTTGGATGGTTGGCGTCGGCGTGATGGGGAGCGCGGTGCTGTCTGCTGCGCTCTGGTCATGGGCGATGAAAAGCACCTACGTGCCCAGCTTCGCGGACGTGGATGAATGGGCGCAGGTGTCGTATATCCTGCATGAGCCCCTCCATTTCATAAGCCTGTTGCTCGGGCGGTTCCTGGGTTCCATCCGTTTTCTCTATCTTGGGGGAGGGCTGGGACTCTGCCATGAATTCGTGGGGTTGTTGGGCTGGTATGCCGGTTGCATCTATATCGGGCAAACCAGTTTTGCGGCGCTCTTCTGGTGTGCCATCGCGGAGAAGAACGACCGGGTTTGCATCCAGGAGTGGCAGCGCGGGTGGGTGGTCCTGATCCTGTTGGGGACCGTGGTGGGGGTCGCCGCCGTGAACTACATCACCTGGTGTGCACCCGGGTGGCCGGCTTTGGCGTTGTTCGGCCGCTATTTCCATCCGGTCGCCCCCATGGCGTTCTTGTTGCTCCACAACCGAAGCTTTTGCGTGCAAGGCGCGGAGAAGTGGAAGGGGCTGATTCTGATCTATTTCGTCGGAGTGGCCGTGGCGACGATCTATGCCGTGGAGACAATTTATTGATCCTGCGGAGCGTTCAGGGAGCATGGAGAAGCCGGGCGGACGAATATTCCCGATAGGGCTTGCGCTGCCGAAAAAGGGCGATGCGGTTTTGGACGCCAATGAGCATGCGCGGGGCATCGTCGGCGGGGGATACTGCCAGGACATGGGCCAGATGTTCCGCGGTTTTCAGGGCCGCATCGAAATCGCCAGCATAGGCCTGCGCAACCGACAGGGTGTCGAGGATCACGGGATGATCCGGTGCGCGGGAAAGGGCTTGCCGGACCATGCGCATGATCTCGTCCGGATCGGCCGGAGATCCTGCCGTGGTGGCCAGAAGCCAGGCGATGTTGTTGAGAAGATCGGGGCGGTCGGGATAGGTCTGGGCCAGTTGCCGGAAGCGGGGCAGCGTCTGGACATAAAATCCTTTTTCCCAGAGCGTCGTATAGGAGAGCATCAAGTCTTCGGGAACAAGCCGGGTCTTGTTCCGGAGAGAGGTGATTTGGGCGGCATGGGCGAGGGCGGCGGCCTCATCGCCTTGCTCGTGGGCCAGCAGCAGGGCCAGCGAGTGGAGTTGTTCCTGCGTTTTGGGTTCGAAAACGCGTCGCCGGAAGGTTTCCTGCATATATTGATGGGCTTGGTCATATTGCCGGGCGAAGATGGCCAGCATGGTCAAATAACTCTCATAAGCGCCCGGGTTGTGGAGGGTGTCGCACCGAGGATATTGAGCGTGGGCAAACTCCATGGCGGCCTCGGTGGATTGCAATTGGGAAAGACAAATGATTTTGAGAATCAGGCCGAACGTGCCATGGGGCATGATTTGAAGAAGCTGATCGGCCATCCGATCGGCGGCGGCCACGTCCCCATGGGTGAAAAACTCGTCATGGGCTTTGGAATAGAGGACGGCATAGTGGCCGGGATGGCGCCGGGCGAGGTTGTCGTACATGCTTCCGTCGTCTTGCCAAGAGGGAAGATAGCGCGAGGTCAGAACGGCCAGGGCGGCAAGGATCGACAACGAGAGGACCATGCGTCCGGCGCGAAAACGCCGATCCGGCCGCGGGGATCGACTGGAGGAGAGCAGGAACAGGAGTGCGATGGAGAGGCCAATGGAAGGGAGGTAGGAATAGCGGTCGGCGACGGGATAGATGCCGATCAAGACGATGCCAATGACGGGGAGAAGAAGTCCAAGGAAAGCCAACCAGCCCACCAGTTCGTTGGGTTGTTGTTGGCGACGCATCCAAACCCATGCGCTTGTCGCGACGAGCAGGCCGCCGGCCAGCAGAAAAGACAGAGCGGTAACCGGCACGCGCGGCACCATGGCGGAGAGATGAAAGGGAAAGAAGAATTTTTGGAGATAGAACAGATAGTTGGAAGGGATGAAAGAAAGGCGAACCCACAGCGGCGCGGGAGTCACGGCGGTGGTTTGGGTGAAATATACGGCGCCGGCGGCGCCGGCGGCGCTGAGGAAGAACGGAAGTTTTTCAAGCAGAAGCCTCGGACCGGCCCGCAACGCGGATGAAAGGGATAATTCCAGCCGCCGCAGAGGCCAAACATCCAGCAGAAGCAATAGGCCGGGCAGGGTGATCAGCATGGGTTTGACCAGAAGCCCGAGAATGAAGAAGAAGAACGAAAGCCAATGGAAGAGCGGCGACGGGCGAGAGGAATAAGCCTGGCGCGGAGTTCCGCTCGCGCAGGACGGGAGAGAACGGCGGCAGGCCCATGCATAGGAGCCCACGCAGAGCAGCGCAAAAAAGCCAGACAACACGTCCTTTCGCTCGGTGACCCACGCGACGGACTCCACGCGCAGGGGATGGAGCGCCCAGATGGCGGCAAAAAAGAAGGCGCGCCATGGCTTTTTGCAGAAGGCAAAGAGCAAGAGGAACAACAGGACGGAGTTGAAGGCATGGAAGAGCACGTTGGTGAAGTGAAAGCCCCATGGATTCGCGGCGGTAGCTCCGAAAAACTTGGCGTCGAGCAGGAAAGAAACCCACAGAAGCGGCACGTACATGCATTTGTCGCCATGGAGTCCGGTGAAGGCGCGGCCCACGGCGTCCCAGGAGAACCCGTTGAAAATGATGGGATTGTGGGTGATGAAAGATGGATCGTCGAATCCGACGAGAGAAAAAGCCGCCGCCGGATAAAACAACGCCAAAGTGGCTGCAAAGAGGAGCAGCGAAAGGAGAGCTGCGCAAAGACGGCCGGAGGTCATGGGGCGTGGGGCGTTCATTGCCCGTGCCGGAGGATCCCCTCC
>CAZECJ010000045.1:0-20287 GCA_964510645.1 uncultured Verrucomicrobiota bacterium | reverse complement strand
GAACCGCTGGAACGTGCCCGCGCTGGCGGGCATCGACACGCGCGCCTTGACCCTCAAGCTGCGCGAAGGCGGCACCCAGAAGGCGTTTCTGTGCGCGACGGGCTCCGTCACGCCCGAGGAAGCCGTGGCCAAAGCCCGCGCGTGGGAAGGGCTGGACGGGCAGGATTACGCCTCCAAGGTCTCCACGCCGCTGGCCTACGACTGGACGACGGATCTCTTGGCGAAAGCCCCGCTCGTCGCCGTGCTCGATTACGGCGTCAAGCGCAACACTCTGCGCCTGCTGGAAGGGCAGGGATTCCGCGTGCGTGTGCTCAACGCGAAAAGCAGGGCCGCCGACGTCCTGGCGCTGAAGCCGGCCGGCGTCCTGCTGTCCAACGGCCCTGCCGATCCGGCGGCCCTGCCGTACGCGACCGCCATGATCCGCGGCCTGCTGGGGAAGGTGCCCATCATGGGCATCTGTCTCGGACACCAGTTGCTGGGCTTGGCGCTGGGCGGCCAGACCTGCCGGCTCAAGTTCGGCCACCACGGCTGCAACCATCCGGTCAAGGACCTGCGCGCGGGCACCGTTGAAATCACCTCCCAGAACCACAACTACATGGTCGCGGCGGACAGTCTCGATCCGGCGGCGGTGGACGTCACGCACGTCAGCCTCAACGACGGC
Source organism: uncultured Verrucomicrobiota bacterium (assembly GCA_964510645.1). Taxonomy (GTDB): domain Bacteria; phylum Verrucomicrobiota; class Kiritimatiellia; order CAIQIC01; family Lenti-01; genus Lenti-01. The sequence continues at coordinate 19,626 of CAZECJ010000045.1, read as the reverse complement.
ACCGTCGAAGGCCTGGCCGCGAAGAACTACCCGGCGTTTTCCCTGCAATACCACCCCGAAGCCGCCCCCGGCCCCCACGACGCCATCCCCGCCTTCGCCCGCTTCCGCAAGATGATGGAAAAGGCCTGAAATCGTTTCAACTACGAAACACGCGAATGGCGCGAATGGGGACGGAAATGCTCCCCCGATGCGGGGAATCGCGGCTCATGTCCTAAATTGTCAATCGGGTCTGGAAAACGGGGGGAAGGGGGTGGCGTTTCCGTTGACGGGCAAAGAGTTGAAGACTACGATATGTACCCGTCGCAGAACCCCATCCATCCATGCCTGAACTGAATCCAGAACAAGAGGCGCGCCGGCAGATCGATGCCCAGCTGGCGAATTGCGGGTGGGTCGTCCAGGATTACAAGCAGTTCAATCCCTCCGCCGGGAGGGGAATCGCCTTGCGGGAAGTCCCGCTGAAATCGGGCACGTGCGACTATCTCCTGCTGGTGGACCGCAAGGCCGTCGGCGTGATCGAGGCCAAGAAGGCCGGCACGCTGCTGTCGGGCGTGGCCGAGCAGTCGGGGCACTATGCGGCGAACCTCCCGGCCCTGATCCAGGCCGCCGCCGAAGGGCCGCTGCCGTTCTTGTACGAATCCACGGGCGTGGAAACCTTCTTCCGCGACGAGCGCGACCCCGCGCCGCGCTCGCGGCGCGTCTTCGCGTTTCATCGGCCCGAAACGCTCGCGGGCTGGCTGGCCGAAGCGGACACCCTGCGCGACCGCCTCGCGAAATTGCCGCCGCTGCCGAGCATGAATCTCCGCGCGTGCCAGATCGAAGGCATTACGAATCTGGAGGAATCCTTCGCCGCCGCGCATCCCCGCGCGCTGATCCAGATGGCCACGGGCGCGGGCAAGACCTACACGGCGTGCAGCTTCGCCTACCGGCTCATCAAGCACGCCGGGGCCCGGCGCATCCTGTTCCTGGTGGACCGCGCCAACCTCGGGCGGCAGGCCATGGCCGAGTTCCAGCAGTTCGTCATTCCGGAAACCGGACGCAAGTTCACGCAGGAATACAACATCCAGCATCTGACCTCCAGCCACCTCGATTCCGTGGCCCGCGTCACCATCTGCACGATCCAGCGCCTGTACTCCATCCTGCGCGGGGAGGAGCTCGCCGAAGACCTCGACGAGAAATCCGGCTACGAGCTTGCGGCGGCGGACGACCGGCCCAAGGACGTGGCCTACAACCCCGCCGTGCCCATCGAAGCCTTCGATTTCATCGTCACCGACGAATGCCACCGCTCCATCTACGGCCTGTGGCGGCAGGTGCTGGAATACTTCGACGCCTTCCTCGTCGGCCTGACCGCCACGCCGTCCAAGCAGACCATCGGGTTCTTCAACCAGAACCTCGTGATGGAATACAACCACGAGCGCGCCGTCGCCGACGGCGTCAACGTCGGCTACGAGGTCTACCGCATCAAGACGCAGGTCACCGAAGCAGGCGGCAAGGTGGAGAAGGGTTTCTACGTGGACCGGCGCAGCAAGGAAACCCGCGCCGTCCGCTGGCAGCGGCTGGACGAGGATCTCGTCTACGACGCCAAGGACCTGGACTGCTCCGTCGTGGTGAAATCGCAGATCCGCACCGTCCTGCAGGCCTTCAAGGACGCCCTGTTCACGGAGCTGTTCCCCGGGCGCACGCTCGTGCCCAAGACCCTCATCTTCTGCAAGGACGACTCGCACGCCGAGGACGTCGTGCATCTCGTCCGCGAGGTGTTCGGCAAGGGCAACGACTTCGCCAAGAAGATCACCTACAAGACCTACGATCCCGAGCCCAAGCGCTACGAGAAATCCGAGACCCTCATCCAGGAATTCCGCACGTCGCCGCAGATGCGCATCGCCGTCACCGTGGACATGATCGCCACCGGCACGGACATCAAGCCCCTGGAATGCCTGCTGTTCCTGCGCGACACCCGCAGCCGCACCTATTTCGAGCAAATGAAGGGCCGCGGCACACGCGTCCTCACGCCCACCGATCTGCAGGCCGTCAGCGGCGCCGATGCCCGCGCCAAGACCCATTTCGTCATCGTGGACGCCGTCGGCGTGTGCGAGAGCGACAAGACCGACTCGCGGCCGCTGGAGCGCCAGCGGAACGTCGCGTTCGACAAGCTGATGCTCGGCGTCTCGCTGGGGAAACGGGACGAGGACACGCTGACCACGCTGGCGGGGCGGATTGCAAGAGTGGGAAGGGAACTCTCACACGAAGACACGGAGGCACTGAGGGAAGTGGCCGGGGGGAAGAGTTTGGCCGAGCTGTCCAATGCGCTGCTCAAGGCCGTGAATCCGGATGCGATTGCGGAACGCGCAACGGGAAAACCCGGCGTCGCGCCGGAAGACGTGCCGCCGGAGGCGATGGAAAAGGCCAAGAAGCAACTGGTCGAGGAAGCCTGCGCGCCGTTCGATTCGCCCGTCCTGCGCGATGCGCTGACCAAGGCCAAGCAGGATGCCGAGCAAATCATCGACGGCGTCACCATCGACCAGGTCACGGTGCAGGGCTTCGATGCCGCCGCGAAGGAGAAGGCCACCAGCCTGTTAAGGTCCTTCCGCGCCTACATCGACCAGCACCAGGCCGAAATCGACGCCCTGCAAATTCTCTACAGCCGCCCGTACAAGCAGCGCCTGACCGAGCCGATGCTGAAGGAACTGGAAAAGAAACTGCGCGAAAACCACGCGGCGTGGACCGAAGACCGCTTGTGGGATGCCTACGCCGTCGCCGCGCCCGGCAAGGTCAAGGGCCGCTCGCAGCCGGGACGCTTCGCCGATCTCGTTTCGCTCGTCCGCTTCGAGCTGGAACAGCAGCCCGTGCTCGCGCCGTTCGCGGAATCCGTGCACGAACGGTTCAGCGAATGGCTCACGGACAAGGCCAAGGCCGGAACCACCTTCACGCCCGAGCAGCTCGCCTGGCTCAAGCTGATCCGCGACCACGTCGCCACCGCCCTGAGCATCGAGACCGACGACCTGGACCTCTCGCCGTTCCACCAGCAAGGCGGCCTCGGCAAAGCCCACCAGCTCTTCGGCGACCAATTGCCCAAGCTGCTCGATGAATTGAATACCGTGCTTTCTGCGTGATAGATTACGGCCATGAACATCAAGGAAGTCATTGTTGCGATCAACCAGATGCAGGCGGACGGCGTGATCGAACGCTACGCCATCGGCGGGGCCGTCGGCGCGACGTTTTATCTGGAGCCGGTCGCGACGCTGGATGTGGATATCTTCGTCGCCTTCCGGTCTGATCCGGGGAATCTCCTGATCAGCCCGCGGCCCATCTACGATTACTTGAAGGCCAGAGGCGGCACCGTGGAGGGTGAATATATCGTCGTTGGCGGCTGGCCGGTCCAGTTCCTGCCGCCGACCGGGCCGCTGGCGGAAGAAGCTCTTGCGAAAGCCGTCGAGGTGGACGTCGAAGGCACTCCGGCGCGCGTTTTCACTGCGGAACATCTCGCCGCCCTCGCGCTCCAGACCGGACGGGCGAAGGACAAGGCCCGGTTGCTGCAATTCGTCGAAGCCGGCGCGCTTGATGTTGCCCGGTTTCAGTCCATTTTGGAACGGCACGGGCTGGTGGATGCGTGGCAACGGTTCGAAAGGCAGTTTCTGGCATGACCTTCGACCTGCACAAAATACTCGCCAGCAAGCGCGCCCTGCGCCGCAACCTCGCCGCGCGGCCCATCGGCGAAAAACTGCGCCTGCTCGACGCCCTGCGCGAGCGGGAAATCGCCATTCGCGGGCGTGTCGTGCCGCCGCGCCCCGTTGCCGGCACCTTGTATGAGCCCCCGACCACATACCGCGCCAATCCCCGATGAATGCCCGCCTGTTTTTTTGCAAGTCGGCCCACCAGCTCTTCGGCGACCAACTGCCCAAGCTGCTCGATGAGCTGAATACGGTGCTGTCGGCATGAGTGCGGGGGTGCAGCAACTGGGGAAGCTTGTTCAACCGCGGCGCACAAAAGTATCGCCTTCGGATTATCCAGATTTGCCATACATAGGCCTTGAGCATGTCGAAGCCCACACAACACGTCGGCTTGGTTCTGTTCCTGCATCAGAAATGCGTAGCGCGGCGAACCGCTTTCAATCTGGCGATGTACTTTATTCGCGACTTCGCCCTTACCTGAACAAGATATGGCGTGCTGATTGCGAAGGACTTTGCTCGGCGGAATTCATTGTTCTCCCCGGCAACAATGAGGTTGATTCAGACTATTTGCGCTACCGGCTGAATGCTCATGATTTTGTATCTTTTGCCACACACCTAAACGCCGGGGATCGGCCGCGCGTGGATTTCGATCAAATATCCGTATTTGAAACCTGGGTGCCGAATTCATTGAAAGAACAACGGCGGATCGTGGCGGAGATCGAGAAGCAGTTTTCGCGGTTGGAGGAGGGGGTGGGGGCGTTGCGGCGGGTGCAAGCCAACCTCAAGCGCTACCGCGCCGCCGTCCTCAAGGCCGCCTGCGAAGGCCAGCTCGTGCCCACGGAAGCGGAACTCGCCAAAGCCAAAAAGCGAAAATTCGAAACCGGCGAAGAACTCCTCGCTCGCATCCTCGCCGAACGCCGTAAGAATTGGCAGGGCCGCGGCAAATACAAAGAACCCGCCTTACCCGACACCTCCAAGCTCGGGAAATTGCCGGAAGGGTGGGCGTGGTTAACCGTCGAGACAATCGGATTCGTTACTAAATTGGCCGGATTCGAATACACAAAGTACGTAAAATATTCGCCAGACGGTGACCTTGCTGTGATTAAGGCCGAAAATGCAGGCAGGAACGGCTTCAAGCGGACGGAAATTTCGCGAATCAGAAGCGAAACCGTTGCCCAGTTAACTCGTTCCCAACTAAAAGCGGGGGATTTGTTGATGGTTTTCGTCGGTGCTGGCACTGGAAATGTCGCCCGAGTTCCCGATGACCAACCATACTTTCTTGGACCCAATATAGCGATGATTCGTGCCGATTCACAAAATGTGGTAGGTGCATATTTAGAAATGTATTTACGATCCCCGGTTGGTCATTCGCTCATGTTTGATTTTATTAAAGCCGTGGCGCAGCCCTCGCTTTCAATGGGAACCATTCGGATGATTCCAGTTGCACTTCCGTCCTTCGCCGAACAGTCGCGGATCGTGGCGGAAGTGGAGCGGCGGTTGAGCGTGGTGGAGGAGATGGAAGCGACGGTGGAGGCCAATCTCCAGCGCGCCACCCGCCTCCGCCAGTCCATTTTGCAGAAGGCGTTTGAGGCTAACAAAGACTAAAACCATTTCCCATCGGTTCGTTTTAGCATGGTATTTACTCGAAATTATGGCTTCATAGTAAACGAAATGATGCACGCATAAGATAAGAAAGAGGCAGTTATGGGTATTGAAACAATTCAAAAATTTATCGATGCGCAGAACAATTTAGTTGTTCAGCACTCAGACTTTTCTCTCCGGGCGCTGTATGACATGGCGGTGAACCATTCGATCGACCTAGATCCCCATTATCAGCGTCGCGATAGGTGGAAACCCGACAAACAAGCGGCCTTGATAGAATCGTTTATCCTGAATGTACCGGTTCCACCCGTGTATTTATCCGAAGATGATTATGGCAAGTATTCTGTAATTGATGGCAAGCAGCGTATTACGGCCATAAGGGATTTTCTCGCCAACGAACTTCAGCTTAAGCACCTTAAGCGGTTTAGAGAACTAGAAGGAAGCCGTTTTGCAGATTTGCCTAGTCAGATTCAAAATGCGCTGTCTGTAAGGCCGTATATTCGTGTTATCACACTGTTGAAGCAAACGGATCCTCAATTAAAGTACGAGGTATTTTTGCGGCTCAATACGGGTGGGGAAAAATTGCTGCCCCAAGAGATCCGTAATGTGGCCTTCTCTGGTCCGTTAAATAAACTTCTGCTCGACCTGTCGTCTGCGCCATTCCTTAGGAGTCAGATGAAGATCAAAAATGAGAAATCGAATGCGTTCCGAAAAATGGAAGATGTCGAGCATGTATTAAGGTTCTTTACGCTCAGTGAGCATTGGCAAGATATAGGACAAGTTCTTAGCGATGAGATGGACGGGTTCATGCAAGCAAGCCGTAATGCCATCGATAAATTACCCGAATTAAGGAATAAGTTTCTTTTTAGCCTTGGTGCTTGTGAGCGTATATGGGGAAAAAATGCTTTCTATAAACCACAGGCAAGTGGGTGGCGAGGTCAATTCATATCACCATTATTCGACGCGGAAATGGTCGCCGCATCAATGTTAACACCGCAACAGGTTGCTCGTGTTATTAAGAATCGCGAGGGTCTTCACCGTGCGTTTGTGCGCGCTTTTAAGGAGGACTTGCTGTTTGTAAAGTCGATAACCCAATCCACCAATAACCCTTCAAATGTGCGGAAGCGAATATCGACGTTGCAGCAACTCATGAGAACACATTGCTAATGCAATGAGTATTTCTCGGAGTACTTTTTGTGATCGTATCGCAACTGTACGAGCATCAGTTGTTGATTTTCGGCTTTCAGATAGGCCGGCGATCCCATCAAATGAATCCCACAACAAGTCGGTTCGGGTGATTCGAAATGGGCTCGCCGTCCAGTGCTTCAATATATTTGAAGATTATGTTCGGGGGCGTATCGCTGAAATTCTTAATTACATGTGTTCGGCGAGTATCCCTTTCGCAAGTCTTCCTGCCGACTTGAGAAAAGCAGCGACTGTTGATGTTATCCGCGCCCTTCAGTTTCAGATGAAACTGCAGGATACATCCAACCTTATTTCATTCGTGCAGGACTATTGTGAGAAGGTGAGCTCGACCAAGAGTGGCCCTTTGCAGCTCGCCGATTTAGCCTTTTTTCACTCGAGTTCAAATGTATCAACAGATCAATATGGTTCTGCATTAAGTGCATTTGCGATCGAACAGCCGTGGCGCCAGGTTGAAGGCATTTCCTCGCGCGTGGGCTTATCGGGGTTGCCCGCGAAAGAAGTATTTCAGGCCTTCGCATTGCGTAGACATGAAGCTGCACATGAACCGGGCGCATCAATATCCGAGACTGATCTGCATCAGTCGCTTAATGACGCAACATCATTAGCGATTGGGTTTGATGTTCTTGCAACTATTAGTTCGCGAATATTGATTAACAGTTGGCGGGCAGGGTTGCCCAATGCTCCTGCGATAAATACTCACATGTCAATTCCGCTGCGATTCATAAAATATTTAAATGGTCGGTTCGGAGAGATTAAGGAAAACGGAAGGAAAGTCATAAAATCTCGTGCGAATTATGCGGTATTGGTCCCAGCTGCCGCTAAGCATGCAGCAAAAGAGAATGGGGCGCTTATAGTTTATGATAAAAATGGAGTGATCGTGCAATGGGCTGTTTAGAAGGCCGCACATTTAAATCATGACTTCAATTTATGAAATATGAGCAATAGTTCAATTCAACTCGTCCAAAAGCTCTGGAACTACTGCAACATCCTGCGGGATGACGGGCTGTCGTTCCGCCGCCGCCAAGGCTATGGCGGACAAGCCGGGGATTACGTCGAGCAGTTGACGTTCCTGCTGTTCCTGAAAAGAGGCTGAACATGTCTGAAAAAGTCATCACCCACACGTCCGACCGCAAGCTCATCGACGAGCTGGTCAGCCACTATAAGAAGGGCGCGTTGAATCTGGAGCCGGGTTTCCAGCGCGATTCGGTTTGGAAAGAGCGGGACCGGGCGAAGCTGATCAACAGCATCGTGCGCAACTATCCGCTGCCGGCGATTTTCCTGTATCGGCGCAATCCGAATGGGCGGCTGATTTACGACGTGATCGATGGCAAGCAACGGCTGGAGTCCATTTTCAGGTTCATGGGCATTCTCCGAGGCCGATTCTGGGCCAAGGTGAGGCTGCCCGGTGAGGATGCCGAAGAGTGGATTGACTGGAAGAAGCTTTGCAAGAAGCGGCAGCAGCATCGTATCACGGGATACGCCATTCCCACCATCGAGGTGGACGGGGAATTCACCGACATCGTCGATGTGTTCGTGCGCATAAACTCGACGGGCAAGGCGCTGACGCCTCAGGAAAAGCGCCATGCCAAGTACTACGACAGCGCTTTTCTGAAAGAGGCGCACCGGATCGCCAAGCGGTTCGATCGCCGCTTCCAACGGATGGACGTATTGTCGGCGTCCGACATTAGCCGCATGAAGCATGTGGAACTGGTTTCCGAGCTCATGCTTTCGATGCATCAGGGCGATGTGCTGAACAAGAAGACGGCGCTGGACCGCGTCATGACCTCCGACACCCTCGACGGCCGGAGCATTCGGAAGGCTTCGCGTTTGACGGTGACGGCCATCAATCGCGTCTTTCGGATGTTCCCCAGGCTCCGCAACACCCGCTTCTGCCGGGTCACCGACTTCTATTCCTTGGTCGTCTTGATCGGCAAGTTCGAGCAGGAGGGCTACATCCTTACGGATCGCCGCCGCAACCGCCTGGCTTGGGATTTGCTGGTGGCCTTCGGCGCGAAGGTCGACAATATGCGCGAGAAACAGCGCAGGCTGGAGAACGTGAAGTCCGGCGATGAGGTCTACCGGTCCTACCTGATGACGGTCTCGCAGATGACGGACGACATCAGCCAGCGCCGCAAGCGCGAGGAAATCCTGCGCGGCATCCTGGGCACCTTGTTCGCCCAGAAAGACAAGCAGCGCGGCTTTTCGGCGGAACAGCGGCGGATTCTGTGGAACGAGGCCGCTTCGCGCAAATGCGAGGGCTGCGGCAAGAGCCTGACCTGGGACGATTTCACCATCGACCACATCGATCCCCACAGCAAGGGCGGCCGCTCGCGCCTCGAAAACGCCGCCCTGTTGTGCCGCAGCTGCAACTCGACCAAGGGCAACCGGAAACGGCGATAGATGGCCACTTTGCAGAAGGCGAGTTGAGGGGAGGCTGGCATGATCGGGATCGAGTTTCTTGGAAATGGCCGTTTTCTCGCACGAGAAAACAGGCGAAATCAAGAAACATAGGCTGCCCGCGATGTATTAACGCCATAAAATATTTATCATCAATATGATGCGCTTTAGAACGCGCGGAAATGCAATGTACAATAACAGCAAAGATAGTTCTTTACAGACGAACTAGCGTCGCGCAGACTATATCACGATGAATGAAGCCCATGGCATCACGGAGAAGAATCGGGAACGGCTGGAAGTCCTGCATCGCCGGATGAAAGGGCCGTTTTCCGTGTCGGAGTCGGCCGCGGTTTGGTCGGTGGATCCGGCGCGGGCGCGGCGGTTGATGGCCTATCTGGCGGCGAGCGGTTGGCTCAGCCGCGTGCGGCGCAATTCCTATGTGACCGTGCCGCTAGGGGCCACGTCGCCGAAGCAGTGGCACGAGGATCCTTGGATCGTGGCGTCGAAAACCTTTGCGCCGTGCTACCTCGGCGGCTGGACGGCGTGCGAGCACTGGGGGCTGACCGAGCAGATTTTCCGCGAGATGATCGTGTTCAGCACGCGGCGCGTGCGGCATCGGGCGGAGGAAATCCAGGGCACCCGTTTCCGGATCAAGGTCATCGCCAAATCCCGGATGTTCGGACTGGAAGGCGTCTGGCGCGCGCAGACCCGGGTGATGGTGTCCGATCCGACGCGGACCTTGGTGGACCTGCTGGATGATCCGGCCGTGGGCGGCGGCATGCGGCACGTCGCTGACGTGGCGCGGAACTATTTCGAGGGAACCGCGCGCAACGACAGCTTGCTGGCCGACTATGCGGATAAAATCGGAAACCGGGCGGTCTTCAAACGGCTGGGCTATTTGCTGGAGGCATTGAACATCCGCGCGGCGAAACTCTCGGCGCTTTGCGCCCGGCGAAAGAGCGCGGGAGTCAGCCGGCTCGATCCCGGCGGAAGGGCCACGGGACCGATCCTCAGCCGCTGGAGTTTGCGCGTGAACGTGAATCTGGACCGCGAGGCGAAATGATCACCCGGCTGGACATCGAGGAGCACGTGCGCGAATGGGGGCTGCGCGAAGACGTGGTCGAAAAGGATTACGTCATCGGCTGGGTGCTGTGGGGCATTGGCGCGGACGAAGCGCTTTCGACCGCCTGGGCGTTCAAGGGCGGCACGAGTCTGAAGAAATGCTACTTGGAAACCTTCCGGTTCTCCGAGGATCTGGATTTCACCGTGCTGCCGGGTGGACCGATTCGCGAGACCGAATTGTCGCCGATTCTTGCGCGGGTTCTGGAGAGGGTACATCAGGAGTCCGGCATCGTGTTTGCGGACCGCCCGCCGCTCTTCAAGACCAATCCGGCGGGCAACTACACCGAAGGGCGCGTGTATTACCGCGGACCGCGCAACATCCCCGGCGTGACCAGCCTGAAAATCGATCTAAGCTCTTCAGAGAAAGTAGCGCGCCCGACGGTTCTGCGGGAGATTTCCCATGCGTATCCCGATGAGCTGCCCGATCCGGGAACCGTGCGCTGCTACAGTTTCGACGAGGTGTTCGCGGAGAAAATCCGCGCGATGGGCGAGCGCAGCCGGCCGCGGGATCTCTACGACATCGTCCATCTGTTCCGGCGGGATGATTTCCGCCGCCAGCCAGAAGCCATTCGGCAGGTCTTGATCGAAAAATGCGCCTCGAAGGGCGTTCCCGTTCCGACTTTTGCGGCCTTGGAGGCGTCGCCGCACCGGGCCGATCTTGAAAGCGAATGGGCGAACATGCTGGCGCACCAATTGCCGGAGCTGCCCCCCTTCGGAAGCTTCTGGGAGGAATTGCCCGCCTTGTTCGATTGGCTGGAAGGGCGAAAGGCTCCGACGGAATTGCCGCTCATGGCGCAAGGGGCGGGAGACGAGATCGGCGAGCCGTGGACTCCGCCCGCCACCGCTTGGACGTGGGGCCAAGGCATTCCGGTGGAATCCCTGCGGTTCGCGGCGGCAAACCATCTTTGCGTTGATCTGGGTTATGGCGGGTCGGTAAGGCGGATCGAACCGTACTCGCTCCGGCGGACGAAAAAAGGGCAGATTTTGCTGTACGGCATCAAGGTGCAGACTCGCGAAACCAGAGGCTATCGACTCGATCGCATTCAGTCCATTCATGTCACCCAACAGCCTTTTAGGCCCGTGTTCCGGATCGAAATAGCCGGAAGCGGAGACCTGGATATTCCCAGATTGAAACGGAAAAGATCTCCGTACCGTTGAAAGAACAACCATGACCGCTCCCCAGCAACTCGTCCAAAAGCTCTGGAACTACTGCAACATCCTGCGGGATGACGGGCTGTCGTACGGGGATTACGTCGAGCAGTTGACGTTCCTGTTGTTCCTGAAGATGGCGGAGGAGCAGGCGCAGTTGCGCGGCAAGGCGTCGTCCGTGCCGAAGGGCTACGACTGGCCGAGTCTGCTGGCGAAGGATGGCGACGAGCTGGAGGCGCATTACCGGCACGTGCTGGACACGCTGGGCAAGAAGCCGGGGATGCTGGGGCTGATTTTCCGGAAGGCGCAGAACAAGATCCAGGACCCGGCCAAGCTGCGGCGGCTGATCGTGGACCTGATTGACAAGGAGCAGTGGACGAGCCTGTCGGCCGACGTGAAGGGCGACGCCTACGAGGGCCTGCTGCAGAAGAACGCCGAAGACGTGAAGGGTGGCGCGGGTCAGTACTTCACCCCGCGCGCGCTGATCGCCGCGATGGTGGAGTGCGTGGCGCCGCGGCCGGGGGAGACGATCTGCGATCCGGCGTGCGGGACGGGCGGGTTCCTGCTGGCGGCGCACGATTTCCTGGCCAAGAGCCCGGTGCTGGACCGGGCGCAGAAGAAGAAGCTCAAGGCGGGCACCTTCTACGGCATCGAGCTGGTGGACAGCGTGACGCGCCTGTGCGCGATGAACCTGCTGCTGCACGGCATCGGCGGGGAGTCCGAGGAAGACCTGCCGGTGGTCACGAAGGACGCGCTGGCGGGCAAGCACGGGGAGTACGAGATCGTGCTGGCGAATCCGCCGTTCGGCAAGAAGAGCAGCGTGACGATCGTGAACGAGGCGGGTGAGTCGTCGAAGGAATCGCTGATCATCAACCGCGACGATTTCTGGGCGAGCACGAGCAACAAGCAGCTCAACTTCCTGCAGCACATCTTTACGATCCTGAAGCAGCACGGACGGGCGGCGGTAGTGCTGCCGGACAACGTGCTGTTCGAAGGCGGCGCGGGGGAGACCATCCGCCGCGAGCTGCTGAAGCAGGCCGACGTGCATACGCTGCTGCGCCTGCCGACGGGCATCTTCTACGCGCAGGGGGTCAAGGCTAACGTGCTGTTCTTCGACCGCAAGCCGGCGCAGGAAAAGCCGTGGACGCAGAAGCTCTGGATCTACGACCTGCGCACGAACCTGCACTTCACGCTGAAGGAAAACACCTTGAAGCGGAGCGACCTGGACGACTTCGTGAAGAGCTACAACCCCAAGAACCGCCACGAGCGCAAGGCAACCGAGCGGTTCAAGGCGTTCGGCTACGACGAGCTGACGAAGCGCGACAAGGCGAACCTGGACATCTTCTGGCTGAAGGACGACGCCTTGGAGGAGTCCGCCAACCTCCCCGCGCCCGAGGTCATCGCCGCCGACATCGCCGCCGATCTCGCCGCCGCCCAGGAGCAGTTCAACACGATCGCGGAAGACCTGAAATAACAGCCGTTTAACTACGAATGGCGCGAATGGCACGAAAGGGGACGGGATGAATACCTACGAACTGGCGGAACAATTGTGGAAGATATTGACCTCGGCGGCCCACAACCGGCAGGTGCTGACGTACGAACTTGCAGGCAAGCCCCTTGGCCTGGGACCCAACACGCTTTCAGATCATCTCGGACAGATCCAACGCTATTGCGAGCGCAACCAGTTGCCGTTGCTCCCGATTCTGGTCGTTAGCATCAAGACCGGGCGGCCAGGGCCGGGTTTTCCCGCTGTAAAAGATCTGGATGTCGAGCGGGAGCGGGTCTTCGCCCACAATTGGTTTGGGATGAAACCGCCCACGGCGGTCGATTTCAAGGCCTGAGCCTGTCTACAGCCCGCACGGCCCGATGTTTTCCACAGTGTGGAAAAATCGGGTTCAATTTTTACGTAGCGTGGAAAAATATGGCCCAATTTTTCCACGCTACGTAAAAACTTTGAGCCAGAATTACGTAGAACGTAAAAACTTTGGCCATTTTTTCCACAGTGTGGAAAAATGTTTTCCACACTACGTAAAACCGATGAGCCGCGATTCCCCGCGCCATGGCGGGACCAGCCGTAGCAGGGGCGAGGGGACGTTCCGGGGATTCCGCGGAAAAGATGTTGAGTTTTGGCGGGGAGCGGGCACAATGGCGATTCAAATTTGGAGGAACGGAACATGCGCAGAATTCTGATGGGTTGGGTGATGGCGGCGGTTTTGGCTTCGGTTTCCGGCGTCTTCGGGCAGGAACCGGCGGCCTTCGACGCCCGCTACAACGCGGTGCTGAGCAAGCTGCAAAGCATGGGCCACGGCTATTATTCCGAGAAGGAATGGGCCGAAATCGACCAGGCCGTGCAGGAACTGGTGTCCGACGCGGCCAACCGCAACGACGGCGGGGCCTACGTGAAGGCGATCGTGATCCAGGCGATGGTCTTGAGCGACATGCGCCGGAAGCACGCGGAGGCAAACGACGTGCTGGTCGCCGCCCGCAAGAAGGTGGCCAAGATGGCGGGCGTGGATGCGTCCCATCTGTTCGTGAAGCAGGCCGAAGTGCAGGCAGAGGCGGGCAACGCCGCCGCGGTGTCGGAGCTGATCCGGGAATACAAGGCGAGCCAGTACTACGATCCCAAGCCGTACGCGTGGTCGGGCGGGACGAAGCCCGGCGATCCGCTGCTGGTGGCGCGGCCGAATGCGTCCGACAACGATTCGCTGCCGCTGACGATGATGGAAAAGGCGCTGGTGCGCGCGAAGAGCGCCCCGGGCGTGGTTTTTCCGGATGCGACGTTGACGGACATTTCGGGTCGCAGCTTCGCGCTGTCGAGCCTGCGCGGCAAAGTGGTGCTGGTGGATTTCTTCGCGCGCGGCTGGAAGGTCTGGGAAGAGAATCTGCCGCAGACGGTGGATCTCTGGTCCCGCTACAGTCCCTCCGGCTTCGAAGTGGTCAGCATCTGTCTTGAACCGAACGCGACGGGACTGGAAGCGCATCGCTTGCCGTGGTCGGTGGTGGCCGGCGCACCGGCGCTGACGAAGCCGCTGGGGATCTTCGGCGAAACGACGAGCTATCTGCTGGATGCCAACGGCATGGTGATCGCGCGCGATCTGCGCGGCCAGGATCTGGCCTTCGCGGTGCGCCGCGCGCTGGGAAAATAGCTTCGCGGGACGTCCGCATGGCCTCTCCGGTGTTCCATGGATTGGCCGGAGCGGGACTGGCGTATGCGATGGCGGGAGGCTCTGGCCTCCCGCTTTTCGCATCCTGGCGCAAAACGGGGGCGTTTATGGCGGCGGCGGCCGCGCTGGCCTGCCTGCCGGACGTGGATTATCTGCCGGGGCTGTGGCGGGGCTATTTGAACACGACGCACCAGCAGGCCACGCACGGCGTGGCGTGGGTTCTGATGACGTCGGGAGGAATTTGGCTGGTCGGGCGGGCGTTGAAACCGGCGTGGTTCGGGGGGCGGATGCTGGCGTTTCTCCTGCTCCTGATCGGCAGCCATCTGGCGATCGATCTGCTGACGGAAGACCGCATGGCGCCGTACGGGATCCCGCTGGGCGCGCCCTTTTCGGAGGCCACCGTGCGGGGTCCGTTCGCGCTGCTGCCGGCGTGGGAGAAGACGGCGCTGGCGGACATGGGGAGTTGGAACAATCTGCGGACCTTGGGAATCGAACTGGGCGCGGGCCTAGCCTTTGCGGCGGGGTGCGGGATTGCCAAGCGGCTCCGAACCGCGCTAGGATGAAGACCATGAGCGACTTGAATTCCATCGCAATGCCCGAAACCCTCGGCGTGATCGCGGGGCTGGGGACCTATCCTTGGCAATTGGCGCGTTCGGCGCACGCGCAGGGCGTGAAGCGCGTCGTGGCGTTCGCCTTCAAGGGCGAGACGGAAAGGGTCATCGGGAAGTACGCGGACGAAGTCGTTTGGATGCATCTGGGAAGCCTGCAGGCGCTGCTGGACGCGGTGCAGGCGAAGGGCGTTCGGAAGATCGTGATGGCGGGGCAGATCAAGCCGACGCGGCTGTTCAGCCTGCGGCTGGACGCCAAAGCCCTGGCCGTCTTGCGGACGCTCAAGACCAAGAACGCGCATACGATTTTCGGGGCCATCGGCGACGAGCTGCGGGCGATCGGGGCGGAGCTGCTGCCGGCGTCGTGCTTCATGGAGACCGAGATGCCGGAGGCGGGGACGCTGGGGCGGCGCGCGCCGGACGCGCGCGAACAAGCGGATATCTTGCTCGGCGCGAAAGCGGCGAAGGTGACCAGCGGACTGGAGATCGGCCAGACGGTGGTCGTGAAAGACGGCACTATTTTGGCCGTGGAAGGATTCGAAGGCACGGACGAGACCATCCTGCGCGCCGGTCGGCTGGGCGGGGCGGGGGGCGTGGTGGTCAAGGTGGCCAAGCTCGGCCACGACATGCGCTTCGACATCCCGATCATCGGCCTGCGGACCTTCAAGATGCTGAAGAAAGCGAAGATCTCGTGCCTGGCCGTCGAGGCGAGGCGGACGATCTTGCTGGAGCGGGAAAAGCTGGTGGCGGAGGCCGATCGCCTCGGCCTCGCGTTCGTCGCGTTCGACGCCGCGAAAACGGAACCGATCTGAGCGCGGGCGATCCCCGCAACGGGAGACTACCGATGGCCGAAGAACCGAAAAAAATCCGCACGGGCGTCGTGGGCGTGGGCAGCCTGGGGCAGTGGCATGCGCGCATCTATTCCGAGATGTCCGACGTGGAACTCGTCGGCGTGTACGACGCCGACAAGAAGCGCGCGCAGGAAATCGCGGAGCGCTACCACACGGCGGCGTTCAAGACCATGGAAGCGCTGGCCGACGCGGCCGAGGCGTTGAATATCGTGGTGCCGACGGACAAGCATCGCGCGGTGGCCGGGATGGTCATCGAGAAGGGCAAGCACGTGCTGGTGGAGAAGCCCATCGCGGTGAGCACGCAGGAGGCCGAAGAACTGGTCGAGCTGGCCCAGAAGCACGGCGCGATTTTACAGGTGGGGCACGTCGAGCGGTTCAATCCGGTGCTCGACGTGGTGAACAAATCGCAGCAGAAGCCGCTGTACGTCGAGGCGCTGCGCATCGCGCCGTATCCGCCTCCGCGGTTCGGCCTGCTGCCGCGCGGGACGGAAGTCAGCGTGATTTTGGACCTGATGATCCACGACCTGGAGATCATCCTGCATCTGGTGCAGTCGAAAGTGGTGGACATCCGGGCGGTGGGCGTGCCGATCCTGAGCAAGAGCGAGGACATCGCGAATGTGCGGCTGCGGTTCGAAAACGGCTGCATCGCGAACATCACGGCGAGCCGCATCAGCATGGAGAAGCAGCGCAAGATCCGGATGTTCCTGCCGGACTCCTACGTCTCGCTGGATTACCAGGAACAGACCGGCAAGATCCTGCGCAAGAAGCTGCTGGGGATCGAAAAAACGGACGTGCCGATCCACAAGGGCGAGCCGCTGGCGTTGGAGCTGCGGGCGTTCGTGGACTGCGTGCGGAGCCGGTCCGCGCCGGTGGTGAGCGGCGAACACGCCGCCGAGGCCCTGAAGCTGGCCGTGGCGATCTGCCAGAGCATCCGGCGGGGACAGACCTGATGGCGAAAAAGGTCATGATCGTGGCCGGGGAAGTCTCCGGCGACCAGCATGCGGCGCGGCTCGTGCGCGATCTGCGCGCGGCGCGGAACGACGTGGAATTCTTCGGCATCGGCGGCGACGCCTTGCGGCGCGAGGGCGTGCGCACCGACGTGGACGCGCGCGACATGGCCGTGGTGGGCTTTTTCGAGGTGCTGGCGCGGTATCCGTTTTTCCGGCGGACGTTCAAGCAGATGACGGACCTGCTGGCGACGGAGAAGCCCGACGCGCTGCTGCTGGTGGATTATCCGGGCTTCAATTTGCGCCTGGCGGCGAAAGCGCACGCGCGGGGCATTCCGGTCTACTACTACGTGAGCCCGCAGGTCTGGGCGTGGCACAAGAGCCGGATCCCGAAGATGGCGCAGATCCTCGATCTGCTCATGGTGATTTTTCCGTTCGAGGTGGACGTGTTCAAGGGAACGGGGCTGAAGACGGTCTTCGTGGGGCATCCGCTGGTGGAATCCACGAAGCGCACCTGGGCGGCTCCGTCGCCGGAGCTGCCATGGCCGGCGGGGAGCCGGCGGGTGGGCATCCTGCCCGGCAGCCGCCGGCAGGAAATCCAGCGCGTGCTGCCGCCGATGCTCGCCGCGGCGCGGGAGCTGCGGCGTCGCGATCCGGCGACGGCGTTCCTGATTCCGGCGGCGAGCGCGGAAATCCGCGGCCTGATCGAAGCGCAACTCGCGGCACTGCCGGCCGCCGAGCGCGCGGCGGTGGCCGTGGTGACCGGCCAGATGCGCGAAGTGGCGCGGCAAGCGCGGGCGGCGATGGTGTGTTCGGGGACGGCGACGGTGGAAACGGCCCTGATGAAGTGCCCGATGATCGTCGTCTACCGGACGACCGCGCCAACCTACTGGTTCGGGCGGATGATCATCCGCGTGAAGTGGCTGGGGATGGTGAATCTGATCGCGAACCGGACGATGTGCCCGGAATTCATCCAGGACGCCGCGACGCCCGCCGCGATGGCGGACGCGCTGGAACCGCTGATGGCGGACACGCCGGCGCGGCAGGCGCAGCTCGCCGGCTTGGCGGAGGCCGCGCAGGCGCTGGAAGGCGCGGGCCCGCTGAAATCCGCCGGCCAGCTCGTGGCCGAAACGCTGGGGGCATGAGCGAGCCCCTCCAGCGTCCCAGGCAGGCCTTCCGCCGGAAGGCGCTGGGCGCGGGATTCGTGGTCACCGAAGCGTTCAAGGCCTATCTGGCCAACCGGAACCTGGAAGCGGCGGCCACGCTGGCCTACTACGGGTTTCTCTCCCTGATGCCGCTGCTGGTGCTGCTGTTTTTCCTGTTCAGCCTGGTGCTGCGGTCCTCGGAGTCCGTGCTGGGGGCGATGTCGAACCTGACGGCGCAGCTGTTTCCCGCGTTCAACCAGGACATCCTGACCGACCTGCTGGCGCTGTCGCAGTCCAAGGCGTGGGGTCTCGCGGGCGTCGTCGCGCTGGTGTGGTCCATGACGCCGTTCGCGGGGGCGATCCGGACGGCGATGGAGCGGATTTTCCGGTCGGACGTGCGCCTGCAGTTCTGGAAGGCCAAGGCGCTGAACGTGGCGGCGGTGCTGGGCATCCTGGTCACGTTCGTGGGGCTGGTGGGCTGGAAGATGTTCCTGACGGTCCATCCGCTGGAGGAGCGGATGCCGGCGGGGGCGGCGAAGATGCTGGGGGCCGGCGCGCCGTTTGCGATCACGCTGGCGGTGCTGGCGTTTTTCTACTTGGTTTTCGCGCCGGTGCGCCTGCGCCGCGCGCACCTGCTCGCGGGGGCGCTGGCCGCGACGGCGCTGTTGACCGTGATCCGTCCGCTGTTCGGCTGGTTCCTGCGCGTGAATCCCGACTACGGCTACGCGTTCGGTTCGCTGAAGGCGATATTTCTGCTGTTGATCTGGGTCTACTACACCTTCGCGGCGGTGTTGCTGGGGGCAGAGATCCTGGCGGCGCTGAGGCGCAAAGAGGCCTTGCTGCTGCGGGGGCTGTTCGCGCCGGCGCGTCCGGGCGGGCGCGCGCGGATTTCCGCGGCGCTGCTGGAGCCATTCACGCGGACGGCGGGGCCGGGAGAGGTCCTGTTCCGGGAGGGCGAGGCGGGGACGGAGATGTACTACGTGCTGGAAGGGGCGGTCGCGCTGGCCAAGGGCGGGAAAGAGCTGCGGACGATGGGGCCGGGCGATTTCTTCGGCGAGATGTCGATGCTGATCCAGACCGAGCGGACGGCCGGGGCGGCGGCGGGACCCGACGGGGCGCGGCTGGTGGCGATCACGCGCGACAACTTCGACATGATCCTGCGCGAGAATCCGGGCATCGTCCTGGCGATCCTGCGCGAGATGGCCACGCGGCTCAAAACCACGAGCGCGGCGCTGTCCGCGGCCCGCGGCGCCTAGCGCCCCGGTGCGGGGGCTCGCGGCTCGCCGGGTTTTCCACGCAACGTAAAAACTTTCGGCGCGTTTTACGTAGAACGTAAAAACTTTGGGGATTTTTTACGTACTGTGGAAAACTTTTTTCCACACTGTGGAAAAACCGCGCGCCGCGAGGGGCGGCGCGCGGCGTCCGGAGCCGGGCCGGCGGTCGGGCTAGGCTTTCTTTTCCGGGGCGGGGGTGTCGGCGATCTTGCCGAGATAGTCGGGGAGCTGCACGCCGGCCATGCGGGCGATCTCGTGCAGGGGCGGGACGCTCTTGATCAGGTTCTGGGCGAAATTCGCCGTGCTGGAAGTGCCGTTGGAGGATCCGGAATCCCAGACGGTGATCTTGTCGATCTTGAGGTTCTTGATCGCCTCGACCTGGTGCGACACGATGTTCTCGATCTTTTCGACCATGAGGAAGGTCGCCGCGGCCTGGGCATCGCCGCCGCAGCTTTCCACGAGCTTGGAATAGCCGGTGGCCTTGCCTTCGAGCAGC
>CAZECJ010000044.1:0-20557 GCA_964510645.1 uncultured Verrucomicrobiota bacterium | reverse complement strand
GGGTCCAGGGTACCCTCCACAAGGTGTCGGGTCCCCTGACCCCTGACGTTCGGCTATGAAGAAGGTTTGAGATGAATGTTGGCATTCTAGTATTTCCAAATGTTGAGGAACTCGATTTCGTTGGCCCCTGGGAAATCCTCGGTTTATGGAAACAATTTGCGGGGGGGCCGAATTATTGCGCCATGGTAGCCCAATCACTTTCCCCAATAATGTGCGCCAAGGGAATGACCGTCACCCCGCACATTTCTTTCGAACAATGTCCGACCTTGGATATTCTAATAGTGCCTGGGGGAGAAGGCACTCGCCAAGAGGTCGACAATCAAGAACTCATACATTTCATCTCGTCGCAGGCCAATTGCTGCAAGGCTGTATTATCGATCTGCACGGGTTCATTCTTGTTACATCGGGCAGGACTGCTATCGGGAAAGAAGGCAACCACGCATTGGAATTCGCTTGATCGCCTTCGTGCGCTTGGCGACATTGAAGTGGCCGAGGAACGCTTTGTCCATGATGGAAATATATGGACCGCCGCGGGGGTGTCTGCAGGAATTGATGCAATACTTGCCTTCATTTACGCCTTAGCTGGTGATAAGGCCGCAGGAATAGTTCAGGCGGCGGCGGAGTATTATCCTTCACCAACACGGTATGGAGAGTTTCACAAGAGTCAGAAAGCCCCGGCGTATATCAAGAATGAAGCCGAACAAGCGGTTGCAGGCTATCGGCGCCAAAGCGCGCCTCCAGCCTGAACCGTGACGTTCGGCGTCGTCCTTTTTCTAATGGTCTTGCCCTATAGCGCCTATTTCGCCGCAAAATGGTGCAAAGAATTCAAAGATGAAACCGAATGACCGCCCCAACCATCGGGGACCGGGCACCCTCCGCGAGGTGTCGGGTTCCCTGCCCCCAGGCGTTGGCTCAAAAGAAAACTATGAAACATAAAATGATGCTGATGATTGCCCCTTTGCTTGCCTTGGCTCTGGGATACGGCATCGGCGATTATCGCGCACGCCGTCTCGCATACAACAATTGGGGGTTCTTTGTCTGCGGACAGATGAAATCCGATCTGCGTTGGCAAGAAAATGCGGCGTTCTACGCCTATTTGAATGAGCCGCCTGCGGTTGCGGCATGGGCGCTAGAAGCCTTGATTAATGCCTATCAGCGCTACGCCGCTAATGCGTTCGATATCACGGGAAAACGGGACTCGGATTACCAATCCCACGAAATGTTCGCGCATGCGCGCCTATTCAAGGTCTACTCCAGCCAGAATATGGCCGATCGAGCGCAGCTACATCTTGACCGGGCGCTCGGCCTCAGCCATGGCAAAGATGCCGATGATCTCATGCAAATGGTGGAGTGGGCGGACAAGCACGAAACGGAATCGAGCCGACCCTGGGCGGCACCGTTCGGCGCACAAAGCCCACCGTCCGCCGAGCCCTGACGATCGGCGCAAGAAATCATGAC
Source organism: uncultured Verrucomicrobiota bacterium (assembly GCA_964510645.1). GTDB lineage: Bacteria > Verrucomicrobiota > Kiritimatiellia > CAIQIC01 > Lenti-01 > Lenti-01. The sequence goes on along the minus strand of CAZECJ010000044.1, from coordinate 19,099 downwards.
GATCGATCGAAAGCGATTGGGGCTGGCCGCGGTGACCGTCTACGTTGTCGCATTCGCCGCGCTTTATGCCATCGCCTGCCGGGCCTCCTTGCTGCCCCCGATTTCCGAGGTATCGTTGTCCTGCGCATTCGACACGGCGGGTAAACGGGTTCGGTTTGCCGCCGAAGCCGCCTTGTGGGCGCTTCTCGTCCTATCCCCCCTGATCATCTGGCGGGCAACGAAGCGGAAATAGATGAATCGGCATGGAAATATATGATGAAACCTACCGCCATCGGAATCGCTCTGATTGTGGCGCAAATCGCCGATCCCGCGTTATTCACGCGGTCCAACCCCTTCACCCTGCCACCGAAAGCCGCATGAAAATGAACCCCCGTGATCGCGCACCGGCCATCGGCGCCGAGTCCGGCCGGTGCCGGAGGCCATGAAACTGGCCGCGGCATGGCTGGTACTTGCGGGCGCGTTCGCCACGGCGTTCGTCTGGTTTTTATGGCGCGCCACGTCGCGGCGCATGTCCCTGCCCTGCCCCGCCTGGCTGGCCTGGATGGTCGAACTGGACAATCCCTTGGCCCGGGAAAACCGTTCGGCCCGAATCGTCCAGCATCTGGCCGTCGCCGGCGGGATGAAAATCCTGGATGCCGGCTGCGGGCCGGGTCGGCTGACCCTGCCCTTGGCCATCGCCGTGGGAAGCCAGGGGGAGGTCGTCGCGTTGGACCTGCAGCGCAGCATGCTCGACATCGTCGAGCGGAAAGCCCGCGCCCGTGGCCTTGGAAACATCCGGCTGGCCGTCGGCGCTCTCGACGATGGCGGGCTGAATCCGGCGTATTTCGACAAGGCGGTCCTGGTCGCCGTGCTCGGGGAAATTCCGGATCAGGATGCCGCCCTGAAGAGCCTGTTCGGATCGCTCAAGCTTGGAGGCATCCTGTCCATCACGGAGACGGTGTTCGATCCCCACTATCAGAACCGCGCGACCGTCGTACGGCTGGCTGAAAAAGCCGGGTTCCGGGTCAAGGACACCTTCGGCAACTTCTTGGCCTTCACGATGCATTTGGAAAAACCCGCCGGTCCGCAAGCGGAGGCCGGGGCGGCGAGTTTCCCCAACCGCGACGTTCGATGAAAGCGGCGTCGGCGGAGATGAATCCGGCCGCGAAAGCGCTCCCCTAGCCGCGCGCGGCGTCGAGCAGGTAGCGGCGGAGGACTTCGACGCCGGCGGCAAGGGATGATTTTTCGATGTATTCGTCGACGGTGTGGGCTTGGCCGATGGCGCCGGGGCCCCAGACGATGGTTTCGCCGCAGACCGGTGCCAGCGGCCCGGCGTCGCTGCACCAGGCCGCGCCTTCCCGCACCGGGGGCACGCCGGCCGCGGCCAGCGCCGCGGAAAACCGCCGCACCAGCGGGGCCTCGGCGTCGGTGTGGAACGGCAAGCCTTCTTTCAGCAGCCCGATCTCCACGCCGCCGGGAATCGCCGCGAAGCGCACGCTCAGATCGCCCAGCACCTGCGCGGCGGTTTCGCCGGGCATCAGGCGGCGGTCCACCTGGATCTCGCACCGGTCGGGCACGACGTTGGTGCCGGTGCCGCCGCGGATCGTGCCGACGGAAACCGTGGGCTTGCCCAGCACCGCGCTGTGGTAGGTCTGGCCGGCTTCCGCCGTCGCGTCTTCCAGGATCTTCCAGACGGCCGGCATCTTGAGAATGGCGTTTTCGCCGCGCGCGGGATCGGAGGCATGGACGGCGCGGCCGCGCGTGGCGACCGTGAACCAGCAGGCGCCCTTGTGCGCATGCACGATATGCAGGTCCGTGGGTTCGAGCACGATGCATTCGTCCGCGCGCAGGCCGTCCGCGACGGCCTCTTCCGCGCCGAGGTTCCCCGTCTCTTCGCCGATCGCGCCGAGCCAGACGATCCGCGTCTTGGATTGCGCCAGCGCGGCGAGCACGTCGGCATCGAGAGCAGCCATGAACGCGGCCAGCGGCCCCTTGGTATCGCACGCGCCCCGGCCGTAGAGCCGGCCGTTTTCTTCGCGCAGAGCGAAGGGATTGCCTTGGAATCCGGTCACGCCGACGGTGTCGAGGTGCGATTCGAAGAGAATCGTTTTGTTCGGCGCGGCGGCGCCGAAGCTCGCCAGCAAGTTGGGCCGGCCGGGCGTCTGGCCGAGGCGGCGAGTATCAAATCCCTTGGCGGCGAACCATGGTTCGAGCCAAGCGACCAGGCGGGCTTCGTTGCGGATGGCGTCGTCGTCGGCCAGCGCGGGATTCACGCTGGGGATGGCCACGATCTGGCGGAGGAGTTCAGGAGCGAAAGCGGGTCTCATGTCGGGATTCCTTTCAAAACGATCGCGATCCAACGGCCATGCCGGCGGCGAAGAGAAGGCCGAAGGCCAGATGGAGCATGGCCATGCCGACCACATGTTTTTCTTCCACCGGTCCGGTCCAGACGCCGCGAAACCACCGGTACGCGAGCGGCAGGGTCAGGAGCGCCGCCAGCGTGGCCAGCGGCAGCCGCCCGGTCAGGGCCATCAGCGCAGTCATCCCATAGGGAACGGCCAAGAGGAGGCCGGCCACGAGCTTGGCTTCGGTGGGCGCAAACAACATGGGCAGGGTGCGCAGGCCGGCGTCGCGGTCGGAGCGGACGTCGCGCAGGTTGTTGGCATAGAGGATGAGGGTCATCAGCAGCGCCGCGGGAATGCCCGCCGCCACCGCACCCCAGGAGAAGCGTCCGGTCTGCGCCATGTGGCCGCCCAGCGTCATGCCGATGCCCATCAGCAGGAACAGCCAGACTTCGCCGAGCGCCCGGTGCTTGGGGCTGAGGGGCCCGGCGGCATAGGCCAGCGCGCCGAATATGCCCGCCGCCCCCAGGATCACGAGCCCCCACCCGGTTTGCGAAGCCAGCCACAAGCCTGCCAGCGCGCCCAGCGCCGCGCAGATCGTTGCGCCCCGGAAGCACCGCGCCGGCGTCATGTCGCCCGCGACGAGCACGCCGCTGCCGATTCCCCCGCCCACCCGGTCGACGCCGTGCTTGAAATCGAAATAGTCGTTCCACAGGTTGGCGGCCGTATGCACCAGCAGGCCGGCCGCCAGCGAGACGCCGAAACGGAGTCCCGAAAACTCCGCACCGGAACAGCGGGCATGCAGCCCGCCGATCGCCACCGGCACCAAGCTGGCGGAGTAGGCATAGGGCCGAACGGCCTTGATCCACAGCCGAACGGCGTTCATGGCCAACTTCGCTTGCCGGCGGCCGCCGGATCCGGCGTCAGCGTGGCTCGCGCGATTTGCCAGCCATCGGCGCCCTTGACCCACTGCAAGGCGGCTTTTCCGACGCCGGTCTGCGCTTCGCCGGCGCCGTCCAGCCGATAGCGCGCATCCACGATGGCCTGTACTTCGCCGCGCCGCGCAACGACCACCGAGATCCGCGGATTTTCAAACGCGAGTTCGTCGAGCGAGTTCCGGACGTTGGCGTAGAGCTGGACGATTTCCGGCCGACCCGTCGCCAGCACACCGTAGCCCTCCAGTTCCAGGACGGCGTTGGTGGCCAGTTGGTTCCCGAGGCGGTTGGCGGACAGGCCCAGCGCCACCGGGGAATCCGGGCCATCCTTTTGCACGAGGCGCATCACCCGGGCGGTGGCCCGCCGCATCCGCGCCTCTGTCCCGAAATAGGTGGCCGCCCAGAGGGACGCCACCAGAACGAAGGCCAGCAGCACCGCTCCGGGCAGCAGCGGAAGACCTTTTCCGGGGTTCGGGGACGTCGACGTTCGCGCCATGTGAAATCCTCTCGCGTAAAATTGGCTGGTCATTCAACCGCAATCAGCATACAAAAATACGTGAAATTGGAAATGCCGAAAGAGAGAACATGAGCGAACAGCCCAGCATGCAGGAAGTTGTCGAGTCCGCGCAGACGATTCTCGGGGATCTGCTCCGGTTGTTGGAATTCGAAGATGCCCGGTTGGAAACCGCCGAAGACGACGGGCAGATTTTCTTCCAGATCGTCACGGCCGATGCCGGCCGGCTCATCGGGCGCACCTCGCAGACCTTGGACGCCATCCAGTTCCTGCTCAACCGCCTGCTGTCCCGGCGCTATGAAGACTCGCCCTATTGCGTGGTGGATGCCGAGCACTACCGCGAACGCCGCCGCGAGAAATTGCTGGCCGATGCCCGCGAAGCCCTCGAGCGCGTCCGCCAGACCGGCCATCCCTGGCGCATGCCGCTGCTGAATTCCATGGAGCGCCGCATCATCCACCAGGCCCTCAAGGATCTGCCCGACATCCGCACCCATTCCGAGGACGAGGATTCCGAGGGCCGCAAGCGGGTGATCATCTCCATTGCCGAGGATTTCCAGCCGGCGACGCCCCCGTCCCCTTCGGCCGAACCGCTTCCCGTTGCCCCGGAATGATCCGCCCGAGCTGGGCCGTTCCGCGCGGCCGCTTGCAAAACCGTTTTCCTCTGGGTTGACAAGCCCCCCGTCCCCGCCCTACGATGCGGCCCGATCGATGATTTGCGCTTTGAAAACTGGCTGATGCCTGCGTAACCGAAAGGAAGATCCCCATGAAACCGATGACCGTTTGGATGTTGGCCGCCCTCGCCCTTGCTTGGACCTCGGCCGGTTGCAAGAAAGAAGCTCCCGCCCCGGCCGCAAGCGAAGCGGCCCCCGCCACCGCCGCCCCGACCGAAGAAGCCACCGCTCCGGCGGAACTCGCCCTCCCCGTCTCCGGCGACGCAACGGCGCCCGTGGCCGTGATGGAGCCCGCGCTTTCCGAGGAAGCCGCCGCCGTCGTCGTGGCGAAGGTCAACGGCAAGGACATCACGGAAGGCGAGATCCACAAGGTGCTCGGTCTTTTCAAGAAGCAGATGGGCGCGCGCGTACCGCCCGACCAGATGGAAGCCGCCTTGCCGCGGATTCGCGAACGCATCATCGAAGAACTCGTCATGCGCCAGATCATGCTCGCCGAAGTCGCCAAACAAGGCATCAGCCTCTCCGACTCCGAATTCGCCGAAATCAAGCAAGAGCTGGCCGCAGAATTGCCGCCGGGCACGACCCTCGAAACCTACATGGCCGAGACCGGCACCACGGAAACCGAAATGCGCGAGCAGATGGCCGTCCGCAAGATGATCATGGCCAAGGCCGACGCTTTGGCGAAGCCGACGGACGAGGAAATCCAGAAGTTCTACGATGAGAACAAGGAAGGCTTCGCCCAAGGCGAAACCGTCACCGCTTCCCATATCCTGATCAAGCTGGATCCGGCCGACGACGAGGCCGCCAAGACCGCCAAGCGCGCGCGCATCGAAGACCTCCGCAAGCAGGCGCTTGAAGGCGCCGATTTCGCCGAACTCGCCAAAGCCAATTCCGATTGCCCCAGCGCGAGCGCCGGCGGCGATCTGGGGTCCTTCGGCAAGGGCCAGATGGTTCCCGAATTCGAAGATGCGGCGTTCTCCCAGCCTACGGGCTCGGTCGGCGAGGTGGTCGAAACCCAATTCGGCTACCACCTCATCAAGGTCACCGAGCACCAAGAGGCCAAGGCCGTCGATTTCAACGAGGCCAAGGTCCGCATCAGCGACATCCTCTTTTCCCAGAAACAGCAGGACGCGGTGAAGGAATACGTGGAAGGCCTTCGCAAGCAGGCCGACGTCCAGCGCTTCGGCGAAGTTCCCCCCGCCGAAGAAGAAGCTCCCATGCTCCAGTTGGACATGGAGGAAGAAGCTCCGGCCGTTGAAGCCGTCGCCGTAGAAGCGACGGAAGCTGCGGCCGAGGCTCCGGCCGTCGTGGAAGCGGTCGCCGAGGAAGTCCAAGAAGCGGCCGCGCCCGTGGAGCAAAAAGCCGTCGAAGCGGCCCCGGAAGCCGAGGCGTCCGCCGCGGAAGCAGCGACGGAAGCCGTTGCCGAAGCTCCGGCCGTCGTCGAAGCCATCGCCGTAGCGGCGGAAGAAGCGAAAGAAGAAGCCGCCCCGGTGGCGGCCGAAGCCATCGAAGCCGCCGAAGAAGCCGTCGCGCCCGTCGCCGAAGAGAAGGCCGAATAGATTTCGATCCATTCCTTGGAAAAGCCCGGCTTGCGCCGGGCTTTTTCATTGCTTCCGTTGCCCTTGCGGCGGCCCGCCCGGACATTGACTCCCGCGCCCGCTTGCGGCAAAATCCCCCCCACTATGAAAAACCCGTTCTCCCCCGACGCCCTCCAGCAGAAACGCAATCAAGCCCTTTTGGCCGAGTCGCTCTACATGCGCCGCGAAGTCGTATCCTCCGTCCCGCCGTTCGATCTCGATCTCGAGCAGATCGCGCGGCTGTCCGCCGACGACATCGCGCTGTTCGAGGCCATGCAGATCGATGCCGCGCGCCTCGCCATCGAAGCGGTGGCCTCGCTCTCGAAGATCAACGAAGTCGATCACATGGGCGGCGGTCTCGATCTGATCCCCCCCCTGCTGTTGACGCTTTCGCTGGTCAACCACGCCGAGCGCGATTTCACGATCGAAAACGCCCATACATCCATCGGCTATTTCTCCGCCCTGTCCGTTCTCGGCTATCTCGACCGCAAGCGCGTCGTCGATACCTTCCGGCGCGGGCTCGACATCCCCGGCCACGTGTCCTGGGTGCCCGGTGGCACCCAGCTCAACGGCGGGCGCCTCGGCGTCATGGTTCCCACCGCGGTCGGCCAGGCTCTCGGCAAACGCGCCGCCTATGGCTCGGACGCCTGGGTGCTCTGCCATTGCGGCGATGCCGGGTGGATCGCCGGCCACTCCCTCAACGGGTTCCATGCCGCCCACGTCCACAAGGCGCCCATCACCTTCATCATGCATCGGAACGGCATCCAGCTCTCCGGCACCACCGACCAGATGACCGGCCGCGATCCCCGCCCCATCATCGAGGCCATGGGCGTCCAGATCCTCGAAACTCCGTCGCTCTACGACGTTTCCACGCTGTGGAAAACCCTCCGCGAGGCCCGTTCGCTGGCCAAAGACGGCGTGCCCACCATGATCATTCCCACGGGCAAGAACGACGTGCCTCTATCCCAGATCGGCGAGCGCTTCGGCATCGCCGCCGAGTTGTCCGCCTTCGCCGCCAAGAACGGCGTGAAGATGGACAAGCCCGTCTGGCTGCCCGGTTGCTTGATGAGCTACCGCGACTTGCCCTCCATGATGGAGTGTCTCTTCCTCGTCAACGGCTTGCCCGGCGGCAAAGCGCACCACGACGGCCATATGAAGGGGCGCGACCTCGACGCGCTGCTGGCGAATCCCATGCTGCAGTTTTCGAAGAAGCAGAGCGACGCCTTGGCCCGCTGGCGCGCTCTTGCGCCCGTCTCCGTCACCACGACGGCCCGCCCCGCCCCCGGCGCCGAAAACCTCGTCATTCCGGCCGAGGCCCTCGTCAAGGCCGAAGCGGCCCTGCCGCCGGCCGGCGGCAAGTGGATCACGCCGCGCGCCGGCGTCGCCGCGGCCTACGAACTCGTGGCCAAAACCCACCCCAAGTCTACCTTCGTGCTGGATTGCGACCTCGCGCCCTCCACCAAGGTGGATCTCGCGCAGAAGGTGCTCGACTCCGACCACCAGTTCCAGCTTTCCATCGAAGAACAAATCGCGACCATGATGGCCAACGGCGTGGCGATGTCCACGCCCGATCCCAAGCTCGTCGTTTTCGCCACTTTCGCCGCGTTTTTCGAGGGCATCGCCCGCGAAGGCCTCGAAATGTGGCGCTACCAGCGCAATTTGACCGGCGCGAACGAAGGCCTCAACGTCGCCTTCCATCTCTCGCATGTCGGGTCCTGCACCGGACGCGACCACTTCTCCGGCTGGTCCCTCGACTGGATCAACTTGGCCATTGGCTATCTGCCCTTTCTTGACCGCTTCTATGCCCCGGCCGACGCCCGTTCCGCCTTCGTCGCCATCTGCGACATGGCCTCGCGCAACGGCGCCCACATCCTCGGCATCCCGCGCGACAACCTCCCCATTCTCGTCGATCCGGCCACGAAGAAAGCGCTCTGGAGCTCCGACAGCCCGTGGACCGACGTGAACCAGCTGCGCGCGCAGCCCAGCGCCAAGAAAGCCATTCTCGGGTTCGGCGCCACCGCGTTCGTTGCGGCCGAAGCCTCCGACAAGCTCGCCGCCGAAGGACTCGCGGCCGATGCGTGGGTCGTCAACGGTCTGCCGCTGGATGCCGGTCGCCTCGAAGCGCTGTTCAAGCAATACCCAGAGGGCCTCGTCACCATCGAAGACGGCCTGATCGGAACTCCCGAAAACGGCCTGCGCGGTTTCGCCAGTCTCGTCTGCGGCGCCGCTTCCGGCAAGAAGGTTCCGCTGGTCCACCTCGGCATCACGGATCCGCGCATCGCCCCCTCGGAAGGCCATCTCGAGCTCTGGCAGTATTTCGGGATCGACGCCCCGGCGGCCATCGCCGCCGTCAAGGCCCTGTAGCCGGAAAAACCGCGGCGCACCGTGCGCCGCGGCCCTTTTTGCGCTATAGTGCGAGCTCATGAACCTCGTCGCCGAAATCCAGAAACTCAAGGCCGAGCGCAAGGCGATCATCCTTGCGCACAACTACCAGCTGCCCGACGTCCAGGACGTCGCCGATTTCACCGGCGATTCCCTCGAGCTTTCCCGCAAGGCCACGGAAGTCGTCGCCGACGTCATCGTGTTCTGCGGCGTGCATTTCATGGCCGAAACCGCGGCGATCCTGAATCCCGATAAAATCGTGCTGATGCCCGACGCCCGCGCCGGCTGCCCCATGGCCGACATGCTCACGGGCGACCAGCTCCGCGAGTTCAAGGCCAAGCACCCCGGCGCCAAGGTCGTCTGCTACGTCAATTCCACCGCCGAAGTGAAGGCCGAAAGCGACTGCTGCTGCACTTCCGGCAACGCCGTCCAGATCGTCCGGCACTACGCCGACAGCGAAGTGCTTTTCGTCCCCGATCAGCACCTCGGCAGCGTCGTCGCCGAGACCCTTGGACGCGAGTTGATCCTCTGGCCGGGCTACTGCCCCACCCACGCCCGCATCAATCCCAAGGACATCCTCGACCTCAAGGCGGCGCATCCGCAGGCCCTCGCCCTTGCGCATCCCGAATGCCCCAAGCCCGTCCGCGTCGTCGCCGACCACGTCCTGTCGACCGGGCAGATGTGCAGCTTCGTGAAGCAGAATCCCGCCGCGGAATTCATCATCGCCACCGAGGAAGGCCTGATCCACCGCCTGAGGAAAGACAACCCTTCCAAAACCTTTTATCGCGTTTCGTCCTTCGCCGTTTGCCCCAACATGAAGCGCAACACCCTCGAAAAGGTCCTCTTTTGCCTGCGCGACCTGCAACCCGTCGTGAAGGTCGATCCCGCCATCGCCGCCCGCGCGCGCCGCTCCATCGAGCAAATGCTCGCTTGGTCCTGAGAACCCTGCGTCCTCTCGCACAGAGGTACGGGAGAGGTTTGCAACAGCCGGAACATCTGCCATACTGTCCGGCAATGCCGCTTCTGCCCGGGTGGCGAAATGGCAGACGCAAGGGACTTAAAATCCGCTTATTACTGCGATTGGCGGCATATTACCGATTGACTGTGTGTTATCTGTGTGCTTTGCTCGCATCCATGAAGGGCAAAAAGTGCGCTCTGGAAACCGATAGGGACAACCCCACGCCCAGTGCCTTGCCCGGATGGAGGGTCGCGCCATGAAGCAGAGCAGAGGGCATCTTTACAAGCGGGGCGATGTCTATTGGATTCAGTACGATTTGGACGGCAATCGGTATCGGCAAAGTCTCGAAACGACTAGCGCGAGGGAAGCCGCCAGCAAGGCGTCTGAAAAGATGGCGCCCTACGCTGCCAAGGCCGAAGCCGAACGGCTAGCCATTATTTCCGCACGGATGAAATCCGCCAAGGATCGCGCCGCATCGGCCGGTGGCATGGTGACGCTGGTTGGCGCATGGAGTGCATTCCTCGCATTGGACAAGGAAGCCCGTCCCGATCCCGGTCCGGCGACGTTGGCGCAATATGAAAGCCACTGGAACGGCTTTACGGGCTGGCTTGAAAAACATGCGCCCGCGGTTAAGACGCTGGCCGCGGTGCGCGACACCCACGCGGCCGGCTTCATTCGTCACCTGAACGAGACGGGTTATTCAGTCGGCCGCGTGAATAAGTTCAAGCGGTTTCTGAAAATGTTTTTTCGCGTGATGCTCGGTGGCGCCGGAAACCCCTTTGAATCCGTGAAGGCGCAAAAGGATGTGCAAATCGCCAAGCAACCTTTCACCGTGGAAGAATTGCGCGAGATCGTATCGACCGCCAAAGGCGAGATGCAGACGCTTTATCTGCTGGGCGCGGGAACCGGGTTGCGCCTGGGCGACTGCTGCACTCTCATGTGGGGCGAGGTGGACCTTGCGCGGCGCCTGATCTTCCGTGTTCCGAATAAGACGGCGCGGAGGGGCGAGACGGTCAAGATCGGACTGCCCCCTACTCTCGCCGCCCATCTCGCCGGCTTGTCCCGCGTGGCTCCGTACGTCTTGCCGGGACTGGCGGCGGAATATCTCGGCGGCAAAGCGCCGATCATCGCACGGAGGATCCAGGCCCATCTTGAAGCCTGCGGAATCCAGACGCTGAAAACGGGCACGGGGGCGGGGAGCGAAAAGAAGGACCGAGACGGCAAGCCGATTCCCGGCACGGGCAAGCGGGCCGTGGTGCTGAAAGGGTTTCATTCCTTTCGGCATTCCTTCGTGAGCTTGAACGCCGACGCCGGGACGCCACAGGCCACGATGCAGAAGCTGGTGGGCCACGGTTCCCCTGCCATGACTCTTCACTATCTTACCCCGTCCGATGCCATGGTTTTGAAGGCGGCGGATTCCCTGCCCGCCCTAATGGCTGGCAGCGTTGCCAAGTCTGTACGGGAACCCCTGCCCGGCTGGGCCGTCGAGATCGTCAAGAATGCCAAGACGCTGAAGGCGCTGAAGGCGGAACTGCTTAAATAGCATCCCCATTTCATTTCGACCAATAAAGACGGTGTTTCTGCGAAAGCGGAACGCCGTTTTTTGCCGAAAAACAGCGATTGGCCCATACTTGCGCTCATGAATTGGAAACCGCATCAGCCGAAAGGAAACATTAAGTGAAATCACCTCTCATAGTCGCGCTGGAAGGGTTGCTCTCTGCAACCAACGTCGAGGCCGAACGGGCGCAGCGGATTCTTTCCGCCGCAAAGGACGGCGCCATCGAAACCGCCGAAGAGTATTGGCGCACCAGCGAGGCCGCTGCCGCGCTGGGCGTCCATCCGAAAAGCATTTTCCGCTATGCGCGCCGCGGCCAGCTGCATCCCATCCATCGCAGCGCACGCGCCGTCCGGTGGAAACGCTCGGAAGTGATGCGCTTGGCTTCGGTCGGCGCCGCCTAATTGCGGTCCCGGGCCATGAGTGAAACCCTCAATAATACTGTTGACGCCCGCATCGACCAGATAGCGCGGCGGCAATCGGCGCGGTTCCTCGACCGCCTGCGGCAAGCGGGCCAATCAACGCCAACCATCGAGCGCGATTTTATGCGGGCTGTGAAGTTCTTGCTCGGTGATGTCAAAGCCATGATCCACGAAACATCTACGGAGGCTTCCGGTGAACACCATATCCAAGAATGACGCGCCTGACGTAGAGTGCGGGGAATTGGGCGACGGGGAAACTGGCGTCAACCTAACTCGCCACCTAGTTGGCGAGATGCCTGAACAGTCGAAAATTGAACTAGTTCAATTTCGCACCGACTTTATCCGGCCGGCCGATGAAAACGCCTATATCTACAACGGCTTTTTCCTCGCCAACGACGACGACCGCGGACTTGTCGAAGATATCCGGCGCAACGGTATCCTAACGCCCCTGACGATCTCCACCGATGGCGTTTTGCTGTCGGGGCATCGTCGGCACGCGGCGGCCAGGATGCTCCGCATGGAAACCGTTCCCGTGCACGTTCATCCCGTGGTGTTCGAGGCCATGGAAATGGATGCTCGGTTCAAACTCCTGCGCTCGTTCAACCAGCAACGGGATAAGACGTTTGAAGAGGCAACCGCCGAGGCATTACTATCCGTGGATGCCGAAGAGGCGAGCGATGCGGCGCTGATCTACAGGATCGAGCGCGAGAGGATCAAAGTCGCGCCGAACGTCATCATGGGTAAAAAAGTCGAACGGGCTGAAATCACAACCCGCGCCTTTCTGGATGCCGTGGTGAAGATTGTGAATGGATACAGGAACGAATGGGGAATCAGCAACCGTGCGATTCACTATGATTTGTTGAACGATCCGCCCCTGACGCACGACCAGAAGCCAAAATCCCACTATCAAAACTTAAAACCTTTCACAGCTAAACTTTCCTCCCTGCTGACGCGCGCGCGGATCGCTGGGCTGATCCCGATGGAAGCGATATGCGACGAAGAGCGGCCTGTCACGCTGTGGGATGTTCATCCCAACGCGTCGGCGTTCGTGGCAAAGCAGCATGAAACCTTTCTCATGGGCTATGGGCGGGATCTGATGCAAAGCCAGCCGCACCACATCGAGATTATCGTGGAGAAGCGAACGAAGTATGCGGCGGCCCGTGCGGTGGCCATGAAGTACACGATCCCTGTGACTGCCGGAAAAGGCTATGCCAGCCTCGCGCCGCGCTACCAGATAGCCAAGCGGTATCAGGAGAGCGGCAAGGATAAGTTGATCCTGATCTTCATGACGGACTTCGATCCTGACGGTGAACAAATCGCAATCAGCTTTGCGCGGTCCATGCGCGATGACTTCGAAATCTACAACGTGGTTCCCTACAAGGCGGGGCTGACGGCTGAACAGGTGAGGACGTTGAACCTTCCTTCTTCGCTTGAAGCCAAGCCGAAATCACCAAACTACAAGCGATTCGTCGCCAAGCACGGCACCCGTGCCGTCGAACTGGATGCCATGCCATCGGACGTATTCGCGCGCGTGCTGACGGATGCCATCGAGAGCTTTCTGGATGTCGAGGCGTTCAACCATGAAGTTGAACAGCAACGGCAGGAGCATCAATGGCTGGCCGCACGGCGCAAGGCTGCGTTGCAGGCCATGGGCGGCGGCGCCGGGCAGGAAGGGGTGGCAGAATGAAAAAGCCCTACCCCCCGCCGCCTGTGCGCCCTGTGCTACAGAGAAGCACAGAGAATTACGGAGTATCTCTGAGTAAAGAAACCATCGAGAAGAAGCTTCTCTGTGATACTCTGTCATTCTCTGTAGTATTGCAGGAGAGGCTGGCCCGGCTCCTGCCTGATGGGTCATGCGCCCTTGCCGGGGAGTGGCAGGGCAGACCGCCTAAGGATTCCGCCAACTTCATTCTGTGGAAAGTGGCTGCGCTGTTGAAGCATGACGATGAAACCCGGTTCATCGGGCTTGATGATTACCGCCCGCTGGTAAACCGGATATCCAAACACCTGAACATCGACGACGATGACGGATGGGAGTTGTTCGCCAAGTCCTATGACAAGGTGAAGGAGGGTATCGGGGCGGCAAACCAGCGTTTGCAGGTGGCAAGGGACAACGCCAAAGAGGATATTAAGCGGGGCACCGATCGAGAGTATGTAGGCCGTCGCCCCGTTTCCCGCGATTTGCGCCGTAGGCTCCTTGTCGGGATCTTCTGGCACATCTTGCGCGACGGCAAGAAGGGCGAGAGATTTCTTGCGTCTCGGGATGCCGGGACGCTGATTGGCGTTGACGCATCGAGGGCGGCGAAATGGATTCGAGCCATGGTTGCGGATGGATATTTGGAGAAGTTGGCAGACAGCACGGAGTTTCGAGCGGCTCGCTACCGCTGGATTGATTGCTGAACCCCAAAAGGAGAACCCCATGCCTGAAAACACCCCCGACGACCAGACCGACCCGATCCGCGTGATAATGCTTTTCGGCCTGACGCCGAAACAGAGGAAGGAAATCAAGGCTGCGGCGGCGCGCGCCGGCGTTCATCCGCTGATCTACCTGTACGGCCTTGTTCAGCGTGAACCGGAACGCTTCATCGCGCCGCTTCCGGTGGAAGCATTGGCTCCTGCCCGGGCCGGTGCAAAACATACGGCTTATACCCCGGCGGGCGATAGCTGTAGCCCTGCAGCTGACAGCGCAATGCGCCAAGCGGACAATGCTCGTCGATGATCATGTCGAGGATGAGAGAATCTTTCCCGGGAAACTCGGCGCGGAGGGCGCGTAGGTCCTCCCGGGTCTTATCGTCCGCCTCTAACGACTCTTGAATCGTTCCCCACCGCATTCTCTGCGGGGCTTCGGTGGCGAGCTTCAACAGCGTTTCGCGCGGAATCAAATCTTTCATCACGCGCTGGAAGAACTGCAAAGGATTCTTCTTGAATGCGGCGTCCATCGCCTTGGATAGCAGGGCCACGTTGTCCTCGTTGCCGCTGATCGAGTCAAGAATCTGCAAGGCACGGGTGCGCCCACCTACGATGCCGGGAGGCCGGCCCGCCACGTTGCCCGACTGGCCGGGGCGGAATCGCCAGGGCTTCTGTTCTGAAGAGTCGGGAGCAGTTAATTCTGTGTTCATGGGCGCATTGTATCACCTACGCGTGAAAATGAAAAAAAACGCATGATCCGGATTTCCCCGGTGCGCCCGACCTGTGCGGGTGACGGCGGCTCTGCGCCGCCAGCGGCACACGCGCACCGTGCGCCTCACAGTGACCGCACCGAAACGCGAAGCAGCCGGGAGGCCGATGCATGAAGGCTGTGCGAAATGCACGGCTGTACGGTGCAAGCGTGGCGGGACGGTTTCTGTGCGGCGCGGCTGTTGGTTCGCGCCGGGGAGGCGTCCGTGGTTCGCCGCCGTCCTGATTCGACCGACCGGAGGACCGCGCTTCGCGGCGGCGTAGGCTACAAACATGAATGTAGCCGCCCCATCCTCCCCTGCGGTGTCCCCCTTAAATGATGATCCGGTAGGTGGGGTATCACTTTTCGGCGCTCTGGACGAAAAGCGCATAAGACGATCCAGCGGGCCTTGACGCTGGGCGGCTGCGGGAAAGGGGATTTTTAAGGGGGAAACTGAAGGGGAGGATGGGGGCCGGAGGTCGAGGCGGATCGGACGGCGGTCTTATCCGCACCAGCGGGGAGCTGGTGGGCTGCGCGCGCGGGCAGCGCGGCCCGGCGCACCGGGCAGGTGCGCTCCGCGCTGGCAGGAAGGCGGGCAGCCGGACGGCCAGCGGCCCGAGCGCGGGGAGCGCGTGGCTCGGAGGCGGCGGCTACATCGCGGGCGCGGAAGGGGCCCAGCGCGGCCCGTGGGCGTCTGCGGGTCTGCGCCGCCGCCGTTCTTGGCTCCAGGATCGCGCTAGGCGCGTCGAAGCTGTTGGCCGTGCCGTGGCGCGGGCGGCGGGCTGATCGCAAGGCGTGGGGCGGCTGGCGGTGTTGGATTGAATCGCTCCGGGAATCTGGCATACTCTGCCTCAATGACAAAACCGCCGATTTCCAACTGTGTGCTTTATGTGTGCTTTTCAAGCATCGAAAATGGGGAAACCGATGGTTGCGACAAGAAACAGAAGGATTTTAGATTAGGCCCGTAAATATTGAATAAAGCCGCGAATTTATAGGGTTTGCCCGGGTGGCGAAATGGCAGACGCAAGGGACTTAAAATCCCTTGACCGAAAGGTCATGTGGGTTCGACCCCCACCCCGGGCACTGATGCGGCCAACAGAAGGAACGAACCATGGCCATGCCGACCGGAAAACAAACGATCCTAGGCGTCCAGATGCTCTTCGTGGCGTTTGGCGCGCTGGTGCTGGTGCCCTTGCTGACGGGCCTCGATCCGTCCATCGCGCTCTTTACCGCCGGCGCCGGCACGCTGCTGTTCCACTTCATCACCGGGGGCAAGGTGCCGATCTTCCTGGCCAGTTCCTTCGCATTCATCGCGCCGATTTCGTTCGCGATGAAGCAATTCGGCCCGGGCGCCACGGCCGGCGCCCTTTTCTGCGCCGGCCTCGTCTATCTGATCTTCAGCGGCATGGCGCTGGTGGGCGGGAGAGAAATGCTCAACCGCTATCTGCCGCCCATCGTGACGGGACCGGTCATCATGGTCATCGGACTCAAGCTGGCGCCCGTCGCCGTGGGCATGACGCGCAGCTTCACTTCCGGCGGACCGGCCGAAGGGAAAGCCATGTTTCTCGCGGCGTGTTCGTTGCTCACCGCCGTGGCCGCCGTCATGTTCGGTAAAAAGATCCTCAGCCTCATTCCGATTCTGTGCGGCATCGTCGTCGGCTATCTGGCTTCGCTGGCCATGGGCGTGGTGGATTTCACCTCCGTGAAAGAAGCCGCCTGGTTCCAGATCCCCTGGACCGTTGCCATGGCAAAGGGTTCCTTCGCCCTCCCCGTCTTCGACGTGGCGGCCATCCTCTACATGCTGCCCGTCGCGCTGGCCCCGGCCATCGAACACGTCGGCGACATCCTGGCCATCTCTTCCGTGACCGGAAAAGACTACCTGAAGGATCCGGGCCTGCACCGCACGTTGCTGGGCGACGGCCTCGCCACTTCGCTGGCGGGCATCCTCGGCGGTCCGCCCAACACCACCTATTCGGAAGTCACCGGCGCGGTGGCCCTCACCAAGGCCTACGATCCCGTCCTGATGCGCGTGGCCGCCGTATCCGCCATCCTGCTCGCGTTCGTGGGCAAACTCGGCGCCATCTTGCTCACCATCCCCGCCCCCGTCATGGGCGGCATCATGCTGCTCCTGTTCGGCATGATCGCGGCCATCGGCGTCAATTCCCTCGTCAAATCGCGCGTGGACATGTCCCGTTCCCGCAACCTCGTCATCGCGTCGATCATTCTCACCACCGGCATCGGCGACATGACCGTCAACTGCGGCCGCTTTTGCCTGGGCGGGATCGGCCTTGCCGGCCTCGTCGGCGTGCTCCTGAACCTGATGCTGCCGGGCACCAACGAGGTCCATGAGGCACAGTCCGGAAAAGGACCTGCGCCGTGATCCTTTCCCTTTCGCTGTTTGTCCTCGGCATCGCCCTCCTGTGGGGCGGCACGGAAACCGTCTTGGGCCGCGTGCCGAAGCTGGCGGTCTGGCTCCGGGTTTCCCCTCTGGTGGTCACGATCATGCTCGTGGCCGTCATCACCTCGCTCCCGGAATTCTGCGTCTCGCTGTTTGCCTCCCTGCGTGGACAGTCCGCCGCCGCCGTAGGCAACATCGTCGGCTCCAACTTCGTCACGCTGACCTTCGTGGCGGGCCTGTGCGCCCTCTGGCGACCGATCGTGGTGGGCCCCACCCTGCGCGAGCGCGAATCGAGCTGGATGATCCTGTCCGCCGCTCTCCTGCTCGTGCTGGCCATGGATGGCATGCTCAGCCGGACCGACGGATTGCTGTTGCTGGCGGCCTATTTCCCGTACTTCCGCAGCACGCTCGACGAGGCCCGAAAACAACGGCAAGACTCCGCGGCCACCGGCGCGCCGCATCCCTGGCTCGACATCTTCCTTTTCCTGGTCGGAGTCGGCATGGTCGTCTTGGGGTCCAACTGGATCGTGGAATACGGCTCGGCCATGGCCAAGCAACTAGGCATGAACGATCTGCTCATCGGCGTGACGTTCTACGCCTTCGGCACCTCCCTGCCCGAGCTGGCCATCGCCCTCGGCGCGGTGATCCGCCGCCAGGCGGACGTCACCTTGGGCGAAATCTACGCCTCCAACATCTTCACCGGCCTGGCCGTGGCGGGCGCGCTCTGCCTGATCCGGCCGCTGGCAGTCGCGCCGCTGATCGTCAGCCGCGATCTGCCTCTGTTGATTTTCGCCGGGGTCCTGTTGCAGCTCTTCGTGACCTCGGGCGGGCGGTTCGTCCGCTCCGAGGCCGCGATCATGGTCGCCGTCTTCGTCCTGTTTCTCGCGGCCCAATTCATGGGCTTCAGCATTTCCCTGCCCTGATCGGTTGCGCTTGCCTACGGCCCAGGCGCGGACTATAAATGCGGCGCTATGAATCCGATTCGCTATATCAGCACCCGCGGCGCCCAGGCGCCCCTCGCTTTCAAGGATGCCGTCATGACCGGCCTCGCCCGCGACGGCGGCCTCCTCATCCCCGACCGCATTCCCGACGTTTCCGGCCTGCTGGAGGAATGGAAGGATCTCGACTATCCCGATCTGGCCTTTGAAATCATCCGGCTGTTCACCGACGATCTGCCGGCCGACCGCCTGCGCACGCTGATCGATCGGGCCTATGCCACTTTCGCCCATCCCGACGTCGCTCCGGTCCGCAACGTGGGCAAGCTCCACGTCCTCGAGCTCTTCCACGGCCCCACGCTTGCCTTCAAGGACATCGCCCTCCAGTTTCTCGGCCGCCTGTTCGAGGAAATCCTCGAAGAACGCCGCGGACGGCTCAACATCCTCGCCGCCACCAGCGGCGATACGGGGTCCGCCGCCATTTGCGGCGTGCGCGGCCAGGAGCGCATCCACATCTTCGTCATGCATCCGCACGAACGCGTCAGCGACCTGCAGGAACGGCAGATGACCTCCGTCCTCGACGCCAACGTGTTCAACCTGGCGGTCAAGGGCAGCTTCGACGACTGCCAGCTCATCATGAAGACCCTTTTCAGCGACCTGCCGTTCAAGGACGCGCACGCGTTGGGCACGGTCAATTCCGTCAACTGGGCGCGCGTGCTGAGCCAGATCGTCTATTATTTCTTCGCGGCCTTCCGGGTGTTCGAGGAAACCGGCGCGGCGCAGGTGCAGTTTTCGGTCCCCACCGGCAATTTCGGCGACATCCTGGCCGGCTGGTACGCCAAGCGGATGGGCCTGCCCATCCGCCGCCTGATCCTGGCCACCAACGAGAACGACATCCTCGCCCGGTTCTTCAACACCGGCGTTTACGCCAAGGGGCAGGTCGTCGCGACCGTCAATCCTTCCATGGACATCCAGGTCGCCAGCAATTTCGAGCGCTGGCTCTACTACAAGGTCGGCGAAGATCCGAAAGAAGTGGCGCGCCGGATGACGCAGTTCGCGATGGAAGGCCGCATGGAAATCCCGCGCGACGCGAAAGGCCAGGTCGATCTGGAAATCGTCGCCGGCGCCTCCGACACGAAGCGCACGCTGGGCACCATCAAGCGCTACCACGAGAAATTCAAATATCTCCTCGATCCCCACACCGCCGCCGGCGTGTTCGTGGCCGAGCAATACAACGAGCTGGACGAGCCGATGATCTGCCTGGCCACGGCGCA
>CAZECJ010000043.1:0-20663 GCA_964510645.1 uncultured Verrucomicrobiota bacterium | reverse complement strand
TGGCCATCGCGATGAAGGGCCGCCCCGTCAAGCTGAACTGGACGCGCGAGCAGGAATTCATGAACACCTCGCAGCGGCAGGGCGTCATCGCCCGCATCAAGATGGGCGTGAAGAAGACCGGCCAGATCGTCGCGCTCGAGCACACCCTGCATTGGGATGCCGGTGCGTCCGCGGAATACGGCGCCAACGTCGTGAACGCCGTCGGCCTCTCGGCCACGGGCCCCTACAGCGTGCCCAACGTCAAGATCGACTCCGTCTGCGTCTATACCAACATGCCGCCCTGCGGCGCCTACCGCGGCTTCGGCTACTCGGAATTCCACTTCGGCCTCGAGTCGCACATGACCCGCATCGCCCAGGCCATCGGCATGGACCCCGTGAAGTTCCGCCGGCTCAACGCGATCAAGGAAGGCGACGTGCTCGCCTACGGCGCGCACATGAATCCCGGCGACCTGCGCGGCGCCATCGACCGCGTCGCCAAGGAAATCCGCTGGGGCAAGAAGGAGAAATCCGCCAAGCCCGGCAAGGCCATCGGCAAGGGCCTCGCCTGCTTCTGGAAGGCGCCGGCCATGCCGCCCAACGCCTCCTCCGCCGCCTACCTCAAGTTCAACGAGGACGGCTCGCTGAACCTGACCGTCTCCGGCATGGAGATCGGCCAGGGCTTCCTGACCGTCATGGCGCAGTGCGCGGCCGAGGTGCTGTCCGTCCCCGTGGAGAAGATCCGCGTCGAGACGCCCGACACCGACCGCAACCCCTACGAATGGCAGACCGTCGGCTCCCACGTCACGTGGAGCTGCGGCAACGCCGTCCGCGCTGCCGCCGAAGAGGTCAAGACCAAGCTCCTCGCCACCGTCGCGCGCGCCAAGGGGCTCAAGGCCGAGGATCTCTACCTCGCCGACGAATGCGTGAAGAGCCGCAAGGACAAGAAATTCGCGCTGCCGTTCCGGAGCTTCGTCATCGACGGCATCATGCGGCCCAACGGCAACTTCATCGGCGGGCCCATCCAGGGCACGGGCATGTTCATGCCGGAGTTCACCTCCGCGCTGGGCGATCCCGAAACCAGCCAGGGCGGCCACCCCAACGTGCACTACACCGTCGGCTGCGCCGGCGTCGTGGTCGAAATCGACAAGGAAACCGGCAAGCTCTTCGTCCTCAAGACCGCGCTCGCGGTGGACGCCGGCAAGGCGATCAACCCCGAGCTCGTTGATGGCCAGATCGTCGGCGGCATTGTGCAGGGCCTCGCCACGGCCCTCTACGAAGACATCCGCTACGGGTCCAACGGACGCCTGCTCAACCCGAACTTCACCGACTACAAGATCCCGACCTCGCTCGACTGCCCCGGCGAAATCGTGCCGATCATCCTCGAGACCGCCCAGCCCGACGGCCCCTTCGGCGCCCGCGGGGTGGGGGAACACACCATGGTCGCCTGCGCGCCCATGGTGGCCGACGCCATCGCCGCCGCCGTCGGCGTCCGCCTCAAGACCATGCCGCTGACCGCCGAGAAAACGGCCTTGGCCCTGCGCGGGATCGAGTACGACGACGTCAAGGGCGACAACCTCGGATTCTGCTTCCGCGGAAGGCCTTGCGACTATCCGTTCGCCGTCGGCGGCGCCAAGTAGCCGCCCTCATCCCCCTTGGCGGGGAATCGCTTGTCCGCCGAAGCCTTGGCGAAGGCGGACGGCTCGTCCAGCCTGTGCATAGTTAATTAACTATGCACAGGTTTTTACGTAGCGTGGAAAACTATTTTCCACAGTGTGGAAAAATCGGCCGACGTTTTTACGTGCTACGTAAAAATCGCGCAAAGTTTTTACGTGCTACGTAAAATCCGCCGAAAGTTTTTACGTACTACGTAAAAACTGCGATACTGCCCGCGATGAATACCGTCATTTCAGCGGCCATGATCCTGTGGATCTTCGGCATGGTGATCTATCTCACCAAGGACATGTAGGGTCCTCTTCGTGTCCCTTGCCGTCGCCAAGATCCTCACGGAGATCGCGCTCGACCGCGAATTCGACTACCTCGTGCCCGCCGAACTGGCCGCGCAGGTGCGCATCGGCAGCGTCGTGCGCGTGCCCTTCGGCCGGCGCCGCGCCCGCGGCTTCGTCGTCGGTCTCACGGAGACCTCCGCCTTCCCGAACCTGAAGGCCATCGAGTCCGTCGCCTCCGACCTGCCGCTGTTCGACGAGGCCATGCTGCGCCTCGCGCGGTGGATCGCCGACTACTACGCCGCGCCGTTCGAGAGCGCCGTCGCCGCCATCCTGCCCGCCGCCGTCCGGCGCGACGGCGCGAAGTTCAAGGAGCAGCTCGTCGCCGCCGTGCGCGCCGACGCCGCGCCGTCGCCCGAGGACGAAGCCGCCCTGGCGAAGAAAAGCCCCAAGCAGGCCGCCGCCTGGACGCTCCTGAAAGCGCGCCGCGAGGCGACCGCCGCCGTGCTGGCGGAGGAAACCGGCGTCTCGCTCCAGGGCTTGCGGGGGCTGGAGAAGAAGGGCTGGATCGTGCTGGCCAAGGGCGTCATCCGCCGCGATCCCCACGCGCAGATGAAGATCCTGCCGACGTTCGCCCCGAAGCTGATGGATGAGCAGATCGCCGCGCTGGAGGCCATCCGCGCGGAAATGGCCGCGCCCAAGCCGGGCGTCGTCCTGCTGCACGGCGTGACCGGCAGCGGCAAGACGGAGGTCTATCTCGCCGCCATCCAGACCGCGCTGGACGCGGGGCAGGGCGCCATCGCCCTCGTGCCGGAAATCGCGCTGACGCCGCAGACCATCGAGCGCTTCCGCGGCCGCTTCGGCGATACCGTCGCCGTGCTGCACAGCCATCTGTCCGACGGCGAGCGCCACGACGAATGGCAGCGCATCGCCGCCGGCCAGGCGCGCGTCGTCGTCGGCGCCCGCAGCGCGCTCTTCGCCCCCGTGCGCCCGCTGGGCCTGCTGGTGGTGGACGAGGAGCACGAGCCCGCCTACAAGCAGGACGAAACGCCCCGCTACGGCGCGCGCGACGTCGCCGTCATGCGCGGCCACCTCGAAGGCTGCGCCGTCGTGCTCGGCACCGCCACGCCCTCGCTGGAGTCCTATCACAACGCGCGCGCCGGCAAGTACCGGCTCGTCAAGATGACGAAGCGCGTCGACCGCTGCGTGATGCCGACCGTGCGCGTCGTGGACATGCGCGTTGAGGCCGAAAAGGCCGGCGGCGCGCACCTGCTGTCGCAGGAGCTGATCGAAGCCGTCCGCCTGCGCCTCGCGCAGGGGGAGCAGACCATGCTCTTCCTGAACCGCCGCGGCTATGCCACCACCGTCATGTGCCCCGTCTGCGGCTTCGTCGAAACCTGCCCGCATTGCAGCGTGAAGATGACCTACCACAAGCATTCCGAAACGATGATGTGCCACGTCTGCGGCAGCGTGCGGCCCGTGCCGGCGCGCTGTTCCAATCCCGACTGCCGCGCCCCGAACGTCAAGATGGCCGGCGTCGGCACCCAGCGCGTCGAAGCCGCCGTGAAGAAGATCTTTTCCAAGGCCCGCGTCGCCCGCATGGATTCCGACACCACCGGCGGCAAGGATGCCCATGCCCAGATCCTCGGGAAATTCCGGCGCGGCGACGTCGATATCCTCATCGGCACGCAGATGATCGCCAAGGGCCTCGATTTCCCGAACGTGACGCTCGTCGGCGTGATCTTCGCGGACCTGAGCCTGCAGATGCCGGATTTCCGCGCCGCGGAGCGCACCTTCCAGCTCCTGACGCAGGTGGCGGGGCGGTCCGGCCGCGGCGACGTGCCCGGCGAGGTGTTCATCCAGACCTACGCGCCGTTCCATCCCGCCGTGCAGTCGGCGCGCAACGCCGATTTCGAGACGTTCTTCGACCAGGAAATCGAGTTCCGCCGCGAGCTGCGCTATCCGCCCTTCACGCGGCTGACGGCGGTGCTGTTCAAGGGCAAGGACGAGGCCGCCGTGGACGCCTGCTCCAAGGACTTCGCGGCGAAGCTGAAAACGAAATTGCCGCCGTCCGTGCGCATGACGGGGCCCGCGCCCGCTCCGCTGGCCAAGGCCAAGAATTATTTCCGCGCCCAGCTCCTGCTCTTTGCCGCCACGTCCAAGGACGCCGGCCCCGTCCTGCGCGCCTTCCTCAAGAGCTACAAGGCACCCAAGGACGTTTCGATCCACGCCAGCGTGGACGCGCTGTCGCTGATGTGAACCCGGCTGAAGTTTTGCTGTCCGCCGCGCCGCGGATTGCGCTAGAATCCGGGCGACATCCGAAGGAGCAGGCCATGACCGATTTCGAAAAACTGGGCGTCTTCTATCTGGGGCGGATCTTCGATCCCGCGGCGAAAAAAACGACGGAAGAACCGCTGCTCTACGAAGCCAAGGACCTGACCACCCATGCCGTCTGCGTTGGCATGACCGGCTCCGGCAAGACCGGGCTCGGCATCGGCCTGATCGAGGAAGCGGCGATCGACGGCATCCCGTCCATCCTCATCGACCCCAAGGGCGACCTGGGCAATCTGCTGCTGACCTTTCCCCATCTCGCCGCCTCGGACTTCCGCCCGTGGGTGGACGAAGGCGAGGCCGTGCGCAAGCAAATGAGCGTGGACGACTATGCGGTCCAAACGGCGGACGTCTGGGCGCGGGGACTGGCGCATTGGAACCAAGACGGCGCGCGCATCGCCCGCCTGAAGGCCGCCGTCGATTTTGCGATCTACACGCCCGGCTCCCGCGCGGGACTGCCGCTGTCGATCTTGTCCTCGCTCGATGCGCCGCCGGCGGGTTTCGCCGACGACGCGGCCGCGCTGCGCGACCGCGTCTCCGCCGCCGTCTCCGGTTTGCTGGCGCTCGTCGGCGTGGAGGCCGATCCGCTCCAGTCGCGCGAGCACATCCTGCTGGCCACCGTCGTCGACCGCGAATGGCGCGCCGGCCGGAACCTCGATCTGCTGGCGCTCATCCGCGCGGTGCAGGATCCGGGCGTGGACCGCATCGGCGTTCTGCCGCTGGAGGCGTTTTTTCCGGCCAAGGACCGCTTCGCGCTGGCGATGCGCCTGAACAACCTCGCCGCCGCGCCGGGGTTCTCGGCGTGGACCGAAGGCGAGCCGCTGGACGTCCAGCGCCTGCTCTACACCCCGGAGGGCAAGCCGCGCGTGTCCATCCTGTCCATTGCGCACCTGTCCGACGCCGAGCGCATGTTCTTCGTGACGGTGCTGCTGAACGAAGTGTTGGCGTGGACGCGCCGCCAGACCGGCACCTCGTCCTTGCGCGCGCTGCTCTATATGGACGAAATCTTCGGCTACTTCCCGCCCACGGCCAATCCGCCGGCCAAGGCGGCGATGCTGACGCTGCTCAAGCAGGCGCGCGCGTTCGGGCTGGGCATCGTGCTCGCCACGCAGAATCCGGTGGATCTCGATTACCGCGGCCTCTCCAACACCGGCACGTGGTTCATCGGGCGCTTGCAGACGGAGCGCGACAAGATGCGCGTGATCGAGGGCCTGACGAGCGCGGCGGCGGGGGAGGGGCTCGATCGCGCCGCGCTGGACCACCTGCTGGCGAACCTCGGCAACCGCGTGTTCCTGATGCGCAACGTCCACGAAGACGCGCCCGTCCTGTTCGAATCGCGCTGGTGCATGTCCTATCTGCGCGGGCCGCTCTCGCCTGCGCAGATGGGAACGCTGATGGCCGCCCGCAAGTCCGCCGCGCCGGCCCCTCTCGCGCCGCCGGAGGCTCCCGCCGCCGCCGGGGCCGAAAAATTACTAAATTACGGGACTGACCCCTTAGCCGATCCCAAGCGCTACGCGCAGCACGAAAAGGATTACAAGGCGTACCTGGCCGAGGCGTTCACGGTGGATCTGCCCAGCTTGCCCGCGCATCGGCTGGCGGCGAATCCCGGCGAAAGCGAGGGCGACTTCCGCATCCGCGCCGCGCAGATCCTGCGCGAAAAGCGCGACGAAGCCGTCGCCAAGCTTCGCGAAAAATACGCCGCCAAGCTCGACGCGCTGGTCGAGCGCGAGCGCCGCGCCGCAGCCAAGGTCGAGAACGAGAAAGCACAACTGTCCCGCCAGCGCGTGGGCACGGCCGTCCATTTCGGCGCCGCGGCGCTGTCGATCCTGCTGGGGCGCCGCGTCGGAGGCCTGGGCCGAGCCACGACCGGTATCGGCGCCATGACTCGCGCCGGCAAGGAAAAGCTCGACGTGGCGCAGGCCGGCGAGACGCTGGAAGCCGTCCGCCGGCAGCGCGCCGAACTGGAATCCGAGGCCGGCCAAGAAGTCGCGCGCCTCATGGAATCCTTCGATCCGGAGCATCTGGCGCTGTCGTCCGTTCGCATCGAGCCGCGCCGCGCGGACACCGCCGTCCAGCAAATCGCGCTTGCTTGGGTGGCCGTGCCCGAGGTCTCCGGCCCGCTGCGGCCCGCCATCGATGCCTGAACCCGCTGGTCCAAAATGGCGTTTCGTTCCGGATGCGGAAGCATGATAAGGTCCTAGCGCGATGAAACGAATGCGCCAATGGACGTGGATGGCGGCCGCCGGGCTTTGCTGGGCGTGGCCGTGCGCGGCGTCCATGCTGAAGTTCGACGTCGATCCCTTCTACAAGGAATCCGTCCTGCAAGGGAAGTTCGGCGACGTGCCCGTCTTTTTTTTCCTCGGTCCCTCGCCGAGCATGGAGAAGGCGGTGACGTCGTTCATCGCTTCCGCCGACAAGACCCTCGACGTCTGCGTCTACGATCTGGATCTGCCGGAGTTCGCCCAGGCCCTGCTGGATGCCCACGCGCGCGGGGTGAAGGTCCGCGTGATCATCGCCGACGACAACGCCGCGAAAGCCTACGCCGTGGCCGACCATCTCAAGCAAATGGAGAAGGCCGGCATCCTGACGCTGGCCCACAACCGTTCGGGCCTGATGCACAACAAGTTCATGATCGCCGATAAGCTGCGCATCTGGACCGGGTCCTACAACCTCACCCGCAACTGCTCGCGGTTCAACGACAACCACGCCATCGTGCTGGAAAGTCCGGAATTGGCCGAGAACTACGAGAAGGAATGGGAGGAAATCTTCGAGAAGCGCCACGGCAAGCGCTTCGCTTATCCCACGCCGCATCCCGAGGTGAACGTCGGCGGAGTCGTCGTCCACAACCTCTTCACGCCCGAAGACGACGTGCGCGGCGCGCTTGTCGCCGAAATGGACAAGGCCACCAACGAAATCGCCATCATGGCGTTCTCCTTCACCGATGCGGCGATGACCGAGTCCGTGAAGCGGGCGCTCGAGCGGCAGGTGCGCGTGCTGATCGTGCTGGATTCCGGCATGGCGACGCACCCGGGCGCGAATACGAAGGAACTCGAGGCCATGGGCGCGAACGTGCGCATGTCGCCCGGCGTGCTTCTGCATCACAAGGTGATCGTGGTGGATCGCCAGACCGTCGTGCTGGGCTCCGCCAATTTTTCCGGCGGCGCGTTCGACCGCAACGACGAAAACGTGCTGATCGTGCGCGCGCCGAATTTCGCGCAGGCGATGCTGCGGGAGGCCATCCGCTGCTGGCGCGCCGAGCCCTATTCCATCACCAAGTGGCGCACCGTCCTCCCCGCCGGCCTGTGAGCCGCCGGCCGGAATCGAAAGCCAACGGACGTTTTCACCACAGAGAGCACAGAGGTTCACGGAAGAACCGCCATATGCCGGGATTGGAACAGCCTTTGTTTTTCTGGGCGCAGCACCCCGGCCATTTCTCTGTGAATCTCTGTGCGCTCTGTGGTGAATCATCTTCTGGCTGTTTCTGCCCCGACTTCCCTGTTTTCTTGTCGTGATTTTTGCGAATTTTGACGCCGACTGTCGGTTCAGGTCATAACATATTGATCTGCAATTGAATAAAGATTCATATGTTTTTAGCCGTTTTGGCAACTAGGTGTTGACACCTAGGGGCTTGATCCCGTATCTTCTTCAACAGTGGAACAGGGCTAGACATTTGAAGCCCGAATGATTTAAAAAGAAACACAACGGAGAAGATCATGAAAAAGACACTATGGATCGCGATCGTTGGAGCGCTGGCCGCTTCCGTCGTTGCCGCGTCTGCCCAGGAAGTCCTGAGCGCCAACGCCGTCGGTTACATCAAGAAGACTCTGCCGGCCAATGCAAAGTACATCATGGTGACCGTGCCGCTCAACGACATGAACGCGAGTTCGAATGTTTTCGGTCGCACCTCCATCGCGCAGGAAGCGCCACAGGGGGCGACGGTGTATTTCTGGAATACGGCCTTGCAGCAATGGGATCCGGGCAGCAAAGGCCAAAAAGGATGGGCTCCCGCTCAGTCGAACAAAGTCGTTCTGGCTGGCGAAGGCTTCTTCTTGAAGGGAAGCAACGCGGCGCCGGCCAATGTGGACGTGACGATTTCTGGCGAAGTGCCGGACAATCCGATCGGCGAGCCGGTGTTGCGGGCGATCCCTGGCAGTGGTGCGTTTGGCACCTTGGCCAATGCCTATCCGGTGGACTTCAAGTTTGGCGAGTCTGACGTGGCGAAGAATGCCACTTCGAATTCCACGGTATACTTCTGGAATGAAGTAAGTCAGCAGTGGGATCCTGGCAGCAAGGGCCAAAAAGGATGGGCTCCCGCTCAGTCGAATAAAGTCGTTCAGGCTGGCGAAGGCTTCTTCTTGAAGGAATCACAAAACGTGACAGTCTGGACGAATGTCAAGCCGTATACTTGGCCCTAAACCGAACTGCGAAACCATTTAAAAAAGAAACTAAATAGGAAACCGAGAAATGAAAAAAATCCTGATGGCGATTTTCGCTCTGGCCATTGCGACGACTGGTGCAATGGCGGGCATTGGCGTTAGCTGGTCCACTGGTGGCGGGTGGGGTGAAGATGGCTTTAGCGGAGCGATTTTGGACAGCAGCAGCGTCCTTTGGCAACTCATCTATGCCGGCGTGGACAATCTCATCGACCCTGCCGATGGGAACAACGGAGCCAATGGCTTTGTGTCCGGCGATGACATCGTCTGGGATTCCCGCACCATGGGCCAGAGCGTAGGCGGGGCTGATGTGACCGCTTCGGATGGCACGGTGTGGAACAATTGGATGCAGCCGGTGTCCGGTGACACGATGTATTTGAGTGGATGGAATACGGCGAATAGTTATGTGTACCAGCGCGTGTTCAATTCGGATACGCCGATCAATGGTACCTTGTACTACGATTCTTCTCTGACATTGGTCGTATTGAACTTTGATGCGGGCGCCCCGACGACGCTGACTCTGAGCGAGACGACTGGCGGTTCCGCCTTTGTTCCAGATCAGCCGGTCTCGCAGGTTCCCGAGCCGGCGACGATGGGCCTGTTGGGCCTCGGCGCGCTGGTGATGGCGATTCGTCGTCGTCGTTCCTAATCCCGCCTGAGGCGGGACAAGTTCTTCGCCTATGGCGAAAGCGACCCCGACCGGGAAACCGGCCGGGGTTTTTCGTGTCTCCGAACAGCCGTTTTCACCCCAGAGAACATAGAGGTTCACAGAGAGGGCACATAGGGGGGGCAGGTTGCGTCATGTTGAGCGCAAGCGAAGCCAGAGTCGAAAAACATCTCGGCCTCCGCGATGGCGGGACTGGGGCGCATGTTCGTTCCATTGACCCCAACTGACAGGATTGAAACTGTTTTCATATGGAGTGCGGCGGCATGACGCCGCTTTGGGGCCGCGACATGCTTGTCCGCCATAGCCGTGGCGGCGGCGGGTCGCGGCCCGGGAAAGCGCGGTGCCCGCGCACTCCAAAACGGCCAAGCCGTGGAACCAAGTCGTTTCGAGTTCGTTTAGTCAATGAAACGGGGTTGCGCCCGCGGGACTGCGGGTCCATCCCTGTGCGCTCTGCGGTTTATCGGATTGTTCGGAATGCATTAATTTATTTTTAACATTTCGAGAACTAGGTGTTGACACCTATGGGGTCTTTCCCGTATCTTTTTCGACAGAACTGGAAGATTAGACTGCGCGGATTCCATCCATTTAAAAAAAGAAGAGGAGAACGGAAATGAAGAAGTCGTTGTGGGTCGCGATTGCCGGAGCCTTGGCTGTTTCCGTCGTCGCCGCGTCGGCTCAGGAAGTCCTGAGCGCCAATACCATCGGTTATATCAAGAAGCAGTTGCCCGCCCAAGGCAAGCTCATCACGGTCAGCGTGCCGCTCATCAACATGACTGCGGCAAACAACGTCTTCAGCAATCTGTCCCTCGCCGCCGAAGCGCCCGAGGGATCAGTGGTTTCGTTTTGGGATCCAGTCACCCAAGGCTGGTTTGGCGGAACCAAGTCTGGCAAACCAGCCGTATGGCCGGTCAATGTGCGCACCCAGATTGTCGGATCGGGTGAATTCTTTTTCCTGAAGGGGCCAACCACCAATTTGGTTCCGACAGAAATCACGATCGCCGGCGAAGTGCCAACGGAAGCCACTTTGGCTCGCACCATTCCCGGCAGCGCAAATCTGGGCAGCGTGGCCAATCCCTATCCGGCGGACTTCGTATTTGGCACTTCCCCCCTGGCATCGAATGCCGCGGCTGGGTCGGTGGTTTCTTTTTGGAATCCAGTCGCCCAGGTCTGGTTTGGCGGCACCAAGTCTGGCAAACCGGCCGTATGGCCAAGCAATGTTCTCACCCAACGGGTAGTCGCAACGGAAGGCTTTTTCCTGAAAGTCACCAACACCACTGGGCTGGTGTGGACGAATTCAAAGCCCTACACGTGGCCCTAACGGCTAAAATTGGACGAAGGGACGCCCTCGGGCGTCCCTTTTTTTATTGGGGAGATCAGAGTGGGGTGGGGGGCGTGATGCGGCTGTTTCTATGGAGTGCGGTGGCTTGACACCGCTTTGGCTGTCAGCGGTTGTTGCCTCTGCCGGCAAAAAGCGTGAATTGAGCCAGGTCGCCGCCCTGGCCTACAGCCGGTCCATCGATCCGCTGTAGCCCGGGGCGATGACCCGGGAGCTGTTCCGGATGTTTTCGCCGCATGCCAAAGTCGGATTTGTTGGAACCGCGCCCGTTGGGCGCGTGCTCGCCAAGCGGACGCGTGGCGTTCCCAGGTCGCCATCCTCCGAACTCGGATCTTGGATTTCGGATTTTGTCCGTTCTTCGCCATTTCCCCTTGTTTCCCTCCGGTAAAACGCGCGTTAATATTTTCCATATATTTTTCCAAAAAACGCTTGCCACCCCTTGTCCGTTTCCGCTACTTTCTACCTCGACGGTTGGAAAGGGTTTCCGGCCGCGACGATTTAAAAAAGAAGCTCCAAGGAAAAACAACATGAAGAAGATTCTTCTCGCTCTCGCGGTTCTGGCTGTTGCCGCCGGTTCCGCTTTCGCCACGGATGGGGTTAGCATTCAATGGCAAACTGTATATGGTGGATATACGCATAACGCCGTTGATCTCACGGGTTCTACGGATTACCTGCTCGACAGCTACAGCCTCACTTGGCAGCTCATCTATTCCGCCAACAACACCGCCGGTGCGCCGGATCTCGCCAACGTCGCGAACGGCTGGGTCAGCGGCGACGACCAGGTCTGGGCCACCCGCACCTTGGACCAGAGCGTGGGCGGAGCCAATGTCATCGCATCTGATGGCACCGAATGGAATAATTACGTGGGTTATGTGGATGGCAACCTACAATATAATAATACAGGTTGGACAACGGCAGGTTACATCTACCAACGTGTCTATGAAGGCGCGCCGGCGGTGGGCAGTTGGTATTTCGACACTACCCCGGAAGCCCTCGTAATCAATCCGACTACTTGGCAGGACTCATATACGGATACTCTGGGTGGACCCGGCTTCCAGCCCGACCAGCAGATTTCGGCCGTTCCGGAGCCGGCGACGATGGGCCTGTTGGGCCTGGGCGCGCTGGTGATGGCGATCCGCCGTCGTCGTTCCTAATCCCGCCAAGGCGGGACAAGTTCCTCGCCCAGCGCGAATGCAACCCCGACCGGGAAACCGGCCGGGGTTTTTTGTCTCTGCCGGTCGCAGGCACCATAATCTTGGATCATCTCCATGCACGCAAAAATCAGTGGCTCCATTTGATGAGTTCCGCGGCTTGGTCGTTTTGGAGTGCGCGGGCATGACCGCGTTTTTCCGGGCCGCGACATGTCGCGGCCCCAAAGCGGCGTCATGCCGCCGCACTCCATATGAAAACAGTTTCCATCCTGTCCGTTGAGGTCAGGGAAACGGGGATGTGCCCATATTGAATATCCCCCCCCCCACGGGAATCTCTTTGGCTGTTCCGGCGCTTTCCGCTATTCTCTCCCCCCATGAGTACATCGCAACGCACGGCGTGGCTGAACGCCACCGTCTTTCTCACCGGCGCGGGCCTGATGACCGTTGAACTGGTCGCCAGCCGATTGATCGCGCGGTTCCTCGGTTCCTCGCTGTACACGTGGACGGGCGTGCTGGGCGTCATCCTCGCGGGCATGAGCTTGGGCAACTATCTCGGCGGGCGGATGGCGGACTCGGCGAAAAATCTGCCCGGGCGGATCGCGGCGATGTTTTTCGCGGGCGCGGCGGCGTGCCTCGCCATCTTGTGGCTGAACGCCTGGGCGGGGGCGTCGCCGTTCCTGATGGGCCAGTCGTGGCCGCTGCGGATCCTGCTGCACATGGCGTGGGCGTTTCTGCTGCCGGCGACGGTCCTGGGCACCATCAGCCCCATGGTCGCCAAGCTGGCGATCGAGCGCGCGGCGCACGTCGGCCGCGCCATCGGCACGCTCTATGCCTGGAACGCCGTGGGCAGCATCGCGGGCACGTTCCTGACGGGATTCTATCTGACGGCGTGGATGGGCAGCGTGCGCATCGTGGTGGCCATGGCGCTCTTGCTGACGGTGCTGGGGCTGCTCTACGCCCTCTCCGCGCGGCGCGGGCGCGGGGCGGCCGGCGCGGGAACGGCGCTGTGCCTGGCGTTCTTCCTGCTGGCGGTCCTGCCCGGGCCCGGCGCGGCGCGGGCAGCCCGCGCGCTGAAGCTGCGCGACGTCCCCGCAGAACTCGACGCGGTCTACTACGCCGAGACGCAGTACCAGATCCTGACGGTGACGGCGGAGCCGGGGAATCCCGCCCACCGCGCGTTCTATCAGGATAAGCTGCGGCACAGCGAGGCGGATTTGAACGACTTCGGGGACCTGAAATATCCCTACATGCGGATCTACGATGCGCTGGTGAACCGGAAGATGGGCAAGAACGACCGGCCCGTGCGCCTGCTGTTGCTGGGGGGCGGGGGCTACGTCTTTCCCAACTATTTGTTCCGCGCCCGCCCCGGCAGCGAAATCGTCGTGGTCGAGATCGATCCCGGCGTCACCCGCGCCGCGCAGGAGGCCTTTGGCCTGCCCGTAGACGCGCCCATCGAGATCCACCACATGGATGCCCGCAACTACGTCGCCGACGCTTTGCGGCGCAACCGCGAGGCGCCGGGATCGGTCCCTCCGTTCGATCTGATCGTGTGCGATTCGGTCAGCGACTACTCGGTGCCGTACCAGCTCACGACGAAGGAATTCATGGGCGACGTGAAACAGCTCCTCAAGCCGGACGGACTCTACGCGATGAACCTGATCGACGCCTATGACGTGGGCGCGTTCATGAATGCCATCGCGCAGACCTTTGCCGAGGTCTTTCCGCACCGGGGCGCGGTTTCCGCCATCCCCGAGCTGGGGGTGCGCAACACCACCGTTTTCGTCGGTTCCGGGGCTCCGCTGGCGTTGGAAGATATCGGTGACTGGACGACGCGTCCCGGGGTTTTCAACGGCTTGGTGCTGTCGGAGGCGCATTTCGCGGACCTGCGGGCGCGGAACGGCGAGTGCGTGCTGACGGACGATTGGGCGCCGGTGGAGAACCTGCTGGCGCCGGTGGTGAAGGCCGACCGCATGGGCGTGCTGGCGGCGGCGCTCGCGGCGGGCATCCGCGCGGCGGAAAAGAAGGACTACCCGCGCGCAATCCGGAGTTTCCGCAAGGCGCTGGAGATCGCACCCAACCACGAGGACGCGCTCTCTAACCTGTCCCATGCCCAGGAATTGGCGGGCGACGAATCCGGCGCATTGGACACGTACGCCGCGATCGTCCAGCTGTATCCCCAGAACGTGAATGCGCGCAACCAAGCGGCGATGATCCTGGTTCGGCGCGGACACGTGGGCCCCGCGCTGGAGCAGTGGAGCGCCAGCTTGGCGATCAATCCGGCCCAGCCCGACGTGCTCAACAACCTCGGCGCGGTCGCCATGCAGGAAGGACAGAAGGACAAGGCCATCGGCTACTGGCGCCAAGCCCTCCAATACGCTCCCGACGCCCCCATCCTCCTCCAGAACCTCGCCGCCGCCGAGGCCGGGAAGCCCTGATTGCCATCTCGCCGCCGCGTGCCCGGCGGTGAACGTTCTTGGCTGTTTTCTTCCTTTGCGCTAAGCTGTTTTGTCATGAGCAATTCGTCGTTGAAGCGCACGCCGCTGTTCAATTCGCTGGTGCGGGCCGGTGGGCGGATGGTGGATTTCCATGGCTGGGAAATGCCCGTGCAGTTTTCGGGCATCTTGGCCGAGCATCTGGCCGTGCGCACGGCCTGCGGCGTCTTCGACGTCTCCCACATGGGGCAGGTGTTGATTTCGGGCCAGGATGCCCATCGGTTCGTCGAGCGCGTGAACTGCAATCGCATGTCCGCCGAACCCGGCAAGGGCACCTATGCCCACGTGCTCGCGGAGGATGGCGGGATCCTGGACGATGCGATTACCTTCTGTCTCGCCCCGAAGCGCTTTCTCGCCATCGTGAACGCCGCCACGGCCGCCGCGGATTTCGCCTGGTTCCAGAAGCAATCGGCGGGCTTCGACGTGGCCTTGGATCATGCCAGCGACCGCTACGGGATGCTGGCGGTGCAAGGACCCAACGCCCCCGCGCTCGTCGGCGAGTTTTTCCCGGCGGCGCTGGCGCTGCCTCGCTTCGGCATCGTCGAGCTGCCATGGGAAGGCGAAACGGCGTTCGTGATGCGCACGGGGTATACGGGCGAGGACGGCTTCGAGGTCGCGGCTTCTCCGGCGGGCACCGTGGCTTTTTGGGCAGCGCTGCTGGCCAAGGGCGGGCGACACGGATTGGTTCCCTGCGGACTGGGGAGCCGCGACACCCTGCGGCTGGAGTCGGGCTATCTGCTCTACGGAGCCGATGCCGACGAGACGCGCACGCCTTACGAGGCGAACTGCGGATGGGTGGTCAAGCTGCAGAAGGGCGATTTCGTCGGCCGCGAGGCGCTGGTGCGGAGGAAAGAAGCTGGATTCAAGGAAAAGCTGACGGGCGTGCGCCTGCTGGGTCGGGGCGTGCCGCGCCACGGCTGCGCCGTTTGGCTGGGCGACCGGAAGATCGGCGAATTGTGCAGCGCCACCTTCGCGCCGAGTTTGGGCACCGGGATCGGCGTGGGTTATCTGGCCCCGGAAGCCTGGGAATCCGGCACACGCGTCGAAGTCGAAATCCACGGCAAAAAGGTCGATGCGGAAACCGTCCGCGGGCCCTTCCGGAAGAATTCGGTCTGAACATGAGGATTCAGGGTTCAGGGTTCGGGGTTCAGGTGAATCAGGCCGATCCGTCAGATTCGTCCCAGATTCGTCCTATCTGTCATTGGTTTTCCAACTCCGATTTCTTATCCTGAACCCTGAACTTTGATCCCTTTTAAAGGAGCCAATATGTACAACGAAACAACCTGCCGTTTTGCGAAGACCCACGAGTGGGCGTTCGCCGAGGGCGACG
Source organism: uncultured Verrucomicrobiota bacterium (assembly GCA_964510645.1). Classification (GTDB taxonomy): domain Bacteria; phylum Verrucomicrobiota; class Kiritimatiellia; order CAIQIC01; family Lenti-01; genus Lenti-01. Next base: position 5,001 of record CAZECJ010000043.1, on the reverse strand, counting down.
TGGCGACGGTGGGCATCAGCGATTATGCGCAGAAGGAAATCAGCGACGTCGTGTTCGTCGAGCTGCCGAAGGTGGGCGCGACGGTCGAGCAGGGCAAGCCCTGCGCCGTCATCGAGTCGGTCAAGGCGGCGGCGGATTTTTTCGCGCCGGTTTCGGGCGAGGTGGTCGAAGTCAACGACGCCATCGTGGACAACCCGGCGCTGGTGAATCAATCGCCGCACGGCGACGGGTGGTTCTTCAAGATCCGGACGTCCAAGCCGGCGGAACTCGCGGCGCTGATGGATTTCGCGACGTATCAAAAAACGGCTTCGCACTAGCATGTACAGTCCCCATACCGCCGCCGACCGCGCGGAGATGCTCCGCGCCATCGGCGTTTCCTCGATGGACGAGTTGCTCGCGCAGATCCCGGCGGATCTGCGCGCGGGCAGCTATGATTGGCCCGCCGCGCTTTCCGAGGCGGAGTTGATGGCCCACGCGCGCGCGCTGGCCGCGGAAAACAAGCCGCTGGCTTGTTTCGCCGGCGCCGGGGCCCGCGACCATTTCGCGCCGGCGGCGGTGCGGGCGCTGATCCAGCGCGGCGAGTTCCTGACGGCCTACACGCCCTATCAGGCCGAAGCCAGCCAAGGCACGCTGCAGGCCATCTACGAGTTCCAGAGCTCCGTTTGCGCCCTGTACGGCATGGACGTCGCCAACGCGTCGCTCTACGACGGCGCGACGGCGCTGGCCGAGGCGGCGGCCGCCGCCGCCCGCATCACGGGCCGGAAGAAAATCCTCCTGCCGGAATCGCTGGATTCCGATTGGCGCGACGTGCTGAGCACCTATTTCAGGGCGAAGGGCGAGCCCGCGCTGGAAATCGTGCCGTGTCCCGCGGGCCGGCTGGAACCGGACGCGCTGGCGCGGCAGCTGGACGACGCGACGGCCGCCGTGGTGGTGGCCACGCCGAATTTCTTCGGTCTGCTGGAAGATGGCGCGGGAATCGCCCAAATGGCCCATGCCAAGGGCGCGTTGTTGATCGCCGTGGCCGATCCGGTCAGCCTCGGCGTGCTGGAAGCCCCCGGCGCCTGGGGCGCGGATTTCGCCGTGGGCGAAGGGCAGGGGCTTGGCGGCGCGCTCAACTACGGCGGTCCGTATCTGGGCCTGTTCGCCTGCAAAAAGGCGCACGTGCGCCACGTGCCGGGCCGCATCTGCGGCCTGACGACCGACGCCGAAGGCCAGCGCGGATTCGTGCTGACCTTGCAGGCGCGCGAACAGCACATCCGCCGCGAACGAGCGGCCTCGAATATCTGTTCGAACGAGGCGTTGTGCGCGCTGGCCGCCACGATCCATCTGGCCCTGCTCGGGCCCGAGGGCCTGAAGGAAGTCGCCGAGCTGTGCGTGGACAAGGCCCATCGCCTGGCCGAAAAAGCCTGCGCGGTGCCGGGATTCCGCCGGCGGTTCGATGGGCCGTTCTTCGACGAATTCGCGCTGGAATGCCCGGTGCCGGCGGAGCGCGTGCGCAACGCGCTGTTGAGAGAGGGCCTCTTGGCCGGGGTGCCGCTGGGGCGCCGCGACAAGCGCCTGAAAAACGTCCTGCTGGTTTGCGCGACGGAACAACGCACCGACGAAGAAATTGATCGCTTTGCCGCCGCGCTGAGGAGGGTCATTCGATGAATCTCCTCGAAAAACTGTCCATCGAGAAAAGCGTGCCGGGGCGCCGCGGCGTGCGGTTCGCGAAGCCGTCGAAGCCGGCGTCGACTTGGCTGCCCGCCGGCGCGCTGCGCCGGACGCCGCCGCGCTTGCCGGAACTGGCCGAGTTCGACGCCGTGCGCCACTACACGCGGCTGTCGCGTCTGAATTTCTGTCTCGACGCGAACCTCTATCCGCTGGGCTCGTGCACGATGAAATACAACCCGCGCGCGAACGAGGAAATCGCGGCGCTGGATGGGTTTGCGTCGGCGCACCCCGCCGCCCCCGATTCCGCCGTCCAAGGCACTCTGGACGTACTGCACCGCCTGGAAAAACTGCTGTGCGAACTGACGGGGCTGGCGGCGTTCACGCTGCAGCCGGCGGCGGGCGCGCACGGCGAATTCACGGGAATCCTGATCGCGTCGGCCTACCACCGTTCCCGCAAGGATCGGAAGCGCTCGGAAATCCTGGTGGCGGACTCGTCGCACGGCACGAATCCGGCCTCCGCCGCGCTGGGCGGGTTTGCGGTCAAGACCGTGGCCTCGCGCCCGGACGGACGGCTGGATCTCGCTGCGCTGAAATCGGCGATGGGGCCGCAGACGGCGATGGTGATGCTGACGGTGCCGAACACGCTGGGACTGTTCGAGCGCCAGATCCGCGAAATCGCCGAGGCCGCGCACGCGGCAGGCGCGCTGCTCTACATGGACGGGGCGAATTTCAACGCGTTGATGGGGCTGGCAAAGCCGGCGGATTTCGGCGTGGATATCCTGCACCTGAACCTGCACAAGTCGTTCTCGACGCCGCACGGCGGCGGCGGGCCGGGATCCGGGCCCGTCGGTGTGGTCGCCGCGCTGGAAACATTCCTGCCCGTGCCGCGCGTCGTGGAGAAGGACGGAAAATTCGCGCTGAAGACGAAGGTTTCGGGCAGCATTGGCCGGGTGCGGAGCTTTGCCGGCAACGTGGGCGTGGCGATCAAGGCCTACGCCTATCTGCGCGGACACGACGCCCAAACCCTCCGGAGCATCGCGGAAAACGCGATTCTGAATGCCAATTATGCGCGGGCAAAGCTGAACGACCTGTTTCCGTCCGCCGTGGACGAACCCTGCATGCACGAATGCGTGCTGCGGACGGATCCGGAAACAACGAACGGACTGAAGACCCTCGACGTGGCCAAGCGGCTGCTCGACTACGGGTTCTACGCGCCGACGATCTACTTCCCGCTGATCGTGCACGAGGCCATCATGATCGAGCCGACGGAAACGGAATCGAAAGAAACGCTCGACGCCTTCGTGGCGGCCCTGCGCGCGATCCATGCCGAAGCGCTGTCCGATCCGGAACTCGTCCATGCGGCGCCGCATGCCCTGCCCGTGAAGCGGATGGACGAGCTGGCCGCCGCGCGGTCGCCCGACGTCGCCTGGACCTGAGGCGTTCGCGAGCTCGGACTTGCCGTGCAAGGACTGCTGCTAGATTCCCCCGCGCTCGACGTGTTCGGGCAGATGGCGCTGGACGAAGCGCTGGCGAAATCGAAGCCGGACGCGTTTTGCCTGCGGTTTTTCCGCTGGCAGGGCGTCGGCGCGACGTTTGGCTACGCGCAGCGGATCTGCGAAGTGGAAAAGGTCCTGCCGGGTGGAATCGGAAAATTCTACACGCGCCGACCGACGGGCGGGGGCATCGTGCCGCATCTCGACGACCTGACGTTTTCCTGCGTTTTCCAGGATGGCGGGATCTTGCGCCCGACGGAACTCTATCGGCGGCTGCATTCGGCGATCGTATCGGGATTGCGCGGGGCGGGGCTGGGGGCGACGTTGTGCGTGCCGGGCGGAAATGCGGCGCCGCGCGGACCGATTGGCGCGTCGCAATGCTTCGTTCAGCCGGTGGCGCTGGATATCTTGACCGAGGCCGGAAAGATCCTGGGCGGAGCGATCCGGCGATATGGAACGACCGTCCTCTACCAAGGTTCCTTGCAGCTTCCGGAGGCCCGCCGACGGGCGGCGGAACTGGAAACGGCGATGTCGCGCGCCTTGGCGGCGGAATGGGACTTGCGCTGGGAAGTTTGCGAGCCGGCGACCTGCATCAGGGAGGAAGCGGCCGCCTTGGAGCCGAAATACCGTTCGGAGGAATGGATCCGGCGTCGCTAGGGGGGCCATATCCCCTGTTCACGGAATGGTAGCCGCGCCCGGCGGGCGCGGACCGTTTTTGGACGGGGATTGGATTGCTTTTCCCGATGGGGGTGGCTAGGGTGTTGAACGCTCGCCGGGACGGGTTTCGGCGAGTGGTTTCGGGCTCCGCCCGGGCCGGTTGTCGCGGGTTGGGTCCCATGCGACGGATGCCGCCAGAACCCCGCCAGGGCCGGAAGGCAGCAACGGTATGGCAGTTCTTCCGGGTGCCGTGGGTGTCCTGGCCCGCGGCGACCGGCTCGGACGGAATGCGGGCCGCGAAGACCCGCCGGAGACAACAGCATGTCATACGAAGTTTTAGCGCGGAAGTGGCGCCCGCAGCAGTTCGAGCAGGTCGTCGGGCAAGAGCACGTCATCCAGACGCTTGCGCGCGCGATCCAGACGAACCGGGTTGCGCATGCGTACCTGTTCGTGGGTCCGCGCGGCACGGGCAAGACGACCACGGCGCGGCTGCTCGCGAAGGCTCTCAACTGCCAGAAGCGCGGAAAGTCGGCCGATCCCTGCGACCAATGCGACTCGTGCAAGGAAATCGTCGCGGGCAACAGCCTCGACGTGATTGAAATCGACGGCGCCTCGAACAACAACGTCGACCAGGTGCGCGATCTGCGCGACAACGTGCGCTACGCCCCGGCGCGGGGACCCTACAAGATCTACATCATCGACGAAGTGCACATGCTGAGCGCGGGGGCGTTCAACGCCCTGCTCAAGACGCTGGAGGAGCCGCCGCCGCACGCGAAGTTCCTGCTGGCGACGACGGACGTCCACAAAGTGCCCGCGACGATCCTGTCGCGGTGCCAACGGTTCGACCTGCGGCGCATCGGGCTGAAGGAGATCGTCGGCCGCCTGCGGGAAATCGCCGTGGCCGAGAAGTGGAAAGTGAGCGAAGAGGCGCTGCTGGCCATTGCGCGCGGCGCGGAGGGCGGATTGCGCGACGCGGAATCGGCGCTGGACCAGATAATCTCGTTCAAGGGCGAGAAGATCGAGGAAGCGGACGTCTTGGGGGTGTTCGGACTGGTGTCGTGGGCGACGATCGACCAGCTGGCGACGGCAGTCTTGAAAGGCGATTCGGCGGCCGCGCTGAAGGTCGTGGCGGAGTTGGACGAAGGCGGCCGCGACCTGCAGCGCCTGGTGCAGGAACTGCTGGGGCACTTCCGCAACG
>CAZECJ010000042.1:0-21201 GCA_964510645.1 uncultured Verrucomicrobiota bacterium | reverse complement strand
AGCCTGGCGCAGGGATTCATGACGGCGAGCTCCGAGGCGGAGCGGGCGTTCGGCAATGCGGACGTCTACGTGGAAAAACTGGTGGAGCGGGCGCGGCACATCGAAGTGCAGCTGCTGGCGGACAACCACGGCCACGTCTATCAGCTCGGCGAACGCGATTGCTCCATCCAGCGGCGGCACCAGAAGCTGTTGGAAGAAACGCCCAGCCCGGCGCTGACGCCGGATCGCCGCAAGAAGCTCCTGAAAGCCGCGGTGAAAGCCGCGCAGGCCTGCAAGCTGCGCAACGTCGCCACCATCGAGTTTCTCTGGAACGAGGATGCGCAGGAATTCTATTTCATGGAGATGAACACGCGCATCCAGGTGGAGCACCCCATCACCGAAGAGGTGACGGGGGCCGATCTGGTGCAGCTGCAGATCCGCGCGGCGGCGGGCGAGGTCATGAAGTTTTCCGACGACGAGTTCGCTCCGCGCGGCCACGCCATCGAGGTGCGCGTCAACGCGGAGAATCCGTACAAGAACTTCACGCCGTCGCCCGGGCCGGTGCAGGCGGTGCATTTCCCGGGCGGCCCGGGCATCCGCGTGGATTCGCACGTCTATTCGGGCTACGTCATCCCGCCGTTCTACGACAGCATGATCGGCAAGATCATCGCGCGCGGAAAGAACCGCGAGGAAGCGCTGACCCGCATGTCGCGGGCGCTGGCGGAGTTCAAGATGGTGGGGCCGGCGACGACGGTCCCGGTGGCGCAGGCGCTGCTGGCCGACGCGCGGTTCCTGCGCGGGGAATACAACACGGCGTTCCTCGAGCAGTTCATGAACGACGTCTTCTGGGTGTCGTAGGCGGAGCGTATTTCCGTGGGCCAAGCCAGCCAGGCATCGTGGACGGGCGCGCGGAGCTTGCTCGAACACGGGGTAGAAGGCGTCCTGGGCCGGCTGGCGGAAGATCCGCGCGCGGCGGGCCGCGCGCCCTCGAAAGCGCGGGTCGTGGTGCTTGGGGGCGGCACCGGGCTGTCCACCGTTCTCGGCGGCAATTCGGCGCTGCCGTCCTGGCCGGGCCGCCCGGCCGAGGGCTTGCTGCAGGAATTCGAACGGATCCACGTGGGGGTTTGCACGACGGATGACGGCGGCTCGACCGGCGAACTGGTCCGCCGCCTGCCCATGATCGGCATCGGCGACACGCGCAAGGTGATGCTCTCGATGATCGACCGCGCGGCGCTGGCGCGACGCTACGGGCCCGACGTGCCCGCGCTGAGGATCGTCCAGCAGGTGTTCGTGTACCGCTTCGGGAACCGTGCCCCGCGGCGGGGGGAGTTGCGGGACCCCGTGCGCGTGCTGGAACCGGCGCTGCGAAAGGCCTGCTCGCCCGAACTGCGTTCGGCGCTGTCGAAATTGACGTCGGGACTGTCGCCCTGGCTGGAGGCGCGCCTGCGCGTGCCGGGGCATTCGCTCGGCAACCTGCTGCTGACGGCGGCGATGTTCCGGTTCATCCGCTCGTTGCGGGCCCCGACCCGGATGGAAGTGGAACGCGGATTGGCCGCCGTGGAGGAGGCCCTGTGCGTTCCGGTCGGGCGGGTGCATGCGGCGACGGCGGCGCCGGGGACGCTGATCTACGAGTATGCCAACGGCGTGGTGGCCACGGGCCAGGCGCGCGCGGCGCGGGCCCGCCGCGGCTGCGCGGTGCGGCGGGTGCGGATTGCGTTCGCCGCCGATCCGCAGGCCACGCCGGCCTTGATCCGGAGTCTGCAAACGGCCGATCTGATCGTCTATGCGCCGGGCAGCCTGTACAGCAGCATGCTGCCGGTGCTGCTGACGCCGGGCGTGGTCGCCGCCATCCGCGCGAACCGCCGCGCGGTCAAGATCCTCGGCGCGAACCTTTGGATCCAGGAAGGCGAAACGGACATGTCGTTCCGCGAGGAAAGCCGCGGATTCTGGGTGTCGGAATTGATCGAAGCCTATGGGCGCAACGTGCCCGGCGGCAGCGCCGGGCTGTTCGACGTCGCGTTGGCGACGAGCCTCGACACGGTGCCGGGCAGCATCATCCGCAACTACGCGCTGGAGGACAAGCATCCCATCCATCTGGACCGCGCGCGGGTATCCGCGCTGGGCGTAATGCCGGTGGAGGCCAGTTTGTTTTCCGGCGACCGCTGGCAGCGGGATTCGATGATCCACCACGATCCGGCGCGTTTCGCGGCGGCGATCCGCACGGTGTACGAGGGGCTGGCCCGCCGCCGACCCGCCTCCGCGCGCCGGCCGGCCGCACCGCCGGTGACGAAGTCGGGCGGGCCGCGAGGACCTTCGGCCTGTGCGCGCATGGAGGCGATCGGCGCCGCGCTGGCGGGCAAGAAGATCCCCGCCGCGGCCCTGCGCCGGCGGCTGGACGATTTCCTGTGGGAGAATCCGGACGTGCGGCCGGAACACCTGGCCTATTTCGACGGCGTGCAGATCGTGCCGGACGCGCAGTGGAAGCGCAGCCGCGTATGGGACAACGTCCTGGGCTACTACGAGCCGGAGACGAAGCAACTCATGCTGCACGAGCAGACGCTCCGCAAGCCCGGAACGCTGAAGCCGAATTTGGCCGTGGCCTTGGGCGAGTCGCTGCTGGGGCGTTATCTTGCGCGGAAAGGATGGGAGGAAGAAGCGCCGGGGACAGGCTATCGCGCCTACGAAATCGAATTGCTCCCGCCTGCCCGGCGGGAATGCTACCTGCCGGACGCAAGCCTGCGGAACTATCTGCGCTTGGCGCAGATGATGCCCCGGTCGGGCGAACCCCGGCGGTATTTCCGGCCGGTGCCGAAAGGAACGGGCTTCCTGCCGTGCGGCATCCTGTTCGGCTTGGCGTTCGCCTGGGTCCTGGACGGCGCGAACGTGCCGGCGCTGGATTTCGAGATGCAGATCCTGCAATGGCCGGTCGCCCGCTTGCTGCCCTATCAGGTACGGGCGCGGGCTCGGCACCGGGAACTGGTCCGCTTCTTCCGCGAGGAAGTTATTCGGAATGGATGACATCCGCGGCATCGCGCGGAGGTGGAAGCGAATGGGGGGAAGCTAGCGGAAAGCGCGCACGTGGCGGCATCGCGCTTTTATGATATTTATAAATACCATATATGATATTTATAAATATCATAAAAGAGAAAGCCTGCCGGCGGCAACTCGGCCCATGAGTTGCCGAGGCGGAAGGCCTGGGAGTCCGCGCCGGATTTGCTTTCTTCGGCGGCGGAAAAACGTGTATTCTTGCGCGGCATGGCAAAGGACTCTCCATCCGAGAAACGCACGCTGGCGGAAGGGCGCCACTTGGATTTCGTGGTGCGCAACGGATGGGAGTTCGTGGAGCGCCGGAACGTCTCTGGCATCGTGGTGGTGGTCGGCACGACGAAGTCCGGTTGTTTGGTGCTGGTGACGCAATGGCGAGAGCCGGTACAAGCCTGGGTGGTGGAACTGCCCGCCGGACTGGCGGGGGATCGTCCCGGCAGCGAGCAGGAAGCGTTGGTCGACGCGGCCCGGCGCGAGCTGTTGGAGGAGACTGGGTTTGCGGCCTCTTCGATGGAGCCGGTGCTGAGTGGGCCGCCCAGTCCGGGCATTTCGGACGAGGTGGTGACGTTTTTCCGTGCGCGGGGGCTGGCGCGGGTCGGACGGGGCGGGGGCGAAGTGGGAGAAAACGTGCGGGCGCATGCCGTGCCCCTCTCCGGGCTTTCCGATTGGCTGGACGCGGTGCGGGCCAAGGGGGCCTTGGTCGATCCGAAGGTGTTGGTCGGCGCGTATGTCGTGCGCAAGGAAATGGACGAGGGAATGTATGAGTGAACCGCAGGCCGTCGGAACAAACGAAACCAAGAAAAGCGGGGGCGGGCTGGTGTTTGCCGTGCCGGAAGACAAGCGGATTTCCATCGGGCCACCGAGCTTGATCGCGTTGGCCAACGGCAAGTTGCTGGCGGCGTTCGATCAGACGGGGCCCGACGTGAAGGGGCTGAACGGCAAGAAGGGGCACGATGCCAAGCGCAACCGGTGGATGCAGGGGCGGGTGATGTCCTCGAGCGACGGCGGCGCGAACTGGCAACTGGCGACCACGTTCCCTTTCCGCCGCGCCAGCCTGTTCCGCGACGGCGGCGACGTCTATCTGCTGGGCGAGGCCTCGGGCGGACTCTGCCTGATGCGTTCGCCCGATGGCGGCGGCAGTTGGTCGGCACCGATGGAATTGACCGGGGATCTCGACCTTTGGCTCGCGCCGACCACGGTGTTGGCCGGCAGCGATGCGTGGTACGTGCCATGCCTGCTGGCCTCGGGTGGCGGCATGGGGCTCACCGTGTTCCGGGCGCCGAAGGGCGCGAGCCTGATGAACCGAAAGGCGTGGACGCAAGGTCCCGTGTCCGGGCCGTTGTCGCAGTTGATTCAAGCCGCACCGGGTGCCGGGGCGGGCATTCCGCTGGGGGGCGCTTCCTTGGCCTGGCGCGATCCGGTGCTGGTGAAAATCGCCGATCCGAAGCATCCTTGGCACGGCGAAAGCGCCTTGCAGGTGTTGGGCGCGACGAGCAGCGGGCGGCAACACTGGGCGGCCATGATGCGGTTGTCCACGGTGGATTTGTCGCTGGCTCCGCAAACGGCGCCGGATGGGGTCCCTTGGATCTGGGTGCCGCTGCCGGGCGGCCACGACAAGTTCGACGTGTTTTACGACGAGCCGAGCCGACAACATTGGCTGGTGGGCAGCCGGGGCGGTTTCGGGCTTCCGCTGGGGGCCCAAGCGGCGCAAGAAGACGGCCTGCATCGGATCGGACTCTGGTCGTCGGAAAACCTGGTGGATTGGCAGTTCTCGGCGTTGCTGGCGTCCGGCGGCGAAGGGCCGGCCGGCATCCGCTGCGATCCCTCCGTCGCCGTTTGCGGGAACGATTTGGTCTGGGTCTGCCGCGCGGGCGGGACGCGGAGCCGGAATGCGCGCGAAACCATGCAGGTGCTGTGCGGCCGGGTTGCGAATTTCCGCGCGCGAAACGGTTGATTTTAGGCGTGATTTCCTGCCGGGCGTCCGCTAGGATTTTCTTTTTATTCTGTTGGAGGCCCAAGGTATGAATGAACGCGACAACACAATTCCGGCGGCTCGGTTTCGCTGGCTGATTCCCTTGGTCTTGGCGTTGGCGGCGCTGGGGGTATACCTGGGCACGTTGAGCCGCGGCGCGTTTCCGGGACTTCCGGCCAAGAGTTTGGCCTGGCATCTGGGGCTCGATTCAAGTCCCACGCTATTGGATTCGCTGTGGGGGCATCTGGTGCGGCTGTTGGCCGGGCTGCCGGGTGGGTCCGCGGCCTTCTGGGTCGGCGCGTTCAGCGCGGCGTTCGGGGCGGTCTGCGTCGGGCTGGTCGCGGGGCTGATGATGCGCGTGCGCTACTCGATCCACGATTTGCACGATCCGGACGAAACGCGACGCGAGGAACAGGCCCGTTTGCTGGCCGGCGCGGCGGCGGGACTCTTCACGATGGCCAGCATCCCGTTCTGGGTTCTGTCCACCCGTTCGCTGCCGGGCACGTTCCACCTGCTGATGCTGCTGGGGGCGGCTTGGCTGTTTTCGGAATATCAGCGGACCGGCAAAACCAGCCGGCTCTATCTGCTCGGGCTGTTGTATGGCGTGGGCGTGACCGAGTTCGCGACGTTCTGGGTGTTTGCGCCGCTGGCGGCGCTGCTGGTGGTGCGGGCCATGCTGCAGCGCGCGGAATTCAGCGTGCGGGTCCTGGTGCGGACCGCCCTGTGTACCGTGCCCGGCCTGTTGCTCTACGTCCTGAATGGCTGGATGCTCTGGCGGGATCCCGCGGTGCAGCTGCGCGGATTCGGATCGATGGGGGCGGTGGTTTGGTATATCTGGCGCGACCAATGGCATTTGATCGTCGATGCGCCGCAGACCGCTGGATTCCTGCTGATCTTGGCGCTGACGGTGGGGCCGTGGGGCGTGATGTATCTGCTGCGGGCCAAGAAGCCGGCGTGGCGCTTCTCGGCATGGCAGGTCTTCCTGCGGCTCGTGGTGCTGGCGGCGGCCTTGGCGGCGCTGTTCGATCTGCCGGTGTCCCCGTGGCACTTCTTCGGCATGGGCTACCTGATGGTGACGCCCTATCTGATTCTGAGCGCCAGCGCGGGCGCCGTGGCCGGCGAATTCTGGGTCATGGGCCAGCGTCGCGAGCACCGGAACGCGGGCATCGGCCAGCCGCTGCGCCGCCTGATGGGCCTGCTGGGATTGCTGGTGCCGGTGGCGGCCATGGTGGCCGGCGTCTTGAATCTGCCGGCGGCCAACGGCCGGCCGGGCGAGGAAATCGAAGCGATGGCGGTCCAGGTGCTGGACGATCTCGAGGGGCGCGACGTGCTGCTGGCCGACGGCGTGCTGGACGATTCCATCCGGCTGCTGGCCCGCCAGCGCGGACAGAAGCTGGAAGTGGTGACCTTGCCCCTGACGGTTTCGGCGCCTTACCGCCAGCATCTGGCGCGTTCGTTTTCCGATTCGCGCCAGCAATCGCTGCTGCAAGTGGGTTTTGCCGCGTTCCTGCAGGATTTTCTCGCCAGCGACGAAGGTTTGGCGCGGACCGTCGCGCTGGACTTGGCCGACCCGTTGCGCGAATTCGGCTATCTGGTCCCGGACCATCTGACGTTTCGCGCGGAACCGTCGGCGGATCGCATCGATCTGTCCGCCTTGGTCGAAAAACAGAAGCCGTTTTGGAGCCGGATGGAGCGTTTTGCGGCGCAGCCGCCGGACCCTCGGAATCCGGCCTATGCCTACCATCGGTATCTGTTGCGCCTGATCTCGAAGGTGGCCAACAATCTCGGGTTCATGCAGGTGGAACAAGGCGACAAGGCGGGGGCGCAGGAAACGTTCAAGCAGGCCCGCCGGCTGGATCCGGACAACGTCAGCGCCTTGCTCAATCTGCTGACCATCGCCCAGGAAGACCAGCTGCCCGAACTGGCGGACTACCAAGCGGCCTGGGAGGAATTCAAATCCCGGCACGTGGACAGCCGCGTGATGTGGGCGCTGTCGGGGCTCTACGGCTACGTGCACAACACGGGATTTCTCGTGCGCCAAGGCATGATGTGGGCGGTTTCCGGCAAGCCCCGCATCGCCGAGGCCGAACTGCGCCGGGCCACCGGCGGGCAGGCGGTGAACGCCGAGGTCAAGGCGTTCCTGGGCCGGGCCTATCTGCATGGCGGCGATTTGCGGCGCAGCGCGGAATTCTACCGCGAGGCCCTGAAGGACAATCCCCGGGACGTGGGCTCCCTCCGCATGCTGGCCAACGTGTCGATGGCTGCGGAAGACTACGCTGAGGCGGAGCGCTTGCTCGACGAAGCCGAGGCCGCCGGCTTGCCGCCGGGGACCATGGGATTCGAGCGGGCGGCGCTGGCGTATCTTCAGGGCCAGACGGACGCGGCGTTCGCCCAGCTGCAGGAGCTGGTGAAGAAAGACAAGGAAAACGTCCAGGCGTGGGCGATGCTCTCCATGCTGACCAGCGACGGCCGCGATCCCGAAATCTACGAGAAGGCCCTGAAAGCCCTGAAAACCTTGCAGGGAAATTCTCCCGATATCCGCCTGATGCTGGCCGAGCTGAGCATGAAGCGGCAGCAGTGGGCCGAGGCCCGGGCCGAGATCGACCAGGTGACGCGCATGAATCCGCGCCAAATCCACGCCTGGGAATTGCTGGTCGCGGTCGATTTCCGCGAGCGCAAGCGAGAGCTGGCGGAAGACCACGTGCGCATCCTGCTGACGTTGGATCCGGAAAATTTCACCGGCAACCTCATGCTGGGTTCCTTCCAATATGCCCGGGGCCAATTCTCGCTGGCGGAGTCGTCCTACCGCGCGGCGCTGAAGACCCGCCGGGATCCGACGGCGCTGAACGATCTGGCCTATCTGTTGATGATCAACAAGGGCGGGGCCAGGGAGGAGGCGCGCCGCCTGATCGAAGAAGCGCTGGCGCTGCAGCCCGGCAACGCCGTTTTCCTCTCCACGCGCGGCGAACTCAATTTGCGGGAAGGCCGCTACGACGAGGCCGAGCGCGATTTGCAGCAAGTACTGACGGAAGTTCCCGACAACGCGCAGGTGTTGCTGCTCTCCGCCCAGCTCTATGCGGCCCGCGGCCAGAAAGCCGCCGCCTTGGAATTGGCGGAAACCCTGGTCGGCCGCCAGAGCGAATTGCCGAAGGAACAGCAACTTCAGCTGCAGGAATTGATCAAAAGTGTGCGCTAGGAAAGACCCGGGCCGCCGACGCCCGCTTCTTGGCGCCGCCGGAGCTCGAACCTGGCCGAACGGATCGATCGCAACCAGGCGGATGAAACCATGAATGTCATTTCGGCCGCGGAGCCTCAGGCCGTCAAGAGCCCGGGTTTCTCCTTTTTCCCCGCGGGAATGAAGCATACCCCGGGCGAGGGCCGGGATCCGCGCGTGCCGTTGGATGATGATCCGTTGTCCAGCCAGTTGCCAACGGCCTGCCAGATCGCGCTGATCCTCTTTCTGGCTTCGCTGGCGTTTTTTTTGGCTTCGCTGAGCTGGACGGCGTTTCCCGGATCGCCGACCTGGTCGTTGCTGGCCCATTTGGATCCGAACGCCCCGCCGATGCCCTTGGATTCCATTTGGGGTTTTCTGCTGAAAGGATTCGCCCGTCTGCCCGTGGGTTCCGTGGCGGCCTGGTCGGGCTTGTTCAGCGCCCTGTGCGGCGCGGCCTGCGTCGGCCTGCTGGCGCGGCTGATGATGCGCGTCGGCTACCTGATCCGGAACGAACCGGGCCAGAAATCATTTATTCGCGAAGCCCAGGCCCGGCGGCTTTCCGGAATCGCAGCCGGATCCTATCTGGCCTGCAACATTCCGTTTTGGGTCGCGTCCACCCGCTCGCTGCCCGAGACCTTCCATCTGCTGTTGCTGCTGGCGTTCGCATGGTTCGTTTCCCAATACCAGCATTGGGGCAAGGGGCGTCATCTGTTCTTGGCCGGGTTCTTCTTCGGCCTCGGTGCCTCGGAATTCCCAACCTTCCTCGTCTTCCTGCCGCTGGCGGCATTCGTGGTGGTGCGCGAATTGATCCGCTGGCGGGCGCTGCGGACTGGGCGGATGCACGCCGCGCTGTGGGGCGGCTTGATGCTGGGGCTCCTGTTTTATCCGCTCGACGCCTACGTGTTCTTCAAGCAAAGCGCGCTGGCCGGCATGTACGTCGCGCCGTGGGCGGCCCTGAAGCAGATGCTGGGCGCGCAAATCCAGATGATTACCCAGATCCGGTATAGCCCGGGCTTTTTGGCCATCATCGCCGTTTCGGTGGTGCCGTGGCTGACGCTGTTCACGATGTCCAGCCGTTCGCCGTGGTTCTACGAATGGGGGCAGATCGGCGTGCGGCTGATTTTCGCGGGGGGCCTGATCGCCATCCTGTACGATGCCTCTTTCGCCCCTTGGAACCTGCTGGGCATGGGTTACCTGATGGTGACGCCCTATCTGATGCTGGCGATTTGCATGGGCTACGTCGTCGGCGAGTTCTGGATTCTGGGCGAGTCCCAGAGGATGATGGATACCGCGCTCGTCAAGTGGACGTTCCGCCATGCGGCCAGCCTGTTCGCCCTGCTGCTCGTGGCGAGCATCTGGGCCGGCGGGGCCTTCAATTGGCGCACGGTGGACGGGCGCTATGGGCGGATCGTGGATCTGGCGGTTTCGGAGATCCTCGGCCGCCTGGAAGGGCGGGACATTCTCTTCTCCACCGGGCTCCTCGACGATTCCATCGGCTTGTCCGTTCTGGAAAAGAAGATTCCGGTGCAGGTCATCAGCGCCCCGCGGACTCCGTCGATCCTCTATCTCCAGCGCTTGGCAAAGGGGTTCGACGAAGAATCCGGGAGCCGGCAACTGAGCCAGGGCGATTTCAGCGCCTTCCTGGATAACCTGCTCATGTCCGACACGGGGCCCGGCCGCATCGGCATCATCGACATGCCCGACGCGTTCCGCGAATTCGGTTATCTGGAGCCGGATGGATTCCTCTATCGCCTGGAAACGTCGCCCGACCAGATCGACGTGCCGGCCCTCGCCCAATCGCAGAAGGCTTTTTGGGCTTGGATGGAGCAGACGGTCCTTCATCCCGTGCCTGAAAAAAACCTGCTCAGCCTCTACCAGGACTTTCTGCGGCTGCTGGCGTCCAAGGTGGCCAACAATCTGGCGATTCTCCAGATCGAACGGGGCGAAGCGGCGGAGGCGATGGAAACCCTGCGCAGCGCCCATCGCATCTATCCGGACAACTGGAGCGTGTTGATGAATCTGGTGGAAGTGAGCCGGACGTTCGAATGGCCGGAAGCCGCGGAATGGGAAAAGGCCTGGACCGACCGGCAAGACGAACTGGGGGGCGATCGGTGGGGCCTGGTCGTGCGCTTCGGCTACGTCTGGAATGCCCGCGAGTGGGTTCGGCGCGGCCATGTCTGGGCGCTTTCGGGAGTTCCCGCCGTCGAGGAGGCCGCCCGGCGCAAGCCCGCCATTTCCGAGGAAGACGAGGCGAGCAACGACAACCGCGAGCAGGTCCTGGACCAGGCCTATCTCCTCTGGGGCGAGGCCTTCCGGGACGACAGCTTCTACCGCGGGCGTTTGATGAAGGACGGACGCGATACCGCCGCCTTGTTGGCTCTGTGCCGCCTGTCGCTGCGCCGCAACGATCCGGAAGCCGCCGAGGCCTATCTCGCGGAGGCCTTGGCCATGGGACTGGCGGAAGAAAAAACCGCCTTTGATCGGGCCATGCTCGCCTACGTCCGCGGCGACAAGGTGGCCGCCGTGGACTCCCTGGCGGCCCTGAGCCGGCTGACTCCCGGCGACCTGCGCGTATGGATGGCGATCTTGCTTCTGGCCGACGAGAACGATCCCGCGAGCGCCGAAGCGCTGAAGATGCTCAAAGGCCAGAGCAGCGCGCCCGTCGGCGTTCATCTGACGCTGGCGTTCGTTCACCTGTCGCGCCAGCAGTGGGCGGCCGCCCAGAGCGAGCTGGATCAGGCCGTCCAGCTGGATCCCCGCAATACGCAGGCGTGGGAAATGATGGTGCTTTTGGCCCAGACGCGCGGCAACAAGCCGTTGCTCGATGCGGGCCTGCGCGCCTTGATCGAGCGCAACCCCGACCACTTCCTGCAATATCAGAACGCCGGCGTCGAACAGTACCAAAAGGGCAATCTGGCGGCGGCCGAAGTCGCGTTCCGCAAGGGTCTCCAGCGGCAGCGCGACGCCACCTTGCTGAACAACCTCGCGCATGTCATCACGGAGCAAGACGGCAATCTGCAGGATGCCCTGAAGTTGATCGACGAAGCGCTGTTGCGCCAGCCGGGGCAAGCGCAGATGCTCAGCACCCGCGGCGCGATTTTCGTGAAGCTGGGCCGCTTCGAGGACGCCCGGCGCGATTTGCAGGAATCCCTTCGGAAACAAGGCCGAAACAACAACCTGCTGCTGCTGCTGGCCCAGACCTACGAGGGCTTGGGCGATCGCACCCGGGCCCTGACGCTCGCCAAGGCCTTGGCCGCGCAGGCGGACAAACTGGACGACAAGCAGAGGAAGCAAGTCGAGGACATGCTGCCCCGGCTGGCGGATCGCCCGGCGCCCTCGGCCGCGGATCGATCCGCCGATTGGCAAAAAAAACTGGAGCGGCTGGACGCGGCGCTGCGGAAAACTCCCGGAAAAGCCGAACTGCTCGGCGCGCGCGGCGCGATCTGCGTGCAGCTGGGCCGGTTCGAGGAAGCCCAGCGGGATTTGCAGGAGGCCTTGAAGAAACAAGGCCGGAACAACGCCTGGCTGCTGCTGCTGGCTCAAGCCTGCGAAGGTTCGGGCGATCGCTCCCGCGCGCTGAAAATCGCCAAGGCCTTGGCCTCGCAGCCGGATCAGCTGGACGATAAACAGAAAACGCAGGTGCGGGAATTGCTGCTCCGCCTGCGCTGAGCCGCGTCAGGACGCCCAAGGCGTCCACGCGGATTGCGCGGCGAGGGGGGGAAGTCCGGTGAAATCCGCCGCGACGAAATCGGCGTCTGCCAATTCCTCCCGCGCGTGGCTGGTCAGCAGCGCGTAGGCCCGCATGCCGGCCGCATGGGCGGCGGCGACGCCGGCGGGCGCGTCTTCGAACACGAGGCATTGCGCCGGCGCGACGCCGAGGCCCGCCGCCGCTTTCAGGAAAATGTCCGGTGCCGGCTTGCCCCGCGAAACGTCCGCGCCGGAGACCGTCGCCGCGAAAAAGCGTTCCGCGTCCAGCGCCCGCAGGCATAGATCGACGTTCTCGCGCGGGGCGGAGGACCCCACGGCGCAGGGAATGCCCAGCCGTTGGGCCTCGGCGAGGAAGGCCAGCACGCCCGGAATGGCGCGGATGCCGTCCCGCCGGATCCACTCGCGGTAGAGATCTTCCTTCTCGAATCCGATGCGGTCGGCGTCGGCGTCGGTGACCGGCCAGCGCAGCAGGTCGCGGATCACCGCGCGCGTCCGCAGGCCGCATTTGCCGATGTGCTCCGGATCGGGGCACTCGAACCCGTGCCGGCGCGCGACTTCCTTCCAGGATTCGACGTGCAGCCCGTTGGAATCGACCACGACGCCGTCGAGGTCGAACAGGAAGGCCGGAATGGAAGCGGTCCCCTCCACGGCGCCTAGACGAGGCAGTCCGGCGTGAACGACAGCGGATAGATGTCGTCGATGGTCGTCACGCTGACGTGCCGGATCTTGCCCTGCGGATTGAGGTTGATCGCGAGGATCTTGGCGTCGGGACCGATGGCGAATTCCCGGATCTTCTGGCGGCAGAGGCCGCAGGGCAGGGCGAAGCCGTTGGCGGCCTGCAAGGCGACGGCCAGCGTCTTGAGCTTGAACACGCCGGTTTTGATCATGTCGTTGATCGCGTCCATTTCCGCGTGCGTGGTCAGGGTGAAGTCGATCGTCTCGATGTTGCAGCCCACGTGGATCTTGTTTTGGACGTCCAGCAGGGCGGCCCCGCACTTGTAATGGGAAAACGGGGCGTAGGCTTTTTGGCGCACGTCGATGGCCTTTTGGACCAGGCGGCGCTCGACGGCGGACAGTTCGGACAGTTTGATTTTTTTCATTGGACCGAGGACCATACTCCACGGCGGCGGGGGTTGCAAGCGGCCCGCGCCGTCAGCGCGCGAAGGCGGCGAAGGCTTTCTCCAGCGCGGCGGCGTCGGCCCAGCCATAGACCTCGAACAGCGCGGGCCGGGCCGGTTCTCCGGCCAGCAGGCGCGCGAAGAAGGCGTCCCATTTCTCCCGCGGCTGCCGGAGGAGAAGATAGCCGACCAGGTATTTGGCGGTGCCGTAGAAGCGGCCTGCCTCGACCGGGTCGGCGGGATAGTCCGTCGCGTCCAGCAGTTCGTCCAGCGGCGTCCACTTTCGCAGGGGACGGAAGGCGTTGCCTTTGCTTTGTCCCATGCCCTTCGCGGCGCGATAGGCGAACTCCCCGTAGTATTCCGCCAGCCCTTCGTTGAGCCACAGCGGCAGGCGGACCGGCAGGAAGCGGTTGAAGACCAGATGCGTCATCTCGTGCGCCAGCAGATCCATCTTGTCGGAAGAGACCGTGCCCATTTCCTGCAGGTACATGACCTGGCCGCTCACGAACGAGGCGGTCCACGGTTCCAGGCCCGGCCTGCCCGCCACGATGGCCTTCCAGTCGCGCGGATCGCGGAAAATGAAGATATGCGAGCGAGCGGGCGAAAAGTGATCCTGCAGATTCGGCAAATCGGCGGAAATGGCGTCGTAGAACTGTTCGCCCATGCGCGCGACCTTGGCCGCGAACATCTTCTGGTCGTGGTGCAGGATGAAATGCTCCGTCTGCAGGTGCTTCCAGCGGTACTCCGGATGGTCCAGCCAGGCGGCGTCTTTTGCGAGTAGGTTCGCGCGCTCGACCGCTTCCGCCGCGACGTCCTGCATGGGCGCGGGCGGCGCGGCTAGGGCGATGCCCGCCAAGCCGAGCCACAAGACGGCAATGAACCGCCTCACCATTCGCGCGAACCTTCCTCGTCGAGGCCGGGCGCTTCGTCGAATTCCGGATCGTTGGCTTCCGCAACCTTCGCGCCCGCGTCGGGCGCCGGGGCGGGGGGCGGGGCCGCTGGTTTGCCGCAGCCGGCAAACAGGAGCGCGGCGAGGGCCAGAAGCAGGGCAAAGATATTTTTCATGGCGTTGACTCCGCCGCCATCGTATAAGGTCCTCTCGCGACATGCAAGGGAATCGACAGGCAACGACGGATTGGGCCGTGGAGGGCGCGCTGGTGGCGTTTCCCGCGGCGGGCGGGCGCAAGCCGCGGATGCTGGACGGCTTCTACCGCCCTGCGCCGAAGAAGAACGCGCCGCTGCTGGCGTTCGTGCACGGCATGGGGAGCAACTTCTACCGCTCGGCGCTGAAGAAGGCGTTTTTGGAAGCCGCCCCGGCGCTGGGGCTGGGCATCTTGGCGTTCAACAACCGCGGCGCGGAGCGCGGAACCGAGGACGAGAAATTCCTCGCCTGCCTGCCCGATCTGGATGCGGCGGCGGAATTCGCGCGACGCCGGGGACACCGCAAGATGGTCTTCGTCGGCCACAGCACCGGCTGCCAGAAAATCGCGTACTGGCAGGCGAAACGGCGCCATCCCGCCGTGGCCGGCCTCGTCCTGCTCGCGCCGGCGGACGACTACGCGACCACGCGCCGCGACTTCGGCAAGCGTTTCGAGAAGAAAGTCGCCTGGGCAAAGAAGATGGTCGCCGCAGGCAAGGGCGACGCGCAAGTGGCCGGCCTCTACGAGCGTTTTACGGCCGCGCGCTTCTTGAGCTTGGCCGATTTAAAGCATCCCGAAGCCAACGTGTTCCGCTATGCGGGGACGCTGGCTCAGTTTCGGCGCATCCACTGCCCCGTGCTCGCCGTCTTCGGCGAGGAAGAGGAATTCGCCGCGATTTCCCCGGCGGAAATGCTGGCGATTCTGCGCAAGAAAACGAAGTCGCGCGAGTTCGACGACTGGCTGATACCCGGCGCGGATCACGGCTTCCACGGGTGCGAGGCGGAGTTGGCGCTGTCCGTTTGCCAATGGGCGCGGGAGATCGCGCCGTGAGGCTCACGGGCGGCGAACACAGCGGACGCCTGTTGAAGGTCCCGGCCGACGGCACGCGGCCCACGCAGGACAAAGTGCGCGCGGCGATTTTTTCCTCGCTGGCGGCGTTGGTGCCGGGCGCGCGCGTGCTGGATTTGTTTGCAGGCACGGGCGCGATCGGGCTGGAAGCGTGGAGCCGCGGCGCGGCTTATGTCGATTGGGTCGAATGCGGCAAGAATGCGCTGCGCGCCTTGCGCGACAACCTGAAAGCGCTGGGCGTGCCGCCCGCGGCGGGCCGCGTGCTGGCGTCGGATGTGTTTAAGCTGCTGGGTTTTCCTTGCGCGGGGGAGGGATTCGATCTGGCGCTGGCCGATCCGCCCTACGCCGAGGCGAAGGCCAACGGCTGGCAGGCCCGGCTCGCCGACCTGCTCGCGCAGAACGGATGGATCAAGCCCGGCGGCGTGTTCGTTTTCGAAACCGAAGGTCACGACCCCTTGCCGGCGCTGGCCGGCTGGCGCCTCGCCCGCGACAAGACCTACGGCTCCACCCGCGTCCTGATCTGGGTGCGGCTGGAGGAGGCCAATTCAAAATTAAAAATTAAGAATTAAGAATGAAGAATTGGGGGAGGGATTCAGGGGATCGGTTGTAGGCCAGGGCGCGGACCTGGCGGATCGGAAGGCGGCGGGGGGGAGATCGATTATAAAAATTAAGAATTATGAATGAAGAAGTAGGGGGAGGGATTCAGGGGATTCGGTTGTAGGCCAGGGCGATGACCTGGCGGATCGGGGAGGAACAGCCCCCAGGTCGGCGCCCTGGGCTACAACAATTCAATTTCCACTGGGGGAATCGCGGCGCGAGATCGGAGGGACCGATCTCTTTCTTGTTAATCGTTTGACGACTGTTTTATGATTTTGACTTGCGGGATTTCGTAAATAGGTGTCCACTGAAGACAGGCGCAGGACCGCAGGCGCGTCCAAAAGGAACGGGTCATGAGAACAAGGACAGGGGCGATCGGGATTTCTCTGCTGCTGGCGTTCGCCGGAAGTTCGACGGCGGCGGAGTGGTTCGTCGCGACGAACGGCAACGACGCGGCGGAAGGCACCAATTGGGCGACCGCCAAACTGACCATCCAGGCGGGGATCGATGTGTCGGCTGCCAACGACACGGTGTGGGTGAGCAACGGGGTGTATGCGACCGGCGGCGGACGCGCTGTCGCGGGGACGTGGCCCAACCGCGTGGCGATCGACCGAGCGATCACCGTGCAAAGCGCCAATGGTCCGGAAACGGCGTTCATCGTCGGCGACGACATGCGCTGCGCATATGTGGCCAACGGCGCCACGCTTTCGGGCTTCACGCTGACCAACGGCACCACCTATCGCATCTTTTCCGGTGGTGACTTCTGGACCAACCCCGACTATCAGGGAGGTGGCGCGTTATGCGAGGACTCCGGAACCTTGACCAACTGTGTGCTGATGGGCAATTGGGCTTGCGTCAAGGGTGGTGGTTCCTGCGGCGGCAACCTGAACAACTGCACGATGACCGGAAACGGCACCTCGTATGGCGGCGGATCGTTTGGCGGGACGCTGAACCGCTGCGTCTTGACTGGCAATAGCACCGACATGGTGGGCGGAGGGGCGGCGGGCGGAACGCTGAACGACTGCGTGCTGGCCAGCAACACGACCAGCTACGGGGGCGGAGCGCACGGTTGCACGCTAAACCGGTGCCTCATCCAAGACAACGTTGGCAGTAGCGAAGGGGGCGGCATGTGTGGCGGCACGCTGAACCAATGCGTGGTGAGCGGCAATCGGTCGGTGATGGGCGGCGGTGCGGCGCAGGACGCCGTTCTCAACAATTGCCTGGTGGTTTCCAACGCTGCGACGGGCGACGAAGAAGGCTGGCGCGGCGGCGGCGGGGCGCGCCAGTGCCGATTGTACAATTGCACGGTGGCGGGGAACACCGCCGTAGGGGAAGGCGGCGGGATTTTCCTGAGCGCGGCGACGAACTGCATCGTGGTGGACAATTCCAGCTCCATGGGATTGGGATCGAATTACCGGGATTCCACCTTGGGCTATAGTTGTACCAACCCCGATCCGGGCGGCACGGGCAACGTCACGCACGACCCGCAGTTCGCGGATGCGGGTGCGGGAGATTACCGGTTGGCCGCGGGTTCGCCCTGCATCGATGCGGGCGACAATGCGGGGATCGCCGGCGCGGTCGATCTGGACGGCAACCCGCGCATCGTGAACGCATTCGTGGACATGGGGGCCTATGAGTACCCAGCGGCGGGCGGAACGGTGCTCGTCGCTGTTGCGGTCCGCACGAACGTGGGCGATGGCGCGGTGAGCGGGAAGACGATTGAAGTGACGGCGAACGTGGCGTGGACGGCGGCGACGAACGCGCCGTGGCTGGCGATCATGTCCGGGGAGTCGGGGACGACGAATGGGACGGTGACGTTCGACGTGGCGGCCAACGCGGGCGCAGCGCGGACGGGGGCAGTGATCGTGGCGGGCAGCGATCTGAGCCGGACCTGCACGGTGGTGCAGGCGGCGTTCGTGCCGGCGCTTACGGTGTTTCCGGCGAGCACGAACGCGGGGAGCGGCGGAGCGAGCGGGTTGGCGCTCGGCGTGACGGCGAACGTGGCGTGGACGGCAGCGACGAACGCGCCGTGGCTGGCGATCATTTCCGGCGAGTCGGGGACGACGAACGGAACGGTGCTGTTCGATGTGGCGGCCAACGCAGGCGCGGCGCGGACGGGGACTATCGTGGTGGCGGGCGGCGGCCTGGCGCGCACCTGCACGGTGGTGCAGGCGGCGTTCGTGCCGGCGTTGGCGGTCTCGCCGGCCAGCACGAACGTGGGGAGCGGGGCGGCGAGCGGGCTGATGCTCGGAGTGACGGCGAACGTGGCCTGGACGGCGGCAACGAACGCGCCGTGGCTGGCGATTTCATCCGGGGAATCGGGAACGACGAACGGGACGGTGATGTTCGACGTGGCGGCCAATGCAGGCGCGGCACGCACCGGGAGAATCGTGGTAGCGGGCGGCGGGTTGGCGCGCACCTGCACAGTGGTGCAGATCAAGAACCCTGCGCTTGCCGCAAATTGGTATGTGGCGACGAACGGGAACAATGCGGCTGCCGGGACGAATTGGGCGACGGCCAAGCAGACCATCCAGGCGGCGGTGGATGCGGCTGAGGCCGGCGACGCGGTCTGGGTCAGCAACGGCGTCTATGACACCGGCGGGCGGGTCGTATACGGGGGCATGACCAATCGCGTGGCGATTGGCAAACCCATCACGGTACAAAGCGTCTACGGGCCGGACGTGACGATCCTGCGCGGCGGCGTGGCCACGCGCTGCGCCTACGTGGGAACCAATGCGGTGCTGTCCGGGTTCACCCTGACGAACGGCGCCACCCGGAACGTCGAGTTCGCGGACCACGCCCGGGAAAGAAGCGGCGGCGGGGCCTGGTGCGAAAGTTCCGGCGCGCTGTCCAACTGCGTCTTGTCTGGCAATTCGGCGGGTTCGTACGGCGGCGGGGCGTATGGCGGCACCTTGCGCAACTGCGCGCTGAACGGCAACTCGGCTTGGTGGGGCGGGGGCGCCCATGGCGCCACGCTGTGGGCGTGCGAGATTTCGGGAAATTCCGTGGCGATCGGCGGAAGCGGCGGCGGCGTGGATTCCTGCACGGCGAACCTATGCGTTATTTCGGGAAATAGAGCGGATCTGAGCCGGGGCGGCGGCGCGAACGAAAGCACGCTGAACAATTGCATCGTCTCCGACAATCTGGCGCTGATCGGCGGCGGCACGCATGCGGGTGCGGCCAACAACTGCGTGATCATCGGGAATTGGGCGGGCTCCGGATTCCCCGACGACGGCACCGGCGGCGGCGGTAGCGCCGGGGGCACGCTGATCAATTGCATCGTGTACGGCAACGGCGCGACGTCGGGTTCGAATTACCTCAGCAGCGCGTTTCAGCATAGCTGCACCGCGCCGCACCCGGGCGGCACCGGTAACATCGCCAGCGTTCCACAATTCGTGGACGCGGCGGCGGGGAATTACCGGGTGGCGGCGGGTTCGCCCTGCATCAACGCGGGCGACAATGCGGCGGCGCCGGGGGCCACCGATCTGGACGGGAATCCGCGCATCGTTTTCGGGACCGTGGACATGGGGGCCTATGAGTTCCTATATCAGCACGTGGCGCCGGGGGGCAGCGACGGAGCGTCGGGATTTTCATGGGCGGAGGCCAAGCAGACCATCCAGGCAGCGGTGGATGCGACGACGAACGGGTGCATCGTGCTGGTGACCAACGGAGTCTATGATTCCGGTCCTGGCGCAAGCCAACGGATTGCCCTGACCCACGCCGTCAGCCTTCGAAGCATGAACGGCGCGGGTGCGACCATCATTCGCGGCAACAACGGCCGTTGCATTTCCGTCGCCCACGCCGGAGCGGCGGTATCTGGATTCACCATCACCGGTGGCCGGGGCGGAGACGGGGCCGGCGTGAACATGCCGTATAAAAACGCGCTGCTGGAAAATTGCATCGTCTGCGACAACGGGACCCTGGACGGGGCCGGGACGGTCTGGGGTGGCGCCATCTATGGCGGACGCATTCGAAGTTGCCTGATCGTCAGCAATTTCATCTATTTGTCATCGGGTGAGCGATATTCCACAACGGCGGCGCTGGGAGCCGGCGCCGCAGGATGCATCCTGGAAAACTGCACGCTGGCGGACAATGTCGCCAGCGTGACGGGCTACTACGAAGCCGCCGAGGGTGGCTATTACGACGGCGACATGACCAACACCATTGTCTGGTCGAATTGGGGCGGCACGTCTTACAGCGGTTCGCACTGGAGCGACAACATGGGGAATCCCGGTTTCGTCGATGGCGATTATCGTCTGGCGAGCAATTCCCCGTGCATCGATGCGGGGAACAACGCCGCCGTTTCAGGGGCGACGGACTTGGACGGCAACCCGCGCATCGCGTTCGGCGCGGTGGACCTGGGGGCGTACGAGGCGCAACTGACGGGGGCGGGCACGTGGTTCGGGGCCATCACCAACGGGCAGACGGGCGATCTCGACTGCGTGGCGGGCGATGGCGTGCCGAACCTGTTGAAGTACGCGACGGGCGGGAGTCCGCGGATCTCGGACGACAACGCGCTTCTGGAATGCCTGACGACTGGAACGCGGCCGACGCTGGCCTTCCACCGGAATCCCAGCGCGACGGACGTGCGCTACGTCGTGGAAGGCACGGATCGGCTGACGAACGGCGCGGCGTGGCGGGGGCTGGCGACGAACGTGGGCGGATCGTGGCTGGGAGCGACGAACGTGAGCGAGAGCGGCACGGGGAATCCGGTGGAGTGCACGGTGACGGATCCCGTCGCGCTGCAGAGCAACCGCTTCCTGCGCCTGCGGGTGTCGCGGCCGTAGGGTTTTCCACCTTACGTACAGCCCGCCGTAGCGGGAGCGGGGTTCGGATGTGGGCCGGGGTTGCATCCCCGGCGGGATCGGGCGGGAGTGAGGTAGGGACGCCTCTCCGAGGCGTCCACGTAAAATGGAATAAACGGACGGCTCGGAGAGCCGTCCCTACCTGCCGATCGGCGAAGAATGGCCTGCCACCCATGCAAGGGTGGCCCACACGGGGGGGGGGAGAGAGAGGGAACTCAATATCCAATAACCAATGTTCAATATCCAATGTTCAAGTGGAGGACAGTCCAAGCCGAGCGGACGCTCGGCGTTCCCGGGGGAGGGGAGGCGGGGTTTTCCACACCACGTAAAAACGGGGGCCCAAAATTACGTAGCACGTAAAAACTTTGGGCGGAAATTACGTAGAACGTAAAAACTTTGCTCGTTTTTTCCACACTGTGGAAAAAAGTTTTCCACGGTGTGGAAAACGGCGAGCGGCGATTAAGCGCAGCGGGGGCGGCGGATCGGAGATCGGTTGTAGGCCAGGGCGCTGACCTGATCCCGCAGGCGGGCCGCAGGGGAGGCGCCGAGATGTCTCGACGGCGCTCGACATGACCGGATTCATCCCCGGGTCGGCGCCCCGGGCTACAGCCAGACGGAACAGCCAGATAAAAAAAAGCGGACCGGCCGTGGGGGCCGGTCCGCGCGGGGTTCGGGGCGGGGGAATCCTACAGGTGGAAGCCTTCGCCGAAGCCGAAGTGTTCGATGACGTAGTCCATGTCCTTGTCGCCGCGGCCGGAGAGGTTGACCAGGATGC
>CAZECJ010000041.1:0-21313 GCA_964510645.1 uncultured Verrucomicrobiota bacterium | reverse complement strand
GAAGACGCCGACGCTCACCGCGCCCATGAGGGCGCGGATCCGCATCATCTGGGACGCGTCTGCCAGCCAAGGCCATGCCGCGAAAACGCCGGCGGCCAAGACGGCGAGGACGACCAGGGTCTTTTTCATGGCGCCGCGCATCCTTTCTTGATGAAGGTCGCCGAACCGCGCGGATCGACCGACCGCAGCCGATCCACGAACAGCGCGAGGAAGACTTTCGCGGCGAAATTCACCGTGCCCCAGGCCCGGATGGAGGACGTGCCGGCCTGCCGGGGCTTGAACGCCACCGGCACTTCTTCCAGCGAAAATCCCTGCCGCCGCAGCAGCGCGATAGCTTCGGCCTCCGGATAGTCCGAGGGATAATGGAGGGTGAAGCATTGCAGCAAGGGGCGCGTCACCAGCCAGAATCCGGACGTGGGATCCGTGATGCGCTTGCGGCAAATCATCGAAACGAACAGCGCGAGACCTTTCAGCACCAGCTGCCGCGACCAGTTGCCGTGGTAGGTGCTGCGTTCTCCGTAGCGCGTGCCCACGATCAGATCGGTGGGGTGGCGCAGCATCGCTTCGACCAGCTTGCGGGCTTCGGCGGGGGGGTGCTGGCCATCGCCGTCCAACCGGATCAGGTAGTCGCAGCCGCATTCCAGCGCATCCTTGAAACCGGTTTGCACGGCCGGACCCACGCCCAGATTGCACGGCAGCCGCAGCACGCGGGCGCCGCAGGCCCGCGCTACGTCGGCGGTGCCGTCGGTCGAGCCGTCATCCACCACCGCCACGGAGGCGCCCGGCAGCTGCGCCCGGACCTCGGCGAGCAATCCCGGCAGCGAGGCCTCCTCGTTGAACGCGGGGATCAACACCCGCGTACGATCCAGAAAAGACTGAAGGGCCATTTCCATTTCGCGTTCAGTCTGGCACGGGAGACCCGACGGATTCAACCTGAATGATGATTCGCCGGATTTGAACGCCCAGATCGGGCGGATAGCCGCGCAACCCGCGTTCCGCTGGATCATAGGGTCGCTCCGCGCGGAAGACGTAGGTGCCGGTGCCGATTCGATCCCCATCGCCCGGTGGCCTTTCGAGTTCACCTTGCGCGGCATGGCTGCCGGCGGGAACCACGAGGCGCAATTCCGGGGCGCCCCACGGCGGCGTCACCCAGAGGATTTGCTCCGGCCACGTCGCATCGGGCGCAGTCCACGAAGCGTCGATTTGGATCCTCGCGCTTCCGCCCTTGGGCGGCACGGGGCCAATGAGGCCGCTGCCCTGCCGCGTCCAGGTCGTCCCGTTCCGGACGGGGCCCCACGGGCCGCGCAAGCCGATCGGACTTCCATCCAGCACTTTTTCTTGGGCCGCGGTCTCGCCCGGCGCCAGCGGAATCGCCCGCGCAAAGGCGTTGCACACGATGCGCTCGCCGGGAACCGCCGGAAAAAAGGCCTTGGTCTTCACCACGGGAAAACGGCCGGTCGCCGAAAAGACCGGTTCCAGCCGCCAGCCGTCTTCCAGCGCGGTCGGCGACCACGACGTGGCGACCCAAACTTCTTCGGTTTGCGCGCGCGCGGAGATCCAGCCGGCGACTTCCGGCCAGCGCTCGCCCGAAAACTCGCCCAGTCCCAGCACGCGATGCTTCAAGCCCGCCGCATAGGGCACGCTGTGCGCATAATAGTCGAACACAACCCAGCGGTTCGTGCCCATTTCCCGCGCGACGGATTCGATCCACTCCGTCGCTCCGCATTCGTTGACCGCGACATAGGCGGTGGGCCAGCGAATCCCATTGGCGCCACCCGCCGCCAGCGCCAATCCGCCCAGCACCAGCGCCTTCCATCCTTTTCCGGATCGTCCGGCCCAAACCGCGGAGAGAGGCGCGGCCAGCAAGGCAATCCCGACCAGCGCCACCGGCAGGAAGCGCCGCTGGCTCCACAGCCCGACCGGAATCTCCACGCCCTTGATGAATAAAAACAGCAGCGCGGCCCCACCCAATGCGGCCAACCAAAACCGTTCGCGGAGCGGGCGCCGTTGAAGCATAACCGAGCCGGCGCCGGCCAGCAGCAGCAGCGCCCAGGGCCAGCGGATGCCGCTCCACGTGGCTGCCGCGCCGGAACGCAGCGCCGCGCCGGTTGGGCCCGGCAGCAGAACCACCAGAATCAACGGCAGCGCGCAAACCGCCCCCCAGCCCCAAGGGAGGATCCGCGCATCTGCGCTTCGGATCCAGGCGCGGACCCGCGGAGAAAATCCGGCGCACAAGGCCATCAAGGAAACCAGCGCCAGCCCACCCAGCGCCAGCGCCATGGCCCGGTGTTCCGGAACGGAAAACACCATGATCTTCAAGTTGGCCCACCTCGTCCAATCCCCATAGGGCTGGCAAACCCAGCGCGTCAGCGCCCAGAACGGAAAACCGCCCGCCAGCATTCCCGTGGCCACGAGGACGGCCGTTTTGCGGTCGTTTCGTTCCAGCATCAAGCCCAACGCCACGGGCCCCGACAGCACGACCAACGTCGGGTGATAGCTGATCGCCAGGCCCAGCGCGATCCCGGCCACCGTCGCCATGAAGCCGCGGAGGGGGCGCGCCGAAGCCGCCGCCACGACGCCGGCCACCAGCGCCGCGCCGACGCCCTCCGCGTAGAAACCGCGGAAAAACCAAGCCGGCCAAGCCGAGCCGACGACCAGCGCCGCCGCGGCCGACAGCCCCCAGCCGCCGCCCGCGCACCATCCCGCCGCCAGCACCAACGCCAGCCAGAGCGCGCCCACCAGCGGGACGAACCGTTCCGGCGCCAGCACCGGCTCGAGTCCCGCCGCCGCGAGCGACAGCGTCGGCATGAAAAAGGGCATCGTCTCCACCGCCCGCCAATCCGACAACTGGAACGAGCGGTCGCGCGTAGGACGGCCGGTCGGGCCGCGATGGAGCAAGAAGTTTTCGCGCAGGTCGGCCGGCACGTCGGCCAGCACCGCATCGGGATCGTGGAATCCGCGGCCATCGAGAAACGCATGGGCGAGGTTCCGATACGTCATGTCGTCCAGGCCCGTGAAGCGATCGTCGTGCGGGAAGAAGAAGAGGAATCCGGCCCCCGTCGCCCACAGGATGACCAACGCCCAGCGGGAAACAGCCAGAGACTGGCGCCAGCGCGAAACAAAAGCGGGGCGCATCCAGGCCAGCAGCGCCGCCATCGGCAGCGCCGTCGCGCCCATTAGGATCCACATGGTTAGCCGCATCGTTTTCCTGGGCCTTCGGCGCGCGCCGCCGGGGTATCCGCCACGCGAACCTTGACCGCGCGGCCACTGTAGGACGTTCGCCCGGCCGAAGCAATGCAAAGCCCGGATTCCGCTCCTGCCAGCGCTCGCCGCCGGGCTTTTCATGAATATTTCGTTTTGAAGATTGACACCGGATCGACCGCCAATAAATATGCGCGTTCAACCATTGCGGACCGGGCGAAATCGAACCTCTCCGCGCGGCGCGCGCATGAACATTCAAAACATCGCAATAGAACGGCACAGGAGTACGAGGCGCATGAACAAATATCTGGTGGCAATCGGACTGGCGGTCGCATGGGCGCACACGGCGTATGCGGGGTCGGAAACAAAAGCCGTGGAAGTCAACGGCGTCGTCTCGATGGAAGCCGAGCGCTATACGTCGCAAACGGGATACGGCCGATATGCCAACGCGGACGCTTCGGGCGGAGCGGTGATGCGGGCGGACGGCGACGGTAGCTTGGACTTCCGGTTCGCCGTTCAACAATCCGGAACGTGGTACGTCTGGATCCGGGCCTATGCCACGGCCAACGAAAACAATGGATATCTACTCGGACTGGATGGCCGGACGTTAGGCGAAATCTACCTGAAAAAGATCGGTTGGAGTTGGCTGCCGGAATGGCTGAACGGAGGCGGCCATGCAGGTCCGGTCACGGTGAATCTGACGGCCGGCAGCCACGTTCTTTCGATCCTCAAGCGGAAGATTGAAAACCCGCTGATCGACAAGATCGTGCTGACCAAAGCCGCCCAACCGCCGACCGGGTTGGGTCCGGCGGTCACGGAGGGGACGGCGCCGGCGGCCGCGGCGCTGGCCATCGCGCCCACCAGCGCGGCCATTCCCTTCGCCGGCGCCACCGGCCGCCGGATCGCGGTCGCCGCCAACGTGCGGTGGACCGCGACCGCCAGCGCGTCTTGGATCCGAATCGCCTCTGGCGCGTCGGGCGCGACCAATGGATCCGTCATCTACGGCGCATTGGCCAATTCAGGCGTTGCGCGCACCGGAACCATTGTCGTGGCCGGCAGCGGGATCCGGCGGGTCTTCACGGTCCGCCAAAGCGCCGCGACGATGCTGACCCTCGCGCCCGGCAGCACGTGGGCTCCCGGTGCCGGGGCAACCGGCCGGCAGATTTCGATCGTCGCCAACACGACCTGGACGGCGACGATCCACCAACCGTGGCTTTCCGTGGCTTCTTTCGCCTGGGGCCCCGCTACCTCCAAAATGACGTTCAACGTTCTGCCGAACACGGGAAGAGCCTTCCGCACGGGCACCATCACGGTTTCCGGCAACGGCATCACCCGGACGCACGTGGTGAACCAGTGGCCGGCCGCCACGCATCCGCGCGTATCGGCTGACGGCGATTTCGACGGGGATTTCCAGACGGACGTCGCCGTTTTCCATCCGGCGGCGGGGACGTGGAACCTGCTGTTCAGCACCGGCGCCCGCGCGACCTTGCATTTCGGATGGAGCGGAACCGTGCCCGTGCCGGCGGACTACGATGGCGACGGCATGGTGGATTTCGCCGTGTACCACAAAGCCACCGGGGATTGGCATTTCTTCTACAGTGCGGGCGGATCCCGCAAGATCCAGCTGGGGTGGAGCGAGACCGTGCCCGTGCCGGGCGACTACGACGGCGACGGCAAGGCGGATCTGGCCGTCTACCGTCCCGCCGATGGCCGCTGGCATTTCCTGTGCAGCACGGCCGGAAGATCCAGCGTGAAATGGGGCTGGGCGGACGCGATTCCCGTGCCGGCCGACTACGACGGCGATGGCGCGACCGACGTCGGCGTCTACCATCCCGCTTCGGGCAACTGGAGCATCCTGCCCTCGTCCTTCCCGGCCACGGGAGCGATCCAGACGCAATGGGGCTGGGCGGAAGCGCTGCCCGTGCCGGCGGACTACAACGGCGACGGCAAGGCAGACATCGCCGTCTTCGACCGGGAAACCGGGACTTGGCGCATCACCCTCAGCGGCGGCGGCACCCTTACGCAGCATTTCGGATGGTTGGCCACGGTGCCGGTCCAAGCGGACTACGACGGCGACGGCGCCGCCGATCTGGCCGTCTACCATCCCAAGACCGGCGATTGGCATGTCCTCGAGTCAACCACCGGCAAGACCGTGGTGAAGAACTGGGGCTGGGCCGCGGCAACGCCCACCCTGCTCTATCCCCTGATCCATTCGTGGTTCGACCTGCCCTGAAAAGCGGCTTCTGTTCGACGCCGCGCGCTTCGGACCGGAGAAGCGCGCGGCTCGAATCAAAATAGCTTTGATCCCCGCTGCGGGACCGAATAGGATGTCGCAGCATGACGCCGGGAAACCGCCAGCTTCCGATTGCCTCCGAAGTGGCCGTGGTGATTCCCCACCTCGATCGGCTCCGGGACACGGCGGAATGCTATCGGTCGCTGATGGCGCAAACCTCCGCGCCCGCGACAATCATCCTCGTCGACAACGCCTCGCAAGCCCACGCCGCGGCGGATCTGGCCGCCGCCTGCCCCCGCGCCGAAATTCTCCGCTTGGAAACCAACCGCGGCTTCGCCGGCGGCGTGAACGCCGGCATCCGCAAGGCCTTGCAAAGGCCGGACGTCGGATTCGTCTGGGTGCTCAACAACGACACCGTTTGTGCGCCCGACACGCTGGAAAAACTGCGCGCGGCCGCGGCGAGTGACTCCCGGATCGGCTTGATCGGCTGCCCGCTCTGGGAAGGCGACGAGGGCGGGTCCCGGCGCATCGTCCCCTCCGGCAAACGGCTGATGGAACCCTGGGCCATTCCGACCGAACCGCCAAACGGAGAAGCGCCCGACTATCTTTCCGGCGCCTGCCTGCTGATTCGCCGCGAACTGCTGGAAGACGTCGGGCTCTTCGATGAAGGGTTTTTCTTTTTCTTCGAAGATGCCGACTTGAGCCGCCGGGCCGCGGACAACGGCTGGCGCCTGGCGGTGGCGTCCGAAGCGCGCGTGGAGCACCGCGGATCCGCCACCATCCGGGAACTGGGCGAAATGCAGGCCCGCTGCTACCGCGCGGGCCACGTCCGGTTCTTGCGAAAGCATTCCGGCCATCCGTTTTGGGCGGCGGTTTTTCCATTCGCGCTGCGGTTGGCCGCAGATGCCCTCCGGATGAACCGGAAGGCCCTGCGCGGAAACTGGCGGGGCTGGCAAGCGGGCTGGCAAGCGCCGATCTCCGCGCCCGAACTCGCCGTAAAACCCGGCAAATGACCGACATTCGGATCGCCGAATCGATTTCCGCCGATGTTGTTCCGGCCGCTTGACACCCCCCTAGCCATACCCCCATATTGCCGACATGGCTCAACAAGCACACGCAATCGACTGGTCCCAGGCAAAAACCCAGTTGCCGCATCCCGGAACGCCTCAAGACCGCCTGAACTTCATCGATTCGCTGCGCGGCTGGGCGGCCTTCTACGTCGTTTGCTACCATCTGGCGCTGTTGCCCAATCCGGACCTGGCCATTCCCGCGTGGTTGGCGCCGATCATCATGGCCGGTGGAACCGGGGTTTCCCTGTTCTTCGTCGTCAGCGCCTTCACCATGTGCTACACGATGCGCCTGCGCAAAGACGAGCCGCAGCTGACGCGGCGCTTCTACCTGCGCCGGTTTTTCCGCATTGCCCCCCTGTTCTACGTTTGGATGATCGCTTCGTTTCTGCGGGACTTCCATTGGTACGGCGTCACGCATACCTGGCGCGAAATCTGGATGAGCTTGAGCTTCGTCTACAACTTCGTCCCCGGCCAAGAACAGGGGTTCGTCTGGGCCAGCTGGACCTTGGGCGTGGAAATGGTGTTCTACCTGGTTTTCCCGTTCATCTACCGCTGGGTGCAGGATTACCGGAAAGCGGCGGGATTTTTCCTGCTGACGCTGGCGCTCTCGGCCTCCTTCTCACGCATCATCACGCTGCTGCCCATTCCCGCGGCGGAGCGGACTCTCTTTCTCCACTACAGCTTTCTCAACAATCTCCCGATCTTCGCCTGCGGCATGCTGGCCTACTTTCTCTATGAGCGCTTCTTGCGCGGGCAAGTCCGCGACCGCGCCTGGGCGTTTGTCCTGATCGCCGCCGCCGTGGCCGGCTATGGCGCCTTGCTGTCCGGGAAACTGAATTTCCTTCTGGATGGGCTTTATTGGCAGGCCCTCATTTTCAGTTGTTTGCTGCTGGGATTGGCCATCCTGCCCTGGCGCCCGCTGGTCAATCGCACGACGCTCTTCTACGGCGCGATCAGCTATTCCTTCTATCTCAACCATCCCACGCTCGTCGTGGCGCTCACCCCCGCCTATAAACGCATCTATGCCTGGCCTCTGCGGCCTACGTTCCAATACGGCATCTCCTTGGCGCTGACCGTGGGCCTGTTGACGCTTCTTTCCTATGCGACCTACCGGTTGATCGAACAGCCCAGCATCCGCCTCGGCAGCACCCTCATCCGCCGCATGAAGGCTGCGGCGAGCGCCCCGCCATCCTGAGGCCGCGGGCCGTAAGCCCGCTCATCCGTTTTCGGCCGCGGAAAACGGCGCCGCGAATTTTCCGAGCGTGCGCGCGGCGACAAGGCCGGCCGCGCGCGCCAGATCGGACGCCAGCCGCAAGCCGCCCCCCCCCCGGCCTTTCTTTCCGGCGGGCCGCCCGTCCCCGCCGCCCTTGATCGCCACGACGACGTTCTGGTCGAAGGCGAAGTGCCGCCACACGGGCAGATATTCGATCTCCGGAAAAATCCGCGTCCACTCCCGACGCGCGTATTTTTCGGAAATGCAGCTTTCCCCGTAGAAATTCGCGTCCAGGCAGCCCCCGCCGCCGGTCGGACTGTGGACAAACCGGCCGGCATCGTAATCGGCCAAGGCCTGGGCCGGATCGGAAAAGGACAGCGCGGCTCCGCGCTGCCAATCGTTCACGCTCCGCTTCCGGTTGAGGGCTCCGCAGATTTCGATGAAATTCCGCGGACGCGTGGTGGCGATCACCAGGCCGCCCGGTTTCAGGATCCGATGGAATTCCCGCAACCAGGCCAGGTGCGCCGCTTCGGACAAATGGGAAAACACCGAATAGAGGTAGATCACGTCGAAGTGGCCATCCGGAAAACGCGTGGGAGGCAGGATCGGCGTGACTTCGCAGCGGCCGCGCAGCCGCTGGCTTCGGCACAAGTCGATCATCTCCCCGTAGCAATCCACCCCATGCGCGTTCGCCTCGTCCACGTCTTTCAGGAAAAACCGGAGGATGCGCCCCCAGCCACAACCGAAGTCCAGGATGCGTTCGCATTGATCCAGGGCCTTGCCGTGCCGTTTCGCCAAGCGCTTGAACAGGCGGTAGATTTCATACGCTTCCCGAAGCGCCGGCCGGCCGCTGCGCCCGGTGAAATTCGCCTGGATCTGCGGCGGCGGCATGTCCGGCAAGATCCGACGCAACATCGGTTCTGTCTCGCGGCCTTCCGCCAACGCCCAAAACCAAAATGCGTCGCCGACGCCGCCGAACAGCGATTTCAAGGACTCTTGTTTTTCAAGTCCCTCCGCCAACATCGCCTGCAGGGCCTTGTATCGTCGCGGATGATTCATGGGATGGACTCCTGTCTGTGGCGGCAGGGGATTGGTTCAGGAGGGACGCGCCATGGCTTCCAACCGGTCGCGATAGGACAACCCCAGCGCCAAGGGGCTGCAGGTGCGGCGGATCCACGCGCTGGCGCGCGCGCCGAGGCGGCGGCTTACGGCCGGGTCGTCCACCAGGCGGGCCATGTGTTCCGCGGCTTGCTCGATCGAGGGTTCTGCCCAGCTCTGGCCTTCGCCGCAGGGATATTCGCCCGGCTTCACCGGGACCAGGCGATAGTCCACCAAGCAAGCGGTTTCGGGAGTCATGAAATCCAGATTTCCCGAATAGGCCGTGGCGATGACGGGCTTGCCGAAATACATCGCCTCCGCCAGGCAGAATCCGAATCCCTCGGATCGGTGAAGCGACACGTAGGCATCGCACGCCATCAGCAGGCTTTTCATTTCTTCCGCGTCCAGCGAGCGGTCGATCAGCATGGCATAGGGCGCCAGTGAATCCACTTCCTTGCGCAAACGGGCCAGGGCCCGGGGATCGCGATCCCCGCCGCTGACCTTCAGGAGCAACTGGACGTCCGCCCAGGGACGGATCTGGCGCAGCCGCCGAAAAGCCGCGAGGGCGGCCCACGGATTTTTCCGCTCGGGATAGGACGAGCAATCGAACGAAAAAAAGAAGACCTGCGACGAACCCGGAATGCCCCATTCCGAGCGGGAATGATAGCGGCGGATCTCCGGCGAGACCGAAAGCGGGGCCAAGAACACGGTGCGGCGGACCGCCGCCCGCAGCGACGAAACCACGAATTCCGAAAAGCCCCAGACCTCGTCGAACCGCTCCAGTTGCCGCGCCCAATGCGCCGGATACGTCGGCAGTTCCCAGGCGGGGAAGACGACGTTGAACGAGCCGGCCGGCGGCGCGCCGAGCTTGGCCAGGATGGCCTCCACTTCATCGCCATTGATATGGAAGAGATTGATCCCGGGCCCCGGTCGCCGGACCAATTCCAAGCCCATGGCCGGGTCGACCGGAAAATAGCCGTGGCAATCCAAGACCTGGAACGGAACGCTTGCCGCGCGCAGGCTGGCGATGGTGGACCGGATCAATTGCCCCACGCCGGTGGGCGCGAACGGATGCCCGATCAACACGAGGTCGGCGGAACTGGACAAAGGCGCCGGCATGCTTCCGTTATTGGACGGTGACGTTGAACAAGGCATTTCGCGTAGCCTCCAGGTTTGCCGGTCCATACGAGGCGTCCGGCTCCAGCATGGCGCCTTCGCCCCACTCGTTCCACGCATTGATGAAAATCATTCGTCGATCCCCCTGATGCCAGCGGCGCGTCTGGCGAAGCGCCCATTCCAGCCAAGCTTGGTATTCCCCCGGCGAGGAGTGGGCAAAGATCGTGCTCCCGCTTTTCCGGCGCGGCGTATTGTCCCAGCCGGGGCAGACCCCCAGAAAACGCTTCAGGTGGGGCGACTCCTGGCCGACGGCGTGCCGAACCATGTCGAGATAGGGATAGAGCAAGGCCTCCCGGCGCAATTTGACGTGGGACAGGCTGTTTCGATAGGGGGTTCCGTGCGGCGGAAAGGCCACGGTGAAGTCGAATCCGTACGTGGCGGGATCGACCGCCAAATCGCCCCCGAACGATTCGACGGACGCCAAGACGATTTCCCCCACGCCTTCGTCCCGGCAGACCCGCCGCCACCGCTCGCTGGTCTGGCGCATATCCGGCAGCAGCGAGATGCGATAGACCAGCACCAGCGGCCGGCCCCCGACGCGGATATAGCGGGGATCGCGCATGTAGCGGATCAGGTCGCGGATGATCGCTTCGTCGTCCTCCGGCGAATGCGACTGCGAGATGAGCATTTCCTGATCTTGCCCATCCCAGCGGCGCGTCCAGTTTTCATTGGCCCAGCACAGGCAAAAAGGGAAATCGGGCCGGCCGCTGGCCAGCATCCGCTCCAGCGGCAATTCCAGCAGGCGCTTGCCGCCGAACCAATAGTAGTAGAAGCAAAATCCATGGACGCCGTATCGCCGGGCCAGGTCCGCCTGCTGTTCCATGATTTCCGGCACGCGGAGATCGTAGAAACCCAGCTTGCCGGGCAGGCGCGGCTGGAGATGGCCGTCGAAGACCGGCGTGGCGGCGGCCACGTTGCGCCATTCGGTGAAGCCCTTGCCCCACCAGAGATCGTTCTCCGGAATGGGATGGTATTGGGGCAGATAGAAAGCGATGAGGCGGATCTGAGCCGCCGCATCCACGAATGCCTGCCATTTCTCCACCATGCGCTGGCGGTTCCGCGCGATGAGCGCCAGTTTGGCGCCGGAGCCGGTGCCGACGTGGGATTTGCTGAGATGGTGCACGATCACGGCCCGGGGCTCGTAATACACCTGGCGGCCGGCTTTTCGCACCTTCAGGCAAAGATCCACGTCTTCGTAATAGGCCGGCGCCAGTTCGTCGGAGAAGCCGCCCAGCGAATGGAACGTCTCGCGTTCGATCAGCAGGCAAACGCCGGAACAATAATCCACCGGGCGGCGGACGTTGTAGCAGGGCCGTTCGGGATCGTCGTTCAATCCCACCATCTCCGTCGTGAAATCGCCCCGCACGCCCCCCCCGGCCTCCTGAAGGTGTCCGCTCGGATAAAGCACCTTGGGACCGGCGGCGCCCGCATCCGGACACTCGGCGAAGACGTCGACCAGCGCCCGGATCGCCCCGCGCCGGATTTGCGTGTCGTTGTTCAGGAAAAGCAGATAGCGACCGCGCGCCTCTCCGGCCGCCCGGTTGCAGGTGCGCAGGAATCCCAGATTCGCAGCGTTGCGGAAATAGCGGACGTTCTCCAACTGGCCCAGCCGCTCGACGCCGGGCTCCGTCGAAGCGTCGTCCGCCAGCACGATCTCGTAGGCCACGGAACCGTCGTCCGTTTCCAGCAAGGCCTGCAAACATTCGACCGTGTATTTCAACTGGTTGTGGACCGGCATGACGATCGAAACCAACGGCTGTTCGCAAGCCGGAACGCGCAGGTTGTCCAAAACCGCCGCCAGCCGCTGGGCCGGCACGTCCACCAAAGCCAAGGGAGAGCAGTTGGCCGGTCGGGCCGGGGCGGACAACTCCGCAGACAAGGTTTCGTATCCCGCCCAGCCGGCTTGCCCCTCGGACAGGCGTGTTTCGGCCGCGCCCGCCAGCGCCGCCGGATCCCCGGATTGAATCGCCTCGCCGTCGGGCACGTCGTCTTCCACGGCATCGGATACGGGTCCGCGGGCATAGCCGGACACCATTTGCAACAAACGGAGCGGCCCGAGAGACCGGATCCGGCCAACGACGTAGCGCCATGCGGGTCCGACGCCACCGCTGATGCGGATCTGGGCCCGCCACAAGGACCTCGCTGTGCCAAAGAAAGAAAACAAATGGAACGGTTTCGTCCTCATGGCTTCTGACTTGCGGAAGTTGCGGAATGGGTCCCCAGCCACGATCCGGCTAAACGGATGAAGCGGGTCCAACGCCAGATCCGGGAGCTTTGGATCCGTACCAGTTCTTGTTGCTGGTCATCGAATTGGCGCCGGAGCGCGTCCAAAGTCCCTTCCCCCTGACAGACTTCTTGTCGCAGCGCAGTGCATTGCGCATTGCATTCGCGACGAACCTCGGCGAGTTCCTCCATGAACCGGGCCGCCACCTCATCCGCACCGGGCAGGATGAATTCACCGGACATTCGGATGAACGTGGCCGGCCCCCAGTCCCCGTCCAGTTCGTAGACGGGATCGCCCGTCATGAATTCATCCCAGCCGTCTTCGCTCTTCCACGCATTGCGGCGCGCGATCCCGCGGTAGACCCCGTCCGTCTCGACCTTCTCGATCCGACACCGGCAGAAATGTCCCTCGCAAGGGTCCCAGCGAATTTTCCGTTCGGCGCAACCGCCGGGCGGGAACCGGAATTCCACCGAAAACGCATGCGTTTTGGGATCCACCGCCATCCGGGCCAAGACTTTGTTTTCCTCCCCATACCCCGCCCCGTCGTCGATGAAAACCGAGGAATCGACGGTTTCCGTCTCGTCGAGGAAACCATTCGGCTTGGATTCGCGGGAGCGACAGGCCGCATCGATCTCCTGGAGAATTTGCCGGGAGGACACTTTGGCCACCTCGCCGACGATCTGGACGCGCGCGGTCTTTTTCCCAAGTCGCATGACCACCTGGGGATCGAGCGTTCTGAATTTCCATGAGTGTTTGCCCACGCTTTCCCCGTTGGCCTCGATGTCCGCCTGGTCCGCGTCCAGAAGGGCCCCGTCTTCTGCCGTGAACCCAACGGAGTAGAGAACCAGATCCACGGCATAGAGTTCCGTAGGATCGAACCGCAGGCGGGGATATCCGCCGTCCGGCAATTGGAACGCGATCTCGAAAGGCCCAAACGGAATTTCCGGAGCCAAGACCGCCCGGTTTTCGCTGAATTCAGCCCCTTCGTCGGCGTAGAGCAGTTTAGGCTGGATCCGGCTGGTGGAAATGACCCCGATGCCTGCTTCCATCAACAGGCCCGCCACCGCCGGCGGCTGGCGCCGGGCACGTTCGGGCCCGGCAATCCGCTTGAGCCGGGCAAAGATTGTGCCGACGTACGTTTCGTCGCTGAAGCGGCGCAGAACGTAGTCTTTCGCCCGTTGCGCCCGGGCCGCCGACGCGGCCCGATCGCGCAACGCGGATTCCAGCGCCAGAGCGAGGCCTTGGAAATCTCCGGGCTCGTAGGCCAATCCATGTTCGCCGGAAGAAAAGACTTCCCGCGGACCGCCCGAATCCGCATAGACGATGGGCCGCCCGAGCAAGGCGGCTTCGATCAGCGTGCGGCCCAGGGCTTCTTTTTGTGAACACGACACCAGAACATCGACTTGGCCCATGAGGGCATAGGGGTCGTCGACGAATCCGCTCCAGATGAACCGCTCGGAAAAACCGGAGGCTTCGATTTCCTGCCGCAACGTCTGGGCATAGTCCGCGTCGATGACGGAACCAGCCAACAAACATCGGCAAGCCATTCCCCGGCGGGCCATTTCCAAGCAAGCGCGGACCAGGTCGCTTTGTCCTTTGCCCGGAGAAATGGCGCCGAAAATGCCTACGGTGGGCATCGCGGGATCCGGCTTCCAGGCCGCTCCCGTTGAACTTGCCGCGGGGGCCCGGGCCAGGACGTCTCTCGCCCGGATGCTGCTGTAGACAACCTCGATCTTTCCGTCGACGTCGCCGTCGAACAGCGCCTGTTTCACGTCGGACGTGATGCAGAACACGGCGGCGCTGCTCCGGTACAAGGCTTCCATGCTCTTCCGGAACCCCAGCGAAAAAGTCATGCCATAGTCGAGTTCGCCGTACTCCCGTGCCGAAAGAACGTGAGGCAGTTCCAGCGTTTCCGCGCACAGGGCCCCCCAGGGCGAAACGATGGTTTGCGAAAAAACGACGTCCGGCGCCGTCTTCCGGATTTCGGGCAAGAGAGAGTTCATCGCCACGTCGCAGAAACCAGCCAATTTGCCGGGCGAAATGCCCGGTCCGCTGTCGGCCCAGCGCCAGCCCTCCGGAGGGAAATGGCCATCCGCCAACACGTGAACGGCGCACCCCGCGTTGACCAGCGCCGCGCGCAACGGCCCCGGAGCCGGCAGAACGGCCGTGCACAGGACGCCCCGTTCCGACAAGCCGCGGATCAGAT
Organism: uncultured Verrucomicrobiota bacterium; assembly: GCA_964510645.1. Taxonomy (GTDB): domain Bacteria; phylum Verrucomicrobiota; class Kiritimatiellia; order CAIQIC01; family Lenti-01; genus Lenti-01. Next base: position 6,892 of record CAZECJ010000041.1, on the reverse strand, counting down.
CGAGCAGGGAACGCTCCGCGCCGGTCAGATTGGCGGCGTGGGAAAAGAACAGCACCGACAACGCGGCGGTTTTCCGGACGCAGAGCACGTTGTAATAGGACTTCGCGTACCGGGCCTCCATTCGGGCGACGTTCACGGCCTGATCCATGGGGTAGAAGCGGGCTTCCTGGTCGTCGATGGCGAACACGCGGAAATCCCGGGCCTGCAGGAAAGCGAGAATCTCCGGAGTGCCGGTCCCCGCGATCTTCATCATCTTGGGATTCATTTCCATCAAGATGGTGACGTCGACTCCGGCGTCCAGCGTCTTGGAAAATCCTTTCAGCACCTCCAATTCGTGTCCGTCCGTGTCGGTCTTGACGAATATTCGCGCGGACGGGTGGGCGCCGACGACGTCGTCCAGGCAGACCGTATCGACCTCGATCCGCGCGAGCGTTTCCGAACTCGGATGCGGATACATGCTGCTGTTGTCGGACGCTTCGGATTTGCAGAAACTCGCGCGGCCGGCGCGCGCCGAGACGGCGGCACGGAGAGTGATCGCCCGGTCGGATCCGAGTCCGTTGAGATCCAGGTTTTTACGCAGTACCCGAAGATTGTCTTCGATCGGCTCCACCGAAACGGTTCGGATCCCCGGATTCGCCTCGGCGGCCAACAGGGTGTAGTAGCCGTAGTGGGCCCCCACGTCGATGAACAGGTCTTTCCGCGCCGCGAATTGCTTGACGATCCGGGTCGACAGCACTTCGTAACCGTTGGCATAGACCGGCCCGAACCGGGGCGTGACGAACAGATCGAAGCCGTCGCCGACGGGCCGGACGCGGGCCAGCGCATCGAGATTGTAATCGTCTTTCAAACTGTCATGCATGGGCTTTGGATTCCGGAAGATCCATGTTTGCCTTCCTCACGTTACCTTCAAATCCACGGAACATTCGTTCAATTTCAGCAATACGGCCTGCTGCTGGAACGAGCTGGTGCTTAAGAACCTGAACTCGTAGGCATCGGCCACGTGCTGGTGCCGGATATGGCGTTCGGGCGTGCCGTCCGCCACGCCGAGCGCAATGAGATACGATCCGTTTTCCAGCTCGGGGAACAGAAACGAAAACCCCGCCGTCACCCGCGCCCCTTTTGCGAGCGGCGCCAGCGTCTTGTTGAGGGCCGGCGTGTTGCAGCCCATGATCCGCAGCCCCTTGGAATTCACGATCTGGAAGGCGAAATACGGATTGTCCAACCGCGTCAGGGCCGCCACCCGGAAGATCAAGCGGACGCGGGTCGGGCCGCTCAGCACGGCCAACCGCCGGCGGTCTTCCGCGAACAATCCGACCGCCTCGATGACGGCGCCGCCGTCGCCCGTGATGAAGGCGTTGGGCGGGATGGGCACCAGTTCGTCTCCGCCCGGTTCCGCCGGCGCCGGCGCGGCATCCGCGCGAGGTGTGGGCTGGACGCCGGTGTCGTGCACCATCCACGCCGAATACTCTTCCACGATGCGCTTGGCCGTTCCCAGCCGGCGGATCTTGCCGTTGTCCAGCCAGATCGCCCGGTTGCACAGGCGGACCACGTCGCTGCCGGAATGCGAAACTAGCAGGATGGTCTTGCCCATTTCGCGGAATTCCGCGAACTTCCGGTTGCACTTCAACTGGAACCGCACGTCCCCCACCGCAAGCGCTTCGTCCACGATCAGGAGGTCGGGATCCACGTGGATGGCGCAAGCGAAGGCCACGCGGACGAACATGCCGCTGGAATAGTGTTTCACGGGCTGGTGGATGAAATCGCCGACGTCGGCGAATTCCAGGATGGCCGGCACGCGCGCCTCCATTTCCGGGCGGGAATAGCCCATCAGGGTTCCCTGCAGGTAGACGTTCTCCAGGCCCGACAGTTCCGGATTGAAACCTGCGCCCAGCTCCAGCAAGGATGACACGCGGCCGTTCACGGACGTCGTTCCCGAAGTGGGGGTCAGGACGCCGGCGAGGATTTTGAGCAACGTGGATTTTCCCGATCCGTTCCGCCCGACGATACCGACGGTTTCGCCGCGCTCGATCGCGAACGAGACGTCCCGCAACGCGTAGAACTCCCGGTGATAGCTGCGTCCGCCGGGATGCAGCGCTTCCTTGAGCCGGTCCAGCGGCCGTTCGTAGAGGTTGTACACCTTGCTCAGGTTTTCGACGTGGATGGCGAGTTCCGTTCCCATGGTCCTTCTCACAACACGTCCGCGAAATGCGGGCTCAATCGGCGGTAGATCAGCCGGGCCGCCCCGGCCAGCACCGCGGTCAAGCCCCAGAACCCGAGCGTGGTTGGCCCGTGCTGCCAAATCCAGGCCTGGCCGAACAGCGCGTCGCGATAGCCGTCCACGACGTAACCCACGGGATTGAACTTGAAGATCCACTGGAACCGTTCAGGCACCATCGTCACCGGCCACATGATCGGCGTCAGCCACAGGCCGAACTGCAGCACGATGGCGAGCAGCTGGTTCAGATCGCGGAAGAACGGCAGGATGGCGGCGGTGAGGCTGCCCAGCGCCATCACCAGCGCCAGCATGCACGACCCATAATACGGCAGCTGCAGCAAGTGCCAGGTGGGCGCGCGCCCCAGCGACAGGCTCAGCGAAACCAGCACCAATACGAACGCCAGATGGAAAAACAGGGCCGAGAGAATCTTGATCACCGGCAGCAATTCGACCTGGAACACGACTTTCTTGACCAGATAGGAATATTCCGTCAGGGCGGCCGTGGCCGACATCCAGGCCTCGGCGAAAAAAAACCACGGCGTCAATCCGGCGGCCAGCCACAAGCCGTAGGGAATCCCTTCCGCCGTCGGAGCGGCACGGAAACCCACTTGGAACACGAACCAGAACAGCAGGATGGTTGCGATCGGCTGCGCGAACGCCCACAGGATCCCGAAATAGGATCCCGCGAACCGCGCATGGAAATCGTTCCGCGCGAGGCCCCAGGCCACCCGTCCCAACCGCCGCCGCGCGGGTTCCGCCGTCATGGCTGCTCTTCCTTTCGCCAGGAGGCGGGGATCTCGTAGCCACTGGCCTCCAAATGCCGCAACAGGAGTTCCCGGCCTTCGGCCAAAGACGGGCCGGCGTTCTCGGCCAGGGGCTGCGTATGCCCCGCCACGACGCCCGTCGCGACGTTGCCCGTGTTCAAATCCAAGGCGAACGTCCGGTTCGCGATCGTCGCGTTCAAGCGCCCCAGACTGTAGAACGGCGGTTTCGACCGCGACGATTCGACCAGTCCCGTCTCGAAATCGACCACGCCCGAATTGGCGACCGTGTTGAAAACCGGCCGTTCCGCGGGAGGGTCTCCCGCCAGCAGCGAGACCCCTTCCATCCACTCCGGCTTCGGAATTCCCAGATAATCCAGCAGCGTGGGCGCGACATCCAGGTTTTGAGCGTTTGTCCGGATCCGGCCGGCGTGCGCGCCGCCCGGGAACCAGAATATCAGGGGAATGCGGCCGGAACCCCATTGCCGGCCGTGATCGGAGGAAAGGACGATGATGGTCCGATCCAATTGTTTCGAGGACGCCAAGGCCTCGGCGATCTTCGCGAGAACGCCGTCCATGTCCAAAATGGCGTCGTCGTAGAAGTCCACTTCGAACGGTTCTTTTTGCTGCCCCGTTTTCGAGAAGACGGGATTGGGCGAATAGAACGAAGGACCGTGGGTCCACAGGAGATGCACGTGCGCGAAGAACGGACGGCGGCGGTCGGACCGGATCAGGCGCAGGAGCCGTTCCAGCCGGCGCGCGTCGTAATCCAGCGTGAGCTCTTGCTTGTCCACGACCTCGTCGTACGCCGCTTCGAACTCCTTCACGCCGGCGGCATGCAGGAGGCGATCCCGAAGGCGTTCTCCGGAACTTTTCAGGAAGTACGCCGTGGGCATGCCCAGCCATTTGCCCGCGGCCTGCGGCCAGCGGCCCGAGTTTTCCAGCCGGCCGTTGGCTTCGTGGAAGGAATGCAACATGTTCAAGTCGAACGCATCGGCATTCTGGCGGCAGCTGATGTCCACGTTTTCATAGCCGTATGGCCGCAAGATCCCGGGCAGATGTTCATAGGCATCGGAGCCCATCAGGATTTCCGGCGGATAATAAAGCCGGGTGGTCGTCGGCAGCTTGCCCGTCAGCAGCGACGCGATCGAGCCGCCCGACGTCGTGGCATTGGCGAATCCATTCTCGCAGATCAGGGCCCTCCTCGCGCCGTGCGTGCGGATAAAAGGCGTCGTATCCCGTTCATAACCGTACACCGACAGATGTTCCGCGCTCACGCCGTCGGGCGTCAGCAACAAGACGTTCGGTAGCGAGTTCTCGCCTTGCGAGACTTCCTCATCGATCGGCCCCACCGCCCCATCCGTTCCCAGCGCCAGCCCCAGCCCCCCGCAGACGGCCCCGACGCAGGCGATTCCGGCGGCCAGCCGGCCCAATTTGCCCCGCGCCAACAGTCCCCGCAGCATGCCCATGCCGAGCCGCCAGCCCCCGATCCAGAACAAACCGAAAACCGCCACGTAGCCGTACCGCCAAATCCCGGCGGACGTCTGCACCCCCATCCGGAACAGGGTATACGTGAAGTTGTCGAGCATCAGCAGGAACGACGACGCCAAAATCAGACCGGGCCAGAGCATGCCGATGCGCACCAGCGCCCCCCGCGCCCGCGGAATCCGCCGCGCAATGCCCCCCAGGAAAACGCACCCCGCCGCCGAAACCGCGATCAGCGGCAACGGCGAAAGCATCAGGATCTGTACCCGTTCCCACCCCGTCAGCACGGTCATGAACGAGGGTTTCGTCGCGAAAAAGACCCACTCCATCGCCAGGCAGAAAACCGCCGCGGCAGCCGCGGCGATCCAAAGCGCCACCCATGTGGGTCCTTCTGGAACCGCCTGGAAACGTGGAATCCACCGCTTGAAGAAGGAACTCTTCATATATCGTTGATCTTCTTATTGATTTTCAGGCACCCTGTCAATCATCCCCCATGGCGCGGCAACGCCCATAATTCCTTGTCCGATCAACCCATTCGAGCATCGGCGCGACCGATCATCCCCCTTCCGGAGACCCGGATGGCGCAGGGCGGCGAAAGAGAATGCGCGCGGAAGCGAACGCGGACCCCAAGCTGGGTCCGCTATATGCGGGATCCAAGGCCTAGGGCCACGTCACCATGACGACGTTGCTGCGCTCGCGCACGTTGCGATTTCCGTCGCGGGCAAGACCGCTCACCATGATGCCGAAGCGTTCGCCGCTGTGCGGCCGCCAGTCGGAAAGCGGCGGCTTTTTGATGTGGTCGCCGCGGCTGCCATCCAGCACGCCGACGGGCTTCGACGTCTGTCCGAACCGGAGCCATTCGAAGGTCGCCGCGTACCAACGGCCATCCGTCCACTTCACGATCACCCACGGATTGGCGTTCACGCCGTTCACCGCCGGCCAAGTACGGGATTTGCTGTACGGGAAACGGATCCACCCTCCGTCGACGCTCGCGGTCAGGCTTGCGGTCACCGGCCAACCGGACACGTCCGTGTGCAGCCACTTGATCGGACCCGTGATTTCCGCGGGCCACTGGCCATTGGTGGGGGCGATGGGGGTGGTCGACCAGGCGGCTCTCACTCGATAGGCGGAAATCGGCGCGTCGTTGCCATATTCCCGAATCTTGACGTAGTACGTGCCGGGACTTAACGAAGAACGCTGGATCAAGGAAAACTTGCCGGCGCCGGAATCGTCGTCGCTGGCGACCAATTCGCTGGCATTGCCGGGACCGAACAGCCACAGCTCCGTGTCCCCGGTGGCCGTCGCGGTTATGCCGGCCGTCTCAAGCCTCAGATTTCGCCCTCCCGCGGCGCCTACCGTGAATCTCAGCCAATCCGTGTTGCCGGCCTGGATGCTCCGGTTCTGCGTTTGGCCGTTGGCAATGGCGTTGGCCCAGAGGGGCACGTCGTCGTACTCGTAGCTGTCCAACGCGCCCCCCGAGCTCGTCGTCCAACTGACTTTCAATTTATACGCCGGAATTCCCGCGTTGTTTCCATGCTCCATGATCTTGACGCAATAGAGTCCCGGCGCCAGCGGACCCACGTTGATCAACGAATACGTGCCGGTGCCGCTGTTGTCGTCGTGAGCGATGCATTGGGTTTCGCTGTTCGGGCCGAACAGCCAAACGTGCGTGTCCCCGCCCACGCCCGATGTCTCGATCCGCACGCGCTTGGCTCCGAAGCCCCCCACCTTGAACTTGACCCAATCCACGTCGCCGATCAGGTGGATGTTGTGGTTCTGGATCTGCTGGTTGCGGATGATCTTGGCCGAACTGGCCGTGTTGTCCGACTCATAGGCATCGGCAAGATAGGCCTGCGCAGCCACGGGCAGAGCCAAGAAGAGCAGGCTCCATGCGCACCACTTCTGGCCGATCCGCCCAAGAAGAAAATTCGATTGGGGTCTATTTACCGTTCGCCGACTCAGCGTTTTTTCCATGCGTTTTCCTGCGGGTTCCGGGCATGTAACGCACTTTTTTTCGGAAACACAACCCCAAACGGCAATAAAAATCTTGCGCGCCGGCATGGCCGTCAATCAAGGCAGACTGAACCAGGAATGGATCTGAGGATAGAGCAGCGCCGGCTTCGCCGCGCTCCAGCCCCAGTTCTGCACGCGAATGCCCCCGGTGGACGATTTGAGGATGTGCCAATTGCCGGTGGCGGGATGATAAATGGCGATGTCAGCGGCGCCGTCGCCGTCGTAGTCCGCCGCCACGGGGATCGTGAACGACCAGCCGAAGGTCTTGGTCAAACTGCCGAAGCCCGAATAGGAGACGTACCATTTTCCCGTCGCCCGATGGAAGACGGCGACGTCGGCCTTGCCGTCGCCGTCGTAGTCCGCCGGCACCGGCAGCGCCGCCGACCAACCCCACTGCTTCTGGATCGCCCCGCCGGTG
>CAZECJ010000040.1:0-21979 GCA_964510645.1 uncultured Verrucomicrobiota bacterium | reverse complement strand
ACGTTCGATTTCAGAAATGAAGAATACGATTATGGTGATTGCCCTCATGCTGGTGGCCACCAGCATTACGGGATGCGCATCGACCAAAGGCTACTTCGTTGATCGCGGTCGGGATGCGGCTGATATCTTCACAGCCACCTTAGGTGTCGGGGCTGGCGCCAAGGCGAGAGTTGGCCCACTCGACGCAGGCTTGCTCGTAGACTTCCCTGTCACGGGGCTGAAGTGCGGCAGGTGCTTCCTGCTTTCGCATGTGCCACTGAAACTCCCACCCGCAGGAGACCTCCAGTGGGTGCTATACGAGCAAGAGTGGTTCCAGTGGAGCAGCACACTGGAGCGAGATGATCCTCGCAACAAGGACTTCTTGCATATGGCAGACATCGGCGAACCGTTGGAGTTGATATTCAATACTCCTCATACCATTAATCCAGATAACAACTGGAGAGTGAACTGGAGTTACGAAACACAGATCGAGGTTGTCGTCGGATTGGGACCGACGCTCCGGCTTGGCTTCAACCCAGGGGAACTTGCCGACTTTCTGCTCGGTTGGTTTGGGGTCGATATCCTGAAAGACGATCTTGAGGCTCGGAAGAAGACTGAATCGAACAATGCGTTGCAGGCTACGAGGCACAAGGCATGCATCGAGCCTGAACGCTGACGTTCGATGAAAGAGAAATGAAGCAGCACCTGACAATCGTGTCGGCCATCGTGCTCACCGCCACATGCCTGAGCGCTCACGCTTTGCAAAGTGAAACGCCTTTTCCTGCCACCAGTGATACTGAGCAAGCAGATTCGGACGTGCTCACCGATTTCGAGTGGTCCGTGCCTATATTCCATGAGTCGTACTGGAAGGCCACTTCGCTGAGCACGTCTGTATACTACTGGATCCACAGACGCGCAGTTTCCGTCATGCCCCCGAAGACGAGTATCTGGTTTGTCCTTAACATACCGGGACCGGGTGACGCTGAGAGCGAAGGCCGTGATTGGAATGTGAATGTCTACTTCACTCCCCAGCAGGTTTCCGGTCGAATCTGCAAAGGCAGATTCATCAGTCTCGCCTCGTTCTCTGACAACCCGGAGAGGGGCGAGAAACGCCAGCCAGTGCTAAAAGACTACTGGCACGTTGTCTCCGAGGGAACAACATTCACAAACAGTCCACCGCCTTCTTCGGCACTGCCATTCCAGATCCACGGCACCTTGCCGGAACAAGCGGTGGTCGAGCTTGTGGATTTGGCCCGGCCTAAGGGAGGAGGCCCGATTTCTTCCATAGAAATACAGGACGACGGGCGCGTTTACGTGAGGACGGCGACATCAAGAGCCCCCCTTGCGGGTCGCGGGAAGATTTTTGTCTTCGAAAAGAAGAACGACAGGTGGGTGTTGGTGGAGGAATTGGACTGGATATCTTGAAAGGGCCTATGAAAACCGCATCGAACAAGGCGTTGCAGAGTGCCTTCTACGAGGTGTCGGGTCCCCAGAACGCCGACGTTCGCTGAAAAGAATATGGACACCCTGTACCACATATTTATGAAGCAGATATTGCCGTGGTGTTTTCTAGCCTCAATTATCTCGCCATTGGTCTTCATTGTGGGCTACCCGATTGGTTTTGTCGCTAGAGAATCAAAACTAGCCCCACGCCTAGGGCTCACCGTTATAATCCAAACAACCCTGCTTCTTCTATCCTGCATGGGTGTATGCATCTGGTTCAGTATCTACCCCGCCGCTGTCGATACCATCATGAATCCCTATTCTGTTTATATGATCTCTGGCGGCCCCCAGACAATTCTTGCGCTAATTATCATCATCGTCACTATTGGCACAATGATCCGGCAAAAGAGAAAACACAGCGAACAAGGGGGGCCAGAGTGCCCTTCACAAGGTGCCGGGTCCCCTTCCCCCTGACGAAAGAAGGATATATGAAAATGCTGGAAATGATTATTCCCGTCGTGTGCATTGCATCCTTCGTTACGACGGTTTATGCCCAAACAGAACCAGCCGCAGTCGACAATGGTGGAGCCCCTGCATACGCGATCCGCTTTCGCGATTCCCCCATCGATGCGGCACTCACCGTATTGCAACAGTTGACGGGCAAAGACATCACCGTTGACCTTGGCGTACAGGCAACCATCACGCTGGTTACACCAAAAGTTACGGCAGAAGAAGGCATCGACCTGATTACAAAAGCCCTAAACGAACAAGGCATCCGTCTTGAAGACCTAGATGAAAACACGATCCGTGTTAGAGGCGCCCCTAAGCCCAGGCCCGAATCGGATAGACAAACAAGCATAGATGAATCATTGAAACGGCGAGCCGACTATGAGGAACGCCGCCGTCAGCGAATGATTGCCCGTCATCAGCCTGTTGAGATTCCTGCGCTGAATAATTGCGGCGAAAAGCGGGAAACGCATTTGCAGGACAATAAAATGGATGACATTCGCCATAACCCGTCCCCCCCCGACGCCCAGCAAGTACCGTAAGTCCTATAATCTATTAAGCGGTCCGTTGACCAACGTTCCCGCCCATCCCGTCCGGCATTTTCTCCCCGAATGGTTTGAGATTTGCCAAGACCTGAAGTAATTTGCCGCCCCATGAACACTCCCCTCCGTTTCCTGTCGATTGGTTGCGCCGGATTTCTTTTGCTGGCTGCTTCCTTCGCCTGCGCCGACGAGCGCGGCGGGTTCGCGAAGCCGGGGGACGTCGTGGGCTACTGGCAGATGATCCCGATGTCGGCCGAGCTGACCGCGAAGAACGCCGAGAATCCCTGGCCGCTGCCGCACCAGTACTTCGCGATCTACGCCAACGGCGAGATGTTCGCGCACATGTCCACGCACGCGACCGAGCATACGCCGGCCTCCCTCGATAAGCTCCACGCCACGTTCCCGAATGCGGTGCGGTATGCCTTCAACGAAGACGGCTTCATGGTCGTGACGCACGCCGACCAGCCGGACCAACCGGAACGGTGGGGCGTGAACCTCCTCGCGCAGGATTTCACGTCGGGCGGCACGGAGTTCAAGGCCGGCGACCTGCTCATGAGCCTCGACGACGGCCACGGCAACCCGATCTACCGCCGCCTGCTCCGCCGCATTCCCGGCGGGTAGGGCATACGCCGTACGGCCTAGCTGCTCCCCCCCCCCCCATCGAGGGCGTCGGAGGCTCCATAAACGGTCATCCCGAGGCTGTGTGGAACCCGCACGCCCTCGTGCCGGTCTTGTCGAGCGGCAACGCCAACCCCGTCTTGCTTTCCGCATACCACTCCCCTGCCCGTCCAAGGAATCATTTTGCCTTTCGGACATATTCCGCTTGTCCGCCTCTGCCCGGCGGGGCTACGCTACAAGCCATCGAGCTTGCCATGAACAATCCGGCCCTCATCGCCCTGCTGCAAAACGCCGCCCTGCTGCTGGCGATGGTCGTCGTCTTCGACCTCGCCGCCGGCCGGCAGCGGACGGACGGACGCGCCCGGCGGAAGATCGCCGTCGGCCTCGTCCTCGGCGGCCTGTGCATGGCGCTGATCCACACCTCCTTCCGCCTGGAAAGCGGCATCGTATTCGACACCCGCTCGGTGCTGCTGAGCGTTTGCGGCCTGTTCTTCGGCACCGTACCGACGGTGATCGCCATGGCCGTCGCCGCGGCGTTCCGCCTGCTCAAGGGCGGCGTCGGGGCGTGGACGGGCACGGCCGTCACCTTGGCCACCGGCTTCATCGGCATCCTGTGGCGCCGGTTCCGCAAGGGACGCCTGCAGGACATCTCCGCGCGCGAACTCTACGCGTTCGGCATCGTCGTGCATCTGGTCATGCTGGCGTTGATGCTGACCCTGCCGTGGGACCGCGCCACGCACGTCCTCCACGACATCAGCCTGCCCGTCCTGCTGGTCTATCCCGTCGCCGCCACGGCGCTGGGCCTGTTGCTCGCCAACCGCCTGCGCCGCGAACAGGCCGCGGCCGATCTCGTGGCCAGCGAGGCGCGCTTCCGCACGTTGTTCGAATCCAGCGGGGTGGTCATGCTGGTGATCGATCCGGATTCGGGCCGGATCGTAGAAGCCAACCGCGCCGCGGCCGACTTCTACGGCTACTCGTGCGTTCAACTCGCCGCCATGAACATCGCCGAAATCAACCAGTTGCCGCCGGAGCGGATGGCGGCGGAACGCCAGCGGGCGAAACGGACGGATCGCAATTATTTCGTCTTCCCGCACCGCTTGGCCAACGGCAACGTCCGCACGGTGGAGGTACACTCCCATCCGATCGTCCGCGAGGGCCAGACCCTGCTGTTTTCGATCGTGTTCGACGTCACCCCGCGCATGCAGGCGGAGGCGGCTTCGCGCGAAAGCGAAGCGCGGCTGCGGCTGCTCATCGAGCATGCGCCCGCGGCCCTGGCCATGTTCGACCGCGACATGCGCTATCTGGCGGTCAGCCGGCGCTGGCTCGCGGACTACGGTCTCGAAGGCCAGGAACTCATCGGCCGCTCGCACTACGAGGTCTTTCCCGAAATCGGCGAGCAGATCAAGCAAGACCACCTCCGCGGCCTGGCGGGCGAGGTGCTGCGATGCGACGAGGATCGCCTCGTGCGCGCCAACGGCACCGTCCAGTACCTGCGCTGGGAAATGCACCCCTGGCGCGACGGCCGCGGCGAAATCGGCGGCATCGTCATCTTCACGGAGGACGTCACCCAGCAAAAGCAGGCCGAACGGGCCTTGCGCGAAAGCGAAGAGCGCTTCCGCACGCTGGTGGACAGCGCCCCCGAAGGCATCTTCGTCCAGGCGGAGAACCGCTTCCTGTTCGTCAATCCCGCCCTCGCGCGCATGCTCGGAGCGGAAAAGCCGGAGGAGCTCGTCGGCGCGGATCTCATGGACCGCATGGCTCCCGAATTCCACGAAGCCATCCGCGCGCGCATCCGGCACCAGCGCGAAACCGGTAACCTCGCCTCGCCCATGGAACAGGATTACCTGCGCCTCGACGGCACCCGCGTCCCCGTCGAAACCACCGCCGTGCCGGTCCGGTACGCCGGCCGCGACGCGCATCTGGTCTTCGTCCGCGACGTCGCCGAACGCCGGCGCATCGAGCAGGAAAAACAGAACCTCCAGACGCAATTGGCCCAGGCCCAGAAGATGGATTCCATCGGCCGCCTCGCCGGCGGCGTGGCCCACGATTTCAACAACATGCTCAGCGTCATCCTCGGCCACGCCGAAATGATCCTCGAAACCGTGGCGACGGACCAGCCGCTCTACAGCGACCTGCAGGAAATCCGCAAGGCCGCCGAACGCTCCGCCGATCTCACCCGCCAGCTGCTCGCCTTCGCCCGCAAGCAGACGGCGGCGCCGAAGGAACTCGATCTGAACGCAACGGTCGAGGGCATGCTGAACATGCTCCGGCGGTTGATCGGCGAAAACGTCAAACTCGCGTGGCAACCCGCCCCCCGGCCCGTGCCGGTGCGGATGGACCCTTCCCAGCTCGACCAGATTTTGGCCAACCTCTGCGTCAACGCCCGCGACGCCGTCGGCGAAACCGGCACGATCACCATCGCAACGGGCACGGCCGATTTCGACGACGCCTATTGCGCCGCCCATCCCGGCTACGTTCCCGGCGCGTACGCGGCGCTGGGCGTGAGCGACGACGGTTGCGGCATGGATACCGAAACCCTCGCGCGCCTGTTCGAGCCGTTCTTCACCACCAAGGAGGCCGGCAAAGGCACCGGCCTCGGCTTGGCCACCGTCTACGGCATCGTCAAGCAGAACCGCGGCTTGATCCACGCCTACAGCGAGCCCGGCAAAGGCACGACTCTCCAGATCCACCTGCCGCTCCAGGCCGCCTCCGGAAAGCAGAAGCCCCAGCCGGAACCCGCCGCGCCCCTGCCGCGCGGACGGGAAACCATTCTCCTCGTGGAAGACGAGCCCGGGATCCTCTCCATGACGCGCATGATGCTCGAATTGTACGGGTACCACGTCCTGACCGCCGCCACCCCCGGCGAGGCCTTCCGCCAGGCCGAGACCTTCCCCGGCGAAATCCATCTGCTCATGACCGACGTCGTCATGCCGGAAATGAACGGCCGCGAACTCGCCCGGCAGCTCCTGGCCCGCCAGCCCCGTCTCAAGCGCCTGTTCATGTCCGGCTATCCCGCCGACGTCATCGCCCACCACGGCGTGCTCGAGCCGGGCGTGAACTTCATCCAAAAACCGTTTTCCACCAAAATCCTCGCCGCCAAGGTCCGAGAAGCCCTCGGCGATCCAAGCGGTCAAGCCCCGCCGTAGCGGCCCCCGGAAATCGCCCCGCGCCGTTCCCTTCCACCCGATATTTCCTCTTGTCCGCGTTTCCGCCCCTGCGTATTCTCGAAAACCGGACGATCGGACGCACTGAACTCCGCGCCTAGCCAAGAACAACCCATGAACATTCTGATCCTTCTCGGACATCCGGATTCCGGCAGCTTCAACCACGCCTTGGCGCAGGCCGTGCGGGACGACCTGCGCGCCGGCGGCCACGACGTGATTTTCCACGACCTCTATGCGGAACGGTTCGAGCCCCTGATCGCCGCCGAGGAAATCCCCGCAGAAGGCCCGGTCCCCCCATCCATCCAACAACATTGCGACGAGCTGGGTTCGGCCGACGGAATCGTCGTCGTCCATCCCAACTGGTGGGGCCAGCCCCCGGCGATCCTGAAGGGCTGGATCGACCGCGTCATCCGGCCGGGCGTCGCGTACCGATTCCAGGAAGGGGATGGCGGGGAAGGCGTCCCCGTTGGCCTGCTCCGCGCCCGCGCGGCGGTGGTCCTGAACACCGCGAACACGAAGGAAGAGCGCGAGCGGACCGTGTTCGGCGATCCGTTGGAAGCCATCTGGCGGCGCTGCATCTTCGACCTCTGCGGCGTGCCGGCGTTCCACCGCCGAACATTCACGGTGGTCGTCGCCAGCACGCGCGAACAGCGGCTGGCCTGGATCGAAGAAGCCAAGGAATTGTGCCGGCGGGCCTTCGGGCTGGCCGCGCGCTCCTCCGCGCCATGAACCGGACATCCGATCCAAACCGGTTCCGTCGTTTCGTCGCCCTGCGCCGCAAATGGTTTTGGAGCGTCTTCGGCGGATCGTTGATCCTGTGCAATCTCGCGGCCAACGGGATGTTCGACTCGCTGGTCGAGATCGTCGGATTCTCGGTGATCGGCGCCCTCGTCCTGGCCACGGCGATCTCCCTGGCCAGCGCCCCGATCCTTTGGAAAATCTCAGGGAAACAACCCTGAACCGCGCCGGTCCCCCTCAGCGCGGATCCGGCGCGATCAGGGCAAGCGCCCGTTCCAGATCCATTTTCACGGCCGGATCGGTCTCGTGGGCCAACGCCTTGTCGAGGGCTTGCCGGGCGAATTCCGGATCGGCCGTTCCCGCCAAACCGAACGCAGCGACGCTGCGTTCGGACGGCGGCCGGGACGAATCCGTCACATATTCGATGAACAAGCCCGGCAACGCGTCTTCCGGATGCCGGAGGCTCCATTGGTAGAGAGCTCCGGCGACATCGTCCACGGGGACCGCTGGATTGGAAGACAGCTGGACGACGGCCTGGACGACGGCCTGCTCGTCCGACTCGCCGAGGCGCTCCATGAATTGCGCGGCATTTTCGGACAGATTCTCCTCGTAGGCGCGGGCGGCCAGCTGGGCCAGCATGGCCGGATGGGACACTCCGTCGAAGAGTTCCCACATCGCTTGCTTGTCCGCCAAGACGTCGGGATCGAAATACAGCTGGGCCGCCAGATCGCCGACCGCCTCCCGGTCGGGACAGGCCAGCAAGGCCTTCCGCAGCGCCCCGACGACTTCGGGGGAAAGCTCGCCCGCGTTTCCCGCATACGCCCCCTGCCCCAGCAGGAGATCGAACAGCACTTCGATGCCCTCGAGCGTGGTGGGAGCTTCCAGCGCCGTCAAATCCAGGTTGATCCGCTCCTCGTCGCCCGCGCGGGATGCCGCCAGCAGGTCGTCCAGCACGTGCTCCATCGCATTGGCCGTGCCGGCCCGGACCAGTGCCTCGGCGGCATAGCCCCGCAGCGCCGGCTCGGTGGCGGGGTCGTCCATCAGGGCCTTGAGTTCCGCCAGCAACGCCGGATCGGCCGGAACGCGCTCCAGAAGCTGCTGCACGTCGACCGGATCCCGGTTGGCGGCAATCGCCTCCCGGAGCACCCGCAGGAATTCGGCGGGCGCCAGAGAGGGTTCCGGCTCGAACCCGGGCTCGGCAGCCTCGGGTTCGCCGGGAAAAGCCCCCTCCTGATCGCCGCCGGAGAAATCCGCGCCGGCGATCTCCGCGCGCGCGTCCGCGGACTCCGCCGCAGCGGAAGCGACCGGAGCCAGAACCGGCGGGACGGGCGGCGCGGATTCCTCCTGCCGGCCGCAGGCGGCCAGAACGGCCACGACGGCAAGCCAGCCACCGCAGGACCGAACTCCGGCCATTCTCGCCGCTCTTTTCATTTCCTGCCCCGCCGCGGCGGCCGGAAAACAGCTTACAGGGCGGTCCAAGCCGCCCACAGGGTGAAGGGAGGAATGGTCCCGTTGTGGCCGTATTCGCGGATCCGGAGGTAATACGTTCCCGGCGCCAGCGAGGCGGCCGCGATCCGCGAGAAGTTCCCGACGCCGGAATTGTCGTCGTAGGCGATCAGCGCGCCGCTCGCCTTGAACAGCCACAGCTGCGTGTCGCCGCTCGTTCCGGCAGTCTGGAACACCGCGTTCCGTCCGCCGCGGCCCCCCACCGTGACTTTCACCCAATCCTCGTTGCCTGCCGCGTGGATGCTGCGCACCTGGGCTTGGCCGTTCGCGATCGCCTTGGGGGAGTACTGGATGTCGTCCGGTTCGTAGGCATCCACTTTTATCGCGGCCGCCGTCCAGTTGGCCTTCAGCGCATAGGCGGAAATAGTCCCGTTGTTGCCGTACTCCCCAACCCCGACGTAATACGTTCCCGGCGCCAGCGAGGCACCCGCGATCCGCGAGAAATTCCCGACGCCGGAATTGTCGTCGTAGGCGATCAGCGTGCCGTTCGCCTTGAACAGCCACAGCTGCGTGTCGCCGCTGGTCCCGGAGGTTTCCAGGCGCACGTTCACCGCGCCCGCGCCGCCGACCACGAACTTCGCGTAGTCCGGCTTGCCCGCCACGTGGAGGGACCGGCTCTGCGTCTGCCCGTTGGCGATCGTCTTGGCCGTGGCGAAGGTGTCGTCCGGCTCGTAGGCGTCCATCCCGTTGGACGGCGTGGCCGCCGGCCCATACCCCGACGGCGGCACGGCGGACCGGGTCAGCACGATCTTGTCGATCAGGGGATTTTCAATCTTCCGCTTGAGGATCGAAAAGGTATGGCGCCCCGCCGTCAGGTTCACCGTGACCGGACCCGAATGGCTATGCCCTCGCAGCCATTCGGGCAGCCAGCTCCAGCCGATTTTTTTCAGATAGATGTCGCCCTGATACCGGCCGTCCAAGCTCAGCTGGTAGCCGTTGTTCTCGTTGGCCGTGGCATAGGCCCGGATCCAGACGTACCACGTTCCCGCCTGCCGAACGTCGAACTGGTAATCCAGCCGGCTGCCCTCGGGCCCGGTCGCCTTCATCCCGGCCCCTCCCGAGGCGCCGGCATTGACAATCCGGGCATAGCCCGTTTGGGTCGTGTAGTTTTCCGCCTCCACCGAAATCACTCCGTTGACGTCGATGACCTTCTGCGCAGACTCGCCGGCCCCTTGGGGTTGCCCCGCCAACGCCGCTTGCGCCAACATCGCCGCCAGACCGATCGTCATCAGGTTCTTCTTCATGCGCTTCGTCCTCCCGTGGGGTTCTGGTTTTCGGTTGTCCTGCCTGTTTCGGTTTCCGCGCAAATCACTCTGGATCCGCATCCCGCATTCCGGGTCGGAAATTCTGCCGAACTCTGATGAATTTCCGGAAGGGAGTCTACCCCAAAACCCGGCCGACGCAAAAAATAACCGGAGGAGAGGCCAACTCCGATCGGAAGAGACGCCCGGACCCGTTTTGCGTTGGGTTGGAATTGATTTTTTCCTCTGTTTCCGTCACGGTTCCGGCGTGATCCTTTCCCGGCATTTCCACGACTGGACGACGCCTGCGCTGCCCGCCGCCGTGGAAATCCTGTCGCGGGGCTGGACCGGAAACGGTCCGCTGGATCTGCGCGGGTGCCTGATCGTGGTGCCGACGCGCCACGCGGGCCGCCGCCTGCGCGCGGAATTGGCCCGGGCCGCGGCTGCCCGCGGAACCGCCGTCCTGGCCGGCTCCATCGTGACGCCGGAGCATCTGGTGCCCACGCCGCCCGAGGCGGCGGACGACACCCTGATCCTGGCCCTGCTGGCCAAACGGCTGCTGGCGCAGCGCGATCAGCTGCCCGCCCTCTTCCCCGCGACGGACGTCGCGTGGGATTTTCCGTTCGCGCTCGGCATCGCCGCGCAGCTCCAGGACGTCCGGCGGCAACTGGCCGAAGCCGACCGCGCCGCCGCCGATTTGCCGCCGCTCGTGCCCGACGAAGAACGGGCGCGCTGGGAGGAAATCGACCAGCTGGAAAAGGGGCTCGTGCAGGACGTCGCCCGGCTCGGGCGAAAAGACCCGCTGGCGGCCCGCCGGGAAGCGGCAAGGCGTCCGGCGGCGGCGGAGCCATATTCCCGCGCGCTCGCGCTGTTCGTGCCGGATTTCTCCGCGCTGGCGATCCGACGGCTGCAGGCCCTGGCCGCGACGGTCCCGGTGGAGCTGCATATCCTGGCCCCGGAATCGGAGGCGGATCGTTTCGACGACTGGGGCCGCCCCGTGCCCGGCCGCTGGGAAAACGAGCCGCTGCCGCTGGACGAACGCCAGATCCACGTCTTCGAGCAGGCGCCCGACGCGACGGAGACGCTGGCGGCGCTGCTGAGCGAAGCGGACCGGAAAAACCGCGCCATGGCCGTCTGCACGCCCGATCCGGATAATGCACGGGCCCTCGCCCGCCGCCTGCAGACCGAGGGCTTCTCGCTATATCTCCCCAACGGCGAGCCGCTGGCCGCCACCGCGCCCGGACGGCTGCTGGCGGCGTGGCTCGCGCTCCGGCGCCGGCGGGATTACGCGTCTGCCGCCGCCTTCCTGCGGCATCCCGACGCGCAGGATTGGCTCGGCGTCCGGCTCGGCCTCGACGATGCCCGCGCGCTTCTTTCGCCGCTCGACCGGTGCCAGGCCGAACACCTGCCGGCGACGTTCGACGATTTGCGGCGCTTCGCCAAGCAAGACAAGGATTGCGCCGTCCTTTCCGGGGCGCTGGAAGAACTGAAAACGCATTTCGCCGATCCGCTCTCCGTCTTCTTGGCGGACCTCTACGACTGCCGCCGGCCCACGGCCGGCTTTCCGCCCGATCCGCTGTTTGCCGAAGCCGCGAAGGGCTTGGCCGATCTCGTCCGGGCAACGGAGGATTCCGCGCGGCGGCTGCGGCTGGATCCGGACGAATCCGCGGACGTGCTGCTGGCGGCGCTGGCCACCGCGACGGTCTTCCCCAAGCCCGATCCGTCGGCGACGCGCGAAACCCTCGGCTGGCTGGAAGTACAGTGGGAAACCGCGCCCGCAGTCCTCCTCGCCGACCTGCGCGAGGGCGTCGTGCCGGAAACGCGCATGGGCGACGCCTTCCTGCCGGATTCCATCCGCGTCCGCGCCGGCCTCGCGGGCAACCGCGACCGGCTGGCCCGCGACCTGTTCCTCGCCCGGACCTTGCTGGCTTCCCGCCCGCCCGGCGGCGTTCGTTTCCTGCATAGCCGCCGCGCCGCCAACCAGGATCCGCAGCTGCCCTCGCGCCTCCTGCTGGCCTGCCCCGCCGATGAGCTGCCGAGGCGCGTGGATCTGCTCTTCGGCCGGCCGGCGTTGCGCGCCGGAGCGTCTTCCGCCCCGGCCGCGCCCGTGCTCCCGCTCGCGCCGCCCGCGTGCCGGCCGGAGCAGATTCCCGGTGCGCTGTCGGTGACCGCTTTCAAGGCCTATCTCGCCTGTCCGTTCCGCTTCTATCTCCGCCACGTGCTCGGCATGCGGGCGGAAGACGACGGGGCCCGCGAGATCGATCCGCTGAATTTCGGAAATCTGGCCCACGACGCCCTCCGCATCCTGAAGAAGCACGAGGCCCTCGACGACGAAGGCGAGCTCCAGGCCCTTCTGCTCGGCGAACTCGACCGGCTGGCGAGAGCGCAATACGGTCCGCAGCCTTCGTTCGCCGCGATCGTGCAGCTGGACTCCCTGCGCCAGCGGCTGATCGCCGCGGCAAAAGTCCACGCGGCCGCGGTGCGCGAAGGCTGGCGGATCGTCGCGGCCGAAGAAAAATACGAGGCCGAACTCGACGGAATGATCCTCAAGGCGCGCATCGACCGCATCGACCGGCATCTGGAAAGCGGCGCGATCCGCATCCTCGACTACAAAACCTCCGAGGGCGGGGATTCGCCCCTCCAGACCCATTTCCGGCCCCGCTCGGACGAACGCTGGGGCGATCTCCAGTTACCGCTCTACCGCTACGTCTACGAGCAACTGCATCCGCAGGCTTCGCAAGTCTCCGTCGGCTATTTCAACCTGCCCAAGGCCGTCGCCAAGACCGGAATCGCCGCGCTGGAATTCCGGGCCAAGGACGGCGAAGACCTCTACGAATCCGCCCTCGCCAAGGCCCGCGCGGTCGTCGCCGACATCCGGGCGGGCACGTTCTGGCCGCCGACGGACAAGACGATTGCCTTCGACGATTTCGAGCCGCTCTTCGCCGGCGGCGCGGAGCTAATCCGGAAGCCGGGCCCGCCATGAGCGCGCCCGTCCAGATCCGCAGCGCGGCCATGGCGGCCTCCGCCGGCACCGGCAAGACCTTTGCCCTCAGCAGCCGCTATCTCGCCTTGCTGGCCCGCGGCGCGGAGCCCACTTCCATCGTCGCGCTGACGTTCACCCGCAAGGCCGCCGGCGAAATCTTGTCGCGCATTTTGACACGCCTGGCGCAGGCGGCCGGATCCGAAAAAGGATTTGCGCAATTGAACGGGCAGCTGGCCGACGGCGGGCTGCCGGGATTTGCGGACCGGAACGCCGCGCAAGACGCCCTGCGCGCGCTCGTCTACGCCCTCCCCGGGCTGCGCATCGGCACGCTGGACTCGTTCTTTTTGCAGATTCTCCGGCAGTTCCGCCTCGAATACGGCATCGCCGCCGAACCGGCCGTCGCGCCGGAAGCGCAGACCGCCGAAGAGGATCTCGTCTTGCAGCGGCTGCTCGGGCAAAAGGCCGCGGGCGCCGCAGAACGCGGCGAGCTGATGGAGGCCTTCAAGCGGGCGACCTTCGGCGAAGAAAAGAAAAGCGTCTATGGCGCCATCCGCGATCTGATCGGAAACCAGTACGCGCTGTACCGGCGGGCGCCGGAGCCCGACGCCTGGGGCAACGCCGCCCGCATCTGGACCGGCGGACTTCCGGCGCCGAAGGAACCCGATTGGCCCGCCGTCTTCGCGGCGCTCGAAGGCCCGGCGGCCGCGCTCAAGCCCGGCCAGGCGCGGGACGACTGGAGCCGCTTTTCCGCGGTGCTGGAAACCGTCCGCCAAGGCGGCGATTTCGATTTCAAGAACGCCCTCGCGGAGCGCCTCTACCAGGCCTTCGCCGATCCGAAGGGCGTCCGCGATTCCGTCCAGATCCGCCGGACGGTCCTCCCCCTTCCGGCCGAAACGCAGGCCGCGCTGGCCGCCGCATTCGCGCACGCCCGGTTCGTCCTCCTCGGCAAGCAGGTCGCGCGCACCCGGGGCCTCTACCAGTTGCTGGCGGCCTATGGCCGCAATCGCCACGACCATATCGTCCGCACGGGGCAGCTGGCCTTCAACGACATTGCGCACCTGCTGGATCCCGCCGCCGGGCCGGCGCCGGCGCGCCTGCGGACGCTGATGGATTTCCGGCTCGACGCGCGTTTCCGCCACTGGTTGCTCGACGAGTTCCAGGATACGTCGCTGCTCCAATGGTCCGTCATCGAAAACCTAGTGGACGAAGTTCTCCAGAATCCCGACGGCGACCGCACGTTGTTCTACGTCGGCGACGTCAAGCAGGCCATTTACCAGTGGCGCGGCGGCGATCCGCGGCTTTTCCGGCGCATTCTGGCCAAGTACAACCGCCCCGGCGCCGAGCCGGCCATCGCGGAACCCGCCCCGCTCGTTCATTCGTGGCGCTCCAGCCCCGTCGTTCTCGACGCCGTCAACCGGGTCTTCCGCTCGCTGCCGGACCTGCCGCTGCCCGCGAACGAACAGCTCCGGAGCGATTGGCCCGGCATCGCTGCGCAATGGGCCGCCGAATGGACGCCGCACGAGGCGGCCGCCCCCAACCGGGAGCTCGCCGGCCACGTCGCGCTCCACGTCTTGCCCCGACTCGCGGAGGAGGATCCAGACGAGGCCGATGACGGATATCCGCCATCCATCCGGCGCGCCGCCGAGCTCGTGGAACAACTGCGGAACGAGATTCCCGACTTCGGGCGGATCTCCGTCGCCATCCTCGCCCGCAGCAATCCCGACGGCCTCGCCATGCTGGGCGCGCTCGCGAAGAAGGGCCTCCATGCGGTCTGGGCCGGCAACTCCGAATTGCTCGACAACACCTTGATCCCCGCCATCCTGTCTTTCGCCAAGCTCATCGAGCATCCCGGCGACGAGTTCGCCCGGCGGCACGTGGAAATGTCGGCGCTGGCTTCGGTCCTCTCGCTCGCGCCCGCCGATCTGGCGGCCTGGGGACGGCTCATCCGCGAACAGGGCTATGCCGGATTCGCGACCCGCCTGGCCACCCGGCTCGAGCTGGGCCTGGCCACGCTGGAACAAAGCCGCCTCCGGCTGCTGATTTCCATCGCCGCCGAATTCGACCGGATTCCGGACGGCAATGCGCTCCTCTTCTGCTCCTTCGTGCAGGCGCAGGAAATCCCCGCCGAGCAAAGCGGCTCCAACGTCCATATCCTCACCATGCACAAGGCCAAGGGGCTGGAATACGACGTCGTCATTTTGCCCGCCCTGGGGACGAACGGCATCACGGCCCACAGCAAAGAACCGCTGCTGGTCCATGAAAGGGCCGCGGCCGATCCCGCCCCTCCCGTCGATTGGATCCTGTCCTCCCCCGCGGCAAAAGCGGTCGAAGCCGATCCCGTGTTGGCCGCGCAATACGCCGCGGATCGGCGCAGCAGCGCGCTGGAAGAACTCCGCCTCCTCTACGTCGCCATGACCCGCGCCAAGTGCGCGCTCCATCTCGTCACCCTCGCCCCCGCGGAAAAGAGCGGCACTCTGCGCCTCGACGCCGTGCTCCAGAACTCGCTCGCGCCCGCCGCGGCGCCCGACGCCGCGGCGCCCGTCTGGGAAATCGGCGACCGCACGTGGTGGAAACAAAAATCCGGCGGAGAGAAACCGCCCGCGGCCGCGGGCGCGCCGCCGCGGAGCGGCGATCTGCCGGAAGCCGCCGCCGAACACCCGCTGGAGTCGCACGTGGCCTCGCAGGAACACGCCGGGGGCGAAGGCCAGGACGGACGGCATTTCCGGCCCGAGGGCGCGGAGGCCCGCGATCTGGGCACGCGCGTCCATGCCCTGTTCGAGCAAATCGGCTGGCTGGCTCCCGGCGCAGCGCCCGCCTTCGCGGACGCCGATCCCGCCGACGTCCGGCTCGTGGTCGGCCTCCTGGAGAACCCCCGCAATCGCGCCTTCTTCGAAAAGCCCGCGGGCGCCGTCGAACTCCTGCGCGAGCAAGCCTTCGAAGCGATCCTCGGCGGCAAATGGCTGTCGGGCAAGATCGACCGCTTGCATCTCGAAAAGGATGCCGCGGGCCGCCCCGTCCGGGCTCGCGTCCTTGATTACAAGACCGACCGCGCGCCGAATCCGGAGCGCCACCGCGCGCAGATGAACGACTACCGCCAAGCCGTGGCCAAGCTTTTCGCCATCCCGCCGGAGCAGATCGCCTGCACGTTGCTGTTCGTGCGCACGGGCGACGCCGTCGACGTCTAGGCGCGCCGCGGCGGCCCGGCGCCCCTATTCCTCGATGAACGCCACGTCGTGGCGTTCGAGCATCGCCCCCTCGGCCAAGGCCAGGGCCGCGCACTGCTGGTTATAGTCCATCAGCGCCTGGATCGCCGCGTTGCGCGCGTTCGTCAAATCGCGCTGGAGCTGCAGCACCACGAAGCTGGTGCTCTTGCCGTTTTCCAGCTTCCGCTGCTCCGCCGCCAGCGCCTGCTCGGCATATTTCCGGGATTCCTTCGTGGCGTTCACTCGCTCGAGACCCGTCGTCACCGCCGCCGCCGCGTCGTCCACCTCCACCAGCGCCGTCTCTTCGAGCTGGCGCAGTTCCAATTTCATTTTCTCTTCGTTGGCGAGGCTTTGCGCGTGGCGGGCCTTCGCCGCGCGGTTGCCAAGCGGAACCGACAATGTCACGCCCGCCGTCCAATACGGCTCGTCCGCCGACTCCATCCGATCGACGACGTCGCCCTGGCTTTCTTCGCCGCTCGCCGCCACGCCCGCGCCGCCTACGAGATCCAGCGACGGCAGCGTCTGGTTCCGCTGATACTTCACGGTGATGCCCTGCCGCGCCAGCGCCATCCGCGCCTGCCGCAGATCGGGCCGCTGTTCCAGCGCCCGCTCGCCGCTGGCCGCCGAATCCACGCCTATCGGTCCGGACGACAGTTCGCCGATGGCCGCGATTTCCAGGTCGCGGGTGGTCCGGTGGTCGGCGAAGAGCAGCGTCTTCAGCCGGTTCTGCGCCTCGGCGTAGGTGCGCTTCGCGGAACTCAAATCCGCCCGTGCCGCCGCCGCCTGGCTCTCCGCCTGTTTTTCGTCGAGGATGGACATCGCCCCGATCTGCACTTTGCGCCGGTTGTCTTCATACAGTTGCGTCGCCAGCCGCACGGCGTCCTCCTGCACGAGAATGCTTTCGTGCGCCTGGAGGAGGGCGTACCACGCGGTTTCCACCTGCGCGAGGACGTCCTGGATCTGCGCCTCGAGCTGGACGTCCGCTTCCGCGGACTGCTGGCGCGCGATCGCCACCTGGTAGCGCGTGCCGTCGGTCTTGAAGCCCTTCAAGAGCGGCTGCGTCAGCGTGAGGCCCGCGCTGCCGCTGCTCGTGTCGAACGGGTTCCCCTCCGCGCTCGTGCCGGTCGAATCGCCCGTCCGCGCGCCGATGTCGTAGCTCAGTCCGCCCAGCGCCGTCGCGCCGCCCACGGACGCCGCGTAGGAATCGACGTCCGATTCGCCTTCCAGCCGCTCGGATTCCGCATCCGCGGAACCCAGGGTTTCCTCGTGCGTCCGCTTCCCGGAAATGGTCAGGGTGGGATCGTAGCCGCCCTGGGCCGCGGCCACTTCCTTCTTCGCCACTTCCCGCGCGATCTTCTCGATCCGGAGATCCAGGTTGTTTTCCAGCGCGAGGCCGACGCAATCCGCCAGCGTCATATTGAGGCTCGTCTTCTCCGCCGCCGGCGCGGAAATCGCCAGCAACGCCAACATCGCGACCATTCCCACTTGGGCATTGGACATTGGACATTGGATATTGGACATTGTCTTGGATTTATTCATATCTGAGCGCCTCGATGGGATCCAGACCCGACGCCTTTCGCGCCGGATAGAATCCGAAAAAGATGCCGATCGCCGCGCTGAAGGCAAACGCCAGCGCCACCGATTCCGGCGAAACCAGCGTGTTCCAGCCCAGCTTCGCCGAAACGATCTGGGCGATGCCTTCGCCGAGCCCGATGCCGATCAATCCCCCCCCCACGCTCAACACCACCGCTTCCACCAGGAACTGCAACAGGATGTCGCCCCCGCGCGCCCCCACCGCCATGCGCACGCCGATTTCCCGCGTCCGCTCCGTCACGCTCACCAGCATGATGTTCATGATTCCGATGCCGCCCACCAGCAGCGACACCCCGGCGATGGCCGCCAGCAGCAGCGTCATCGTTTGGGCCGTCGACGTGGCCATTTCCATGATTTCCTGCTGGCTGCGCACGTGGAAGTCGTCCTCCGCGCCGTCGCGGATCCGGTGCCGCTGCCGCAACAGCGCCGAGAGCTCTTCCATCACCGTTTCCACCTGCTCCGCGCTCTCCGCCTGCACCGTGATGGACCGGAACGAGTCCGTCCCCGTCAGCCGCACCAGCGCGCTCGTCCACGGCACCAGCACCACGTCGTCCTGGTCCGAACCCATCATGCTCATGCCCTTGGGCTTCAACAGGCCCACCACCACGTAGGGCGCGTTCTGGATCCGCACGACCTGCCCCACCGGGCTCGCGTCGCCGAACAGATTGGTCGCCACCGTCTGCCCCAGGATGGCCACCTTCGCCGACGCCTTGACGTCCGCCGCCGAAAAATTCCCGCCTTCGAGAAACTCCCACGCCCGGATCTCGGCGTAATCCTCCCCGGCGCCGTTGACGGTCGTGTTCACGTTCTGGTTGCCGGCCATCACCTGCGCGTTCTTGCGCACGTCGGGCGTTGCGCGGATCACCCCCGGGATTTCCTTCCGGATCGCCTCGTAGTCCTGCCGCGTCAGCGTCGGCGAACTGCCCCACCCGCCTCGCACCCCGCCGCGCGAACCCGCCCCCGACATCACCAGCACCGTGTTCTGCCCGATCTGCGCGATGCTCGACGCCACCTGCTCCTTCGCCCCGGTCCCGATCGCCACCATCGCGATCACCGCCGCCACGCCGATGATGATGCCCAGCATCGTCAGCGCCGACCTCATCAAGTTCCGCCGCAGCGCGCGCAGCGCGATCATCCAGGTCGAGGAAAATTTCACGGCGCGTCCTCCGGCTTCTGGGTTTTCGCCAACTCCGCGGCGGCATCGAGGCGGTCGGCCACCGCTTGGTCGGAGATGACGCGGCCGTCGCGCATTGTGATTTCGCGCAGGCAATACCGCGCGATGTCCGGCTCGTGCGTCACCATCAGGATCGTCATGCCCTTGCGGTTCAGCTCCTGGAAAATCGCCATGATCTCGAGGCTCGTTCGCGTGTCGAGGTTGCCCGTCGGTTCATCCGCCAGCAGCAGCGCCGGCTCGTTCACCAGCGCGCGCGCGATCGCCACGCGCTGCTGTTGTCCGCCCGAAAGCTGGCTGGGATGGTGTTCCGCCCGTTCCGACAGCCCGACTTGCGCCAGCGCCGCCAGCGACCGCCGCCGCAGCTCGCGCCGCCCATGCCCGCTCGGCGAATACAACAGGGGCAACTCCACGTTCTCCAGCGCCGACGTCCGCGACAGCAGGTTGAACCCCTGGAACACGAATCCCAGCCGCTGGTTCCGCACTCCCGACAGCTCGCTCTTCGACAGCGCCCCCACCTCTTCGCCGTCCAGTCGGTAGCGCCCCTCCGTCGGCCGGTCCAGGCAGCCGATCAGGTTCATCAGCGTGGATTTACCCGAACCGCTCGCCCCCATCACCGCCACGAATTCGCCCGGCATCACGGTCAGCGACACCCCGCGCACGGCCTTCACCGCGACCTCGCCGGTCTGGTAGACCTTTTCCACTCCGTCCAGCTGGATGACGGGTTTGACGTCCATGTTTTTGGCCTCTACATCGGGGGCGGCGGCCCGCCGGACGATCCGCGCGGCCGGCCCGGCATGAACGGCGAACTCGCTCCGGATTTCCCCGAATTTTCTTTTTCCGCCGCCGTCTGGATGCCCGTTGCGATCAAATCGCCTTCCTTCGGCCCGGGTTCGAGCGCTTCCGTCCAGGTGCCGTCGCTGATACCGAGCCGCACCGGCTGCACCCGCAAACCGCCCTTTTCATCCAGCACGTACACCTGCTTGCGCGCCGCATCGCCTGCATCGTTTCCCTCGCCATGCCCGCGGCCGTTCCATTCCCCGTGTCCCCGCGCGCCCGCACGTTCGCCGCCGGGCGCCTCTTCCGCCGCGGCGATTTTCTCCGGCCGCGACGGCGGCGCGACCGCCGCACCTTCCGGCGGACGGAAGCGCAGCGCCGAATTCGGCAGGCGCAGCGCATTTTCCCGCTTGGCCGTCACCACCGACGCGTTCGCCGTCATGCCCGGCCGCAGCTTAAGGTCGCCGTTGTCCACGTCCACGATCGCGACGTAGTTCACGACGCCCTGGTTGGTGATGGCGGCAAACCGCACCTGGTTCACCAATCCCGTGAACGTCCGCGTCGGATAGGCGTCCACGGTAAAGGTCACGGTCTGGCCCTCTTCCACCCCGCCCACGTCGGCCTCGGAAATCTGCGCCTCGATGCGCATTTGGCGCAGATCTTGCGCCAGCGTAAACAGGGTCGGCGCGTTCAGGCTCGCCGCCACCGTCTGGCCCACGTCGACCGCCCGCGAAATCACCACGCCATCCATCGGCGAAAAAATGGTCGTCTTCTCCAGATCCACGCGTACCTTGCTCAGGCTCGCCTGGCGCACCTGCAGGGACGCCTGCGCCTGCGCCATCGTCGCCTCGGCCTGGTCGTAGTCGGCCTGGCTCACCAGTTCCAGCGCCCGCAATTCCTCGGCGCGCTTGAAATTCGCCTGGGCGAGCTTGAGCGACGCCTTCGCGCTTTCCAGTTCCGCCTCCGCCTGCTCCAGTTCCCGCTCGTAGGTCGAGGCATCCAGCCGCGCCAACATCTGCCCGTTCGTCACCGCCGAGTTGAAATCCGCGAACAGTTCGACGATCTTCCCGGACACCTCGCTGCCGACCGCCACCGTCTGCACCGCGCCCAGCGAGCCGTTCGCCGTCACCGTCTGCACGATGTCGCCCCGCTCCAGCGCCGTCGTCTTGTATTGCGTCGCGCCGTTCCCGCTTGCGGCCCGGAAATGGAACCAACCCCAGACGCCGCCGCCGGCCGCCGCCAGCGCCAACATCCACAACATCCATCCCTTGCTTTTCTGTTTTTGCATGATTCTCTCCGCGGGGTTCGTCCTGTCAGTCGACGCAGACAGGCGGGAGGTTACACCTCCCGCCTGCTTCTAAGCCCAACTGGATGAAGAAGGAATGAATATTTCTATCCCTTCAGCATCTCGTTGATGGCGGCGGCCGCCCTGCGGCCTTCGCCCATCGCTAAAATCACCGTCGCCGCGCCCAGAACGATGTCCCCGCCCGCGAATACCTTGGGGATGCTCGTGCGGCCGTTCTCGTCGGTCACGATGTGCCCGTACTTGTCCACCGCCAGCCCCGGCGTGGTCTGTTCGATCAGCGGATTCGACTCGTTGCCGATCGCGACGATCACCGCGTCCATCCCCATCTGGAATTCGCTGCCCTTGACCTCCACCGGGCGCCGCCGCCCGCTGGCGTCGGGCTCGCCCAGCTCGTAGCGCAGGCACTCGATGCCCGTCACCTTGCCGTTCTCGCCCAGGATGCGCTTGGCGTTCTGCAGCATGTGGAACTGCACGCCTTCCTCCTTGGCGTGGGCCACCTCCTCCACGCGCGCGGGCATCTCGACTTCCGTGCGGCGGTAGATCAGATGCACTTCCTTCGCGCCGAGGCGCAGCGCGGTGCGCGCCGCATCCATCGCCACGTTGCCGCCGCCCAGCACCGCCACCCGCTGCGCCGCGTGGATCGGCGTGACCGCATGCGCCGTGTCGTAGGCCTTCATCAGGTTCGACCGCGTCAGGTACTCGTTCGCCGAATACACGCCCACCAGGTTCTCGCCTTCGATGTTCATGAATTTCGGCAGCCCCGCGCCCGAGCCCACGAACACCGCATCGAACCCGTCCTTCTCGATCAGGCCCGAAATCTTGCGCGTGCGCCCCACGACGAAATTCGTGCGGATCTCCACGCCCATCTGCCGCAGCGTGTCCAGCTCCGCCCGCACGATCGCCTTCGGCAGCCGGAATTCCGGAATCCCGTACACCAGCACCCCCCCCGCCTTGTGGAACGCCTCGAACAGCACCACCTCGTGCCCGGCGCGCCGCACGTCCGCCGCCACCGTGATCCCCGCCGGACCGCTGCCCACCACCGCCACTTTCTTGCCCGTCGCCGGCGCCACGACCGGCGCCGCCGCCGCGCCCTTGGCCCGCTCCCAGTCGGCCACGTAGCGTTCCAGGCGCCCGATCGAAACCGCCTTCTCCACGGATTTCAGGCTCTTGCCCACCGTGCACGGCTCCTGGCACTGCGTCTCCTGCGG
>CAZECJ010000039.1:0-22359 GCA_964510645.1 uncultured Verrucomicrobiota bacterium | reverse complement strand
CACTTGCATGCTCGAAAAGCTATGAAACCCACCCACACGAAGACGCGAAGAGCCCAAAAACCGTTGCATCCCTTTTCTCGGGTTGCGACGTTGCACATCTGTTATCACATGATGCAAAAAATACACTTCGGACAAAATTGCACTTGGACATGGTGCAGCCGACTGCCCATGAGATAGAACCCACGCTCCACTCTCATTTAGAAAATGTGCTGTCGACATCCTTGTCTTCGCCATATGCCACAAATTATAAAAGCACAACTAGTCTACGAAATAATCCCGATTGCGGTAACACATTAATTAGTCATTATACACAGTCGTTTAGACTACATGTGCACCATTTGAATAGTGGAATAGTTGTGCCATTTCGCTTTTATCAAGCAGTTAACTTTCCAGAATCATACGCCCCCAAAATAGACAAGTGGCTGCTCAATTATGAAATATGCGTTGGCAACTTTACCGGCAATTTGTCAAACGTAAATATTGAAAGCAAGCGCAAGAATACAGAAATCACTCTAATTGGTGAATTTCAGAAGAACATCGAATTGAAGGAAGATGTTGATGTTAAAATAACCTCAACAATGATTGTGCCTGCAAATGAACCAATACAAATAATTTATGCCCGCTATCCGGCACAAGGTTTTTATGCAAGCCTCACATTTGATGATGACCATGATTATGATTGCGCATGGTTTACATTCTGTGTACCAGAATGCGATATCCCATCTCGAGGCTATATCGATCCGTTGCCATCTGGCATCACGGCAAGCACAAACGAGTGGGTGCTGCCCGGAGAGGGTGTCGCACTGTATCACTTCAAAAAAGTACGGGCGCCAATTTTGGCTGAACCCGAAATCGAAACAAGTAAGCATACACTATTCGAGAAAATTCTTTCCCTCACTAAAAGGAACAAGGGGGCTGTCCTATAATTTTCAAATCCGTCCCTTCTGGCCGCCCGGCCGCGCCCCGGATCCGATCCTGGCGGAAAATCCTCCGCGCCCTCGGCGTCTTTGCGCAATATAACGACCGCTTGCCCGCCCCCATTGCACGGCGTTTTTTGACCCACATGCACCTGAATGCAAGCATACTGCGCCGTTGACCTGTCAGTGATATTCAGCTAATTTATCCTCACATGCAGATTGCGGCGCAAGATGAACCAGAGTCTCCGCATGATTTGTCGGCTTCTAGTCGCACTAGCCGAATTTTCAGCCCTTTTGGAGGATCGCTTCTGTGGCGGATCTGCCCCCCTTACCCAATTCTTTGAAAACCAATAAACTCGATCATGAGAGGAGTAATGCGATGAATGAACAAAGGCGCGGCGGCAATACGAACAGCATGCTAGTCCCGTGGACTTTCCTTGTTATTGTGGCGTGCCTTTTGTCCGGGTGCAGCTCACTCGGCATCTCTTCGAGCCCGTCTGGAGCAAAAGTGTATTTAAATGATGTCGATAGCGGCATGACAACTCCAGCGTCGATACGGGTTCGAAATTTGCCCGTTGGGTTAACATATATAACGGTTGCAAAAGATGGCTATGTATCCGCTCCCAAGAAACAGCAAGTCGAAGTGAGATATTCTAGCGGAAACATTTTATGGTCGTGGTTCCCGCCCGTATTGATCAAAAACCTTTTCGGGGACCTGTGGAAGGGCATCACCTATCCGCGCGGAAAGCAAATCGAGGACTTTGAGTTGCAGACATGCCCAGATGCGGCCGCGGTTCGTTCTGATGGAAAAACCGATCACTCGCCCAATATAACGGTTGAGGACATGCCCACTTCCGCGCCTGTAACTGAGCTGCCCAAAGGCGAGGGCTCCGAACCAAGTCAAAATGCAACCTCGCAATCGGCAGATAATGCCAAGTCTTCCGCCCCACCTCTTACGAAGGACATTTTACTATTCGAAAGCGATGCCTCGCGCCCCTATGTCGTTCTCGGCAACGTCGAGTACAGACACGACAAGGGGGTTGCCTACGGCAGCACGTTGGATCTGTCCATTGAAGCCCAGAAACTTGTCGAGGAGGGCCTGAAACGCGTGGCGTTATCCACATATGGGGATAAAGTTGATGCCATAATCAACGTTAAAACGGGAAAGAACATTGCCGGAGGATACTTTGGGACTATGGGCGCAGGATTTGGCGCCAAGAACACGATTGTTGGCGGGACGGGAATTGCGGTTTCATTTGTTGACACATCCAGTACAGGGATGGCGAAGGATTCGGGAGTCGATCAGATTAGAAAAGCGAAGGAACTTCTTGATGCCGGTGCGATTGATGCAGACGAATACGAGAAGATCAAGAAACGGGCAATTGAGCAGTAAACGGGGTTGATATTTAAAAACCACCCCTTTCGGCCGCCTGGCCGCGCCCCGGATCCGACCCTGGCGGAAAATCCTCCGCGCCCGCCCCACGAGATAGGAATATAACATGGTCACAAATCAAATGGATTTCCTTCTACGGTTCTGCGAGAGCCACCTCGAATCCATGCGGGTATGGTCGGTATTTGATTGGTGGTTTTTCAACATCCTAATGGCTATTGCGCTTGTCTGTTCCATCCTCGTCCCGTTTGGGCTCGCCATAATGTTGTACATTCCAAAAGACGCACACAGAAAGTTGAACATCGCCTTGCTAATAATGTCGGGCGTGGCATTTACCCTACAGATTCTAAACACTTCTCTGCACTTTTCTGATCGCGCCAAGTTGAGTCGCCAGACATATGCAGACGTCCTGCTTGCCGTTTCGGACTACAAAGACGGCCACATTTCACGCGAACAATTCAGGCGCACAATAGAGAAGGTGGCCGTTGGAATCACGAATGCAGAGTAACAACATATAATAGAGGCAGCCCCATTAATCCGCCTCTTTCGGCCGCCCGGCCGCGCGCCGGATCCGATCCTGGTGGATAATCCTCCGCGCCCTACGCGTCTCCGCGCGAGAACGGATTTCCGATCCCCGCCCCGCCCTGCCCGTTGGACATTGGAAATTGGATGTTGGTTGTTGGATATTGAGATTCTCACCCTTGTAGGCCGCCCTTGCACGGGCGGCGGGCTGTTTCCGGCCCGAATCCCGCCGGGGATGCAACCCCGGCCTACAACGCCGACCGGGGACTTCTCAGATGCTCCGGGGTCGCCGCCCCCGGCTACAATCGAACCGAACAGCTCGGACGGCTCTGAGAGCCGTCCCTACCTTCCGCAGCCATTGGACATTTGAAATTGGGTGTTGGTTATTGGATATTGAGATTCCCCGCCCCGAATCCCCGCCGGGGATATAACCCCGGCCTACAACCGGACCGAACGGTCCGGCGCCGTTTTCCCGGCTCGGAAAAATCAGAACGGCAGGCCGTAATCCTGGATTTTGCGCTGGATGGTGCGGCGCGATAGGCCGAGCTGTTCCGCCGTGAGGCTGCGGTTGCCGCCATTTTTGCGCAGCGCCTCTTCCAGGATCTTCTTCTCGATTTCTTCGAGCGTGAGGCCGGTCGGAACGGCCCAGACGCCGGGTGTTTCCTCCGCTTTCGCCGAGGGTCCATCCAGCCGCAAGCGGGCCGCTTCGAGCACCTCGCCGGGCGCGGTAACCACGGCGGCTTCCACCACGTTGCGCAGTTCGCGGACGTTGCCGGGCCAGGCGTAGGCTTCCAGGCGCGCGTACCATTCGGGCTCCACCTCGCGGAGGCGCTTGCCGTGTTCCTTCTGCGCCAGCGCGACGAACCGTTCCGCCAGCGGGCGGACGTCCGCGCGGCGCCCGCGCAGCGGCGGCAGGGCGATGCCGACGACTTGCAGGCGGTAGAGCAAATCCTGTCGGAACGCGCCGGAAGCGACGCGCGCGTCCAGGTCGCGATTGGTGGCCGACACCATGCGGACGTCGACCTTGAAGCTCTCGTGCCCGCCCACGCGCATGATTTCGCGATCCTCCAGCACGCGCAGCAGCTTGACCTGCACCGAAGGCGGCGCATCGCCGATTTCGTCGAGAAACAGCGTGCCGCTCCGCGCCCGCTCGAACGCGCCCGCATGGCGGGCCACCGCGCCCGTGAACGCCCCCTTTTCGTGCCCGAACAGCTCGCTTTCCAGCAGGCTTTCCGCGAAGGCGGCGCAATTCACCGCGACGAACGGGCCGGCGGCGCGCGGTCCATCCGCGTGCAGCGCGCGGGCGACCAGCTCCTTGCCCGTGCCGCTTTCGCCGCGGATGAGCACCGTCGCGTTCGTCTGCGCCAAGGCCAGCGTTTGCCGCACGATTTCGCGCATGGGGGGCGACTCCGCCACCCAGGCCTTGGCGGACCATTGCCCGCGGATCTCGTCGCTCAGCGTCGCCACCTGTTTCCGCAGGCGAGCCGTTTCCAGCGCCCGGGCCAGCTTGGCCTGCAGGTCGTCGACGTCCAGCGGCTTCTGGAGATAGTCGTAGGCGCCTTCCTTCATCGCGCGGACGCTGGAATCGATGGAGCCGTAGGCCGTCATCAGGATCACCGGCGTGCGGCCGGCATCCAGCCCGCGGATTCTCTTCATGACTTCGATGCCGTCGATATCCGGCAGCACGAGATCCGTGAGGACCACGTCCGCGCCTTGCGCGCGGAACGCATCCACGCCCGCCATGCCGGTCGCTGCGAGTTCCGCTTCGTAGCCCAGGTCGCCGATGGCTTCCAGCAGCGAGCGGCCGTTGTCGGTGTCGTCTTCCACGATCAAGATGCGGGCGGCGTTCATGACGGCTCCTTTGCGGCCAGGGGGAATTCCATGCGCAGGCGGGCGCCGGGGGCATCCGAATCGGCCACGGCCAGCGTGCCGCCGTTCTTTTCGATGGCGGTCCGGGCGAGGAAGAGCCCCAGGCCGGTTCCTTGCGGCCGTGTGGTGTAGAACATCTCGAAGACCCGCTCGCGGTCCGCCTTGGGAATGCCGGGCCCGGTGTCGGCCACGTCCAGGCGCGCCCGAGCTCCCTCGCGGGAGACCTCCACGACGACGCGGCCGCCGGTGCCGGCGTGTTGCACGGCGTTGACCAGGACGTTCAGGAGCGCGCGTTTCACGGAAGCCCCGGAGGCCCGGATGGCCACCGCCTCCGCCGCCAGCCGGATTTCATGCGCGATGCCGGAGGCCTCGAAACGCGGAGCGAGCATTTCGACGCATTCCCGCGCGCAGGCGCCCAGATCCAGGCGTTCGGGCGGGGTTTCGCCGGGCCGCGCCAACGCGAGGAATTCCTGGAACACCTTTTCCATGCGGTCGAGCGTATGCCGCATGCGGCCCGCCAGCGAAGCCATCCGCTCCGCGCGGGCTTCCGCGCCGCGGCCGGCTTCTTTCTCCAGCATCTGCGCATCCAGCCGCAGGCTCGACATCGGATTGCGGAAATCGTGCACGATGCCGTTCGCGAGCATGCCGGAAAACGCGAGATGTTCCTCGCGGCGGCGCGCCCGTTCGCGGCGTTCCTCGCGGCGCACCATGCCGGCCACCAGCGCGAGGCAGACGGCGAAGCAGCTCCCGATGGTCACCAAGCTGAGCCGGTAGAGGGATTCGATCGCGCGGGCGGCGGGCCATTCCTCCCGTTCTACCGCGCGTCGCCGCAGACCCAGATCGAGCGACACCGCCTCCGTGCGCGGATTCGCCACATCCACGGAAAACGTCACCACCGGAACGGATTCATCGCCGACCGACAGGAGCCGGCGGCCGATGGCCACGGGGCCTTTGAAATGGAATTCGCCGGCGTCGGCCGAAACGTCGGAGTCGTTGGAGTGTTCCTGGAACAAGGTCACGCCGCCCCGGCGCACCGCCACGTATTCGAGTTCGCCTTCCACCTCGCGCAGCGACCGCAGCAGGCCCGAAAACTCCCGCCAGGCTTCGGCATCCCCCGCCTCGGCGGCGGAAGCGGCCCGCAGCGCCAGGCTCATGGCCAGCCATTGGCCGCGTTCGGTCACGGCCTGCGCGGCGGCCTGGTGCGCCGCCTGGCTGTGCCAGCGCTGCAGCACGAACAGGCCCGCCGCGGCCAGCAGGGCGATGAGCGCCACGCCCGCCGCCGCGGTCCACGCGAACGAAATCCGCCGATTTCCCAATTTGTCCATGGCCCCCCATTCTATCCCGCGGCATGCCCGCCGCAAGTTTTACGTTTGTCTTCGTCCTTTCCTGCGGTATCTTCTTTCCGCCATGAGCCAGACCCTGCCCATCCGAACCTATGGAGATCCGGTCCTGCGGGAACCCGCCCGGCCCGTGAAAGCCATCACGCCGGAAATCAAAGCCTTGATCGACGACCTGTTCGCGACGATGCGCGCCTCGCAAGGCGTCGGCCTGGCCGCGCAGCAGGTCGGCCGCACGGAGGCCGTCTGCGTGGTCGAGCTGCCGGCGAGCTACGACGTGGAAGACGAGAATGGCCCCCGCCTCAATCCCGACGTGCCCCTCGCCCTCGCCCTCGTCAATCCGAAGATCGTCGAAGCCTCCGAAGAAACCTGCAGCATGGAAGAAGGCTGCCTCAGCTTCCCCGACGTCCGCGGGAACGTCGAGCGCCCGTGGAGCGTCGTCATCGAGCACCTCGGCCTCGACGGGAAACCGAAGAAGACGCCATTGCACGGATTTTTCGCCCGCGCGGCCCAGCACGAGATGGATCATCTGGCCGGGGAGCTGTTCATCGACCATTTCAGCTACGTCAAGAAACTCGCCGTGCGCACCAAGCTGAAGCAGCTCCGCGCCGAAACCCTGGAAAAGCTCGGCGACGGCTGAGCGGGAGAACCCCATGAATCCGATCCTCGCCCCGTTGTTCGCGCGCCGCAGCGTACGCAAGTACCAAGACAAGCCCATTCCGGAACCCCTGCTCCGGGACGTGCTCGAAGCGGCCATGGCCGCCCCGTCGGCCAACGAGAAGGATCCGTGGGAGATCCTCGTCGTCCAGAACCCGGATACCCTCGCGAAAATCGCGGCAGGACTGCCCTACGGCAAGATGCTCGTCGGCGCGCCGGTCGGGTTCGTGATTTGCGGCGATCTGCAGCGCGTGAACGGCCAGCACCTGTCCTATCTGCTGCAGGATTGTTCGGCGTGCATCGAGAACCTGCTGCTGGCGCTCTCGATGCTTGGGCTGGGCGGCGTCTGGCTGGGAGTGCATCCGCGCGAAGACCGCATCGCGCATCTGAAAAACCTGTTCGGACTTCCGGATCACGTGATCCCGCTCGGCGTGGTGGCCGCGGGCTATCCCGCCGAAACCCATGCCTCGCGCACGCGCTACGCCGAAGCGCGCGTCCACCGCGAGCAGTGGTGAGTCCCTAGAAGCCCCGTTGGATCGAGAAGGTCGCCCGAGGCAGTTCGCCTTCGGCCGGCGTTTCGTATCCGACCCAGAGCCCCTCCATCGGCAAGCGGAATTCCACCCCGCGCAGCCGGGTATCCGTTTCCAGGGTGGAGAGCTGTTCCATCGTCGGGCGGTCGACTTTGAGGCGGACGTCGGGGATTTGGGAGGGATACAGCCAAGCGAGGCTCAGCCGTTCCAAGGAAGACCTCAACGCCGGCGTGCCCAGCGTCAGCAGAGGGGCGGAAGACCCCGCGGGCGTCGTCGGAGCTTGCCCCAAGGCCAGCGCGGCGGCCACGGCCGTGCTGTCGGCCAAGATCCGGAATTTCCAACCGCGCTTCATGGGGTCCACCATACGCCCGAGGCGACCGCCGCGCCATTCAAAACGGCCGGAGCCGGCCGCCTACTTCTTCTTTTCGAAGACGACCTTTTTGTGGCGCAGGTCATAGGCGTTCGGGAACCGCAAGGACGGCTGGATTTCATAAAGCGGCTTGTAGGCCGTTTGCAGCCGTTCGTAGAGCGCGTAGGAGTTGTCCTCCAGCGGAATGTCGACGATCACGAGATCCCACGGATCGCTCGCCAGAAAGGCCCGGCGTTCCGGCGACAGCATGTTCTGGTCGAAGCGCCCCTGGTTCCACGAATCCTCGCCGGCCTGCGGCCAAGCCTTCTTCCCGGCCAACAGGCTCATGTAGCCGCGGTTGATGAAATACGACGACTTGCCCGGCGTGGACAGGATGCCCATGATCTGGCGATAGCGGCCTTCGTCTTCGTCGTTGACGTAGAACGGCCGCGGATCGTCGATCAGCGCGAGCCCCTGCAAGGCCAGCAGCGAACCCAGCAGCGGCACCGCGAGGCGGCGGTCCCGGAGGAACCGGTGCGCATATGCGAGGCCCATCACGATCATCAGGACGTAGAACACCCACATCTGCGAAGTTCCCGACCCGTACTTGCCGTTGGCGTACGCGCCCGCCACGGCCGCCGCGCCCAGCAGCAGCAGTTCCGGGCGGAACAGGCCGCGCCAGGACCGTTCGTAGGCCAGCGCGCCGGCGGCGATCAACGCCACGGAGACCGCATATTTGCGGGTCAGGATTTCCGTATAGACCACCGTCCACAGGCGCGACCAGATGATCGGCTGGTTTTGGTTCATCTCGAACACCCAATACAGGAACTGGGAATTCTCCATGCTCTCGTAGTACAGGATTCCAGCCAGCGAGAGCGCCGTCAAGCCGGCGCCGAGCCAAAGCCCCTTGCGCCAATCCTTCGACAGCACATAGGCCGTTCCGGCCACCATGTAGGCCAGACCCAGTTGCTTGCTCCAGAACGAGGCGAACAGGGCCAAGCCCGCGCCGACCAGCGTCTTCCACGAAAGCCCCGGATCGCGAAGGAACAGATACAGCGCCAGAATCGAAACCGTGGCATGGATCGTGTTGGGCCCCACGTCCAAATACCACTTCGCCTCGATTCCCGCCGTCAGCGCCGCCGCCACGTAGGCCAGGAAACCATCCCCCGTCAGGCGCTTGACGCAGGCTCCGGCCAGTCCCATGCCGGCCAATCCGAACAAGCCCGCCACCAGCCGCACCCAGCGGATATCCGTTCCGCACAGCCGAATGGTCCAGCCGAAGATTTCCGAGGCCAGCGGCGTGTAGCCGTCCGTCACGTGTTCGACGTCCCCGCGCGGATAATAGCTGTGCCCGCCTTCCGCGAACTGGTGGAAATAGAGCATGTGCCAGGCGTCCGACCCGGACACGATCGCTTCGCGGCTCACGTGGTTGGAGATCATGGAAAGCGCGATGGCCAAATGGACGGAGACGATCGCCCCGACCACCCAGCGCATCCAGCGGAGGGAGGCCGGCGGGACGGGCGCGGGCAGCGCGGCCGCCGGCGGCGGCGCGGAGGGCGGGATCTTGGCGGGTTTCATCGGGATTCCTCCAGTTGCATGTCGTCTGCACAAGGTCAGGATTTTACCCGGCCTTGGCAAGCCAATTCCCGCCAAACGGGGCCCGGGGCGAGAATTTCGCTTTTCCCCCGCCGCCGCGACCGCTACAGTCCCCCGCATCGATTTTACAGGAGAAAACACCATGGCAGGCATTTTCAAGGCATACGACATCCGCGGCATCTACGGCGAAACCCTCACCGACGAGATGGCTTTCAAGATCGGGCGGGCCATCTTCTCGTTCCTCGGCTGCAAGAAAGTCGTCGTTGGCCGCGACATGCGGCCCCATTCCAAGCCGCTTTTCGAGGCGTTGGCCCGCGGGCTCGCGCTCCACGGCGCGGAAGTCGTCGATCTCGGCCTCTGCTCGACTCCCATGTCCTACTACGCCAACAAACTTCTCAGCGCGGACGCCTCCGTCATGATCACGGCCTCGCACAATCCCGGGCCGTGGAACGGATTCAAGATCTGCCGCGCCAACGCCATTCCCCTCTCCGGCGCCACCGGCATCCTGGACATCGAGCGCATCGTCCAGCAGGAAGACTTCGCCCCCGTCGCCACCGCCAAGGGCCACGTCACCGCCTACGACGTCCTGCCCGCCTACGCCGAGCATTTCCGCGCCTTCGCCGACGTCCGCCGCCCGCTGAACGTGCTCGTCGACTACGCGAATGCCATGGGCATCCTCGAAGCCAAGACCTTCGAGGGCCTGTTCCAGATCACCCCGCTCTTCGACGAACTCGACGGCACCTTCCCCAACCACGAGGCCAACCCTCTCGACACCCATACCCTCGCCGCCGCCCAGAAGGCCGTCCGCGCGGGCCAATACGATTTCGCGGCCTGTTTCGACGGCGACGCCGACCGCGTCGGCTTCCTCGACGAGAAGGGCGACATCATTCCCATGGACATGATCACCGCCCTGATCGCCCGCACGCTGCTCAAGAAGAATCCCGGCTCCAACATCTTCTACGATCTGCGCTCGTCCTGGGCCGTCAAGGAAGTGATCCTTGAAAGCGGCGGCGTACCCAACCAGAGCCGCGTCGGCCACGCCTTCATCAAGGCCCAGATGCGCGAAAAGGACGCCCTGTTCGCGGGCGAGCTTTCCGGCCACTACTACTTCAAGGAAAACTCGTTCGCCGAATCCTCGGCGCTGGCCGTCTTGCTCATCGCCAATCTCGTGTCGCAGTCGGACAAGCCCCTTTCGCAGCTCATCGCCCCCATCCAGCGCTACTTCGCCAGCGGGGAGATCAATTCCACCGTGGCCGACGCCCCCGCGGTCCTGAACAAGCTGCGCGCGAAATACGCCGACGCCGCGATCCTGGAACTCGACGGCCTCAGCTTCGAATATCCCACGTGGTGGTTCAACGTCCGCAGCTCCAACACCGAGCCGCTCGTCCGCCTCAATCTCGAGGCCAAGACCCAGGCCGAGATGGAAGCCAAGCGCGACGAGGTGCTCGCGTTGATCCGCGGTTGATCAGACCGCGCCCCAGAAGCGGACTTCCGGTTCCAGCTCGAAACCGAACCGCTCCTGGACCGCCGCGGCCATGCGCGCGGCGAGCCGCGCCACGTCCCGCGCTTTCGCCCCCGGGCCGGCGATCACGATGTTGGCATGCTTCTCGAACACGTACGCCGCTCCCTCGCGCATGGACTTCGCCCCCGCCTCTTCCAGGAATTTACCGGCCGCGCGCCGATGCCCGCCCGCAACGGCCGGCGGCAAGTTCTTGAAAAAACTTCCCGCCGTCGGCAGCTCCCGCCAATCGGGATGCTTTTCCCGCCGCACGGCCAAGATCTCCGCCCGTTGAGCGCGCAATTCCGCCGAATCGCCGGAGGCGGTCCGGAACCACGCCCGCACGATGATCGCGCCGGTTTGCTGCAGGGAGGAACACCGGTATCCGAACTCCAATTTCTCGCGGGGTATCCATTGCGTTTCGCCCGCGCGCGTGAGCACTTCCACCTTCTCCAGCACGTCGCCCAGTTGCGCGCCGAAGGCGCCCGCATTGCCGCAGATGCCTCCGCCTACCGTGCCGGGAATCCCCGAAGCGAATCCAAATCCCGCCAGCCCTTCCTGCGCGGCAAAGCGCGACAGCTCATCCAGCGCCGTTCCCGCGGAGATGCAAATCAACCCGTCTTCCCTGCGGCAACTGGGCAGCCCCGCATGAATGCGCAGCACCGCTTCCGGGATTCCCGCGTCCGCCACCAGCAGGTTCGAGCCCCCGCCCATGACGCGCCAAGGAATCCCCGCCGCGTTCCAGCCGCGCACGATCTCCGCCGCTGTTTTCGCGTCTGAAACCGTCGCCAGCTCGCGGCAGGCGCCGCCCAGCCGGAACGTCGTGAAATCTGTCAGCCATTCCTTCATCGGCGGCACCGCAGGTGCGGCACGGTCTTGCTGGCCAGCGCGGCTATTCTTCGTCGTCCAGCGGGAGCTGGGCTTCGTAGGCGTCGGCATCCATCAAGTCGTCCAGATCCCCCATGTTGGCTGGCTTCAGCTTGAAAAGCCAGCCTTTGCCGAACGGATCGTGGTTGACGAGTTCCGGCTGCTCCTGCAGTGCTTCGTTCACCTCGGCGATCGTCCCCGACAGCGGCGCGAAGACGTCGTTCGCGGCCTTGACCGATTCCACCACGGCCACTTCTTCTTCGGCCTCGACCTGCTCGCCGACTTCGGGCAGCTCGACGTAGGTCAGTTCCGACATCTGTTCCTGGGCGTAGTCCGTGATGCCCACGGCCACCAGCCCCCCCTCT
Source organism: uncultured Verrucomicrobiota bacterium (assembly GCA_964510645.1). GTDB lineage: Bacteria > Verrucomicrobiota > Kiritimatiellia > CAIQIC01 > Lenti-01 > Lenti-01. Next base: position 10,462 of record CAZECJ010000039.1, on the reverse strand, counting down.
TGGCGCGCCCAGCAATGGGCGCGCGTAAACCTCAATTCGCTCGACGACATAGCCACCTCCATAAATTGAATGCCCCGCTTGTACCGTCCGCCCCCCGGACAGGCAAGCCTTCATTTCATCGCCCGAAAACAGCCAGCGCCCGGCCGAGGCCGGGCGCTGGTGCCGGCGCGCCCCGCGCGGGGCGCGCCCGAGGGGGCGGGACGATCACCCGCTGAGGCCGCCGATGATCGAAACCAGCGGCATGAACAGGGCGATGACGATCGTGCCGACGACCACGGCCAGGAAGATGATCAGCAACGGCTCGATGATCGAAGTCATGGCCGCGACGGCGTTGTCCACGTCGTCGTCGTAGGAATCGGCGATTTTCATCAGCATGTCCGGCAGCGCGCCGGTTTCCTCGCCGACTTCCACCATGCTCACCACCATCGGGGGGAAGACCTTCGAGGAGGCGATCGGCGGGGCCATGTTTTCGCCTTCCTTGACGGCGTCGTGGATGGTGACCACCGCCTTGGAGATGACTTCGTTGCCGACGGTTTCCTTCACGATGTTCAGGGCCTGCAGCACGGGCACGCCGGCGGACATCAGGGTGCCGAGGGTGCGGGTGAAGCGGGAGATCGAATTTTTGCTGATCAGCGTGCCGAACACGGGCGCATGCAGCTTGAACTGGTCGAGGCCGTAGCGGCCTTTGTCGGTTCGGGCGAGCAATTTGACGACCACGACCAGGACCACGATCACGATCAGCACGACCGGAAAGCGGTGCACCATCACCGAGCTGGCGTTCATGACGAACTGCGTCAGCATGGGCATGCCCTTGCCGCCCATGAGGTCGCCGAAGATATCCGCGAATTTAGGCACGATGTAGGTCATCAGGAACATCAGGATGGAGAGGGCCATGACGAGCACCACGATCGGATAGGTCATGGCGCTTTTGACCTTGCCCTTGATTTTTTCGGCCTTTTCCTGGAACTCCGCGAGGCGCGCCAGCACGACGTCCAGCACGCCGCCGATTTCGCCGGCCTTCACCATGTTCACGAACAGGCGGTCGAAGATCTTGGGATGCGCCGCCAGCGCTTCCGCGAACGTGCTGCCGGATTCGATGCTTTCCGCCATCTGGACGACGGCATCCCGCAAGGCGACGTTCTTTTCCTGCCGCTGGAGCACGCGCAGCGCCCGCATCAGGGGCAAGCCGGCGTTGACGAGGGTGGACATCTGGCGGGTGAAGGTCGTGAGCTGCTTGGCCTTGACGCCGCCCTGCAGGAACTTGGGCAGCTTGAGTTCCATCTGCATGGCGCCCTTCTTGGCGCCCCCCTTCTTGGCGGGCGCGGCCGCGCCGCCCCCCGCCGCGAGTTCCTCGACCTTGGTCGGGAAATACTGCTTTTCGCGGATGCGGGCGACGGCCATCGATTGGCTGTCGGCATCGATCTCGCCGTGAACTTCCTTGCCCTTGGCATCCAGTGCCGTGAATTTGTACCGCGCCATGATGATGCTTCCTTCCTGTGTTCGGCCGGTCCGGCCGCTCGCTCCGTCAGGTGTACTTCAAGACCTCTTCGACCGTGGTGTATCCGTCCAGGATGCACCGGATGCCGTCCTCGCGCAGGGTGCGCATGCCCAATTCGACCGCCTTGTCGCGGATGACCAGCGTGGGCTTGCGCTGGCTGATCAAGTCGCGGATGGGATCCTTGATCCGGAGATACTCATAGATGCCGCGGCGGCCCTTGTAGCCGGTCTGGTTGCAATAGGAGCAGCCCGCGCCGTAGTAGAAGGGCCGGCCGCCGACCTGCTGTTCCGTCATGCCCAGCTGCTGCAGGAGGTCCGGGGTCGGCTGGTACTCCGTCTTGCAGTTGCTGCAGATGGTGCGCACGAGCCGCTGGCCCAGCACCGCTTCCAGCGTGGAGGCGATCAGGAACGGCTCGACGCCCATGTCGATCAGGCGGGTGATCGCGCCGGAGGCGTCGTTGGTGTGCAGCGTGCTGAACACCAGATGGCCCGTCAGCGCGGCCTGGATGGCGATTTCCGACGTCTCGATGTCGCGGATTTCGCCGACCATGATGATGTCGGGGTCTTGGCGCAGGAAGGCGCGGAGCACCTTGCCGAACGTCACGCCGATCGCTTCGTGGATGGGGACCTGCACGATGCCGTCGATGTCGTATTCCACCGGCTCTTCGGCGGTCAGCAACTTGTTCTCGATGGTGTTCAGCCGCCGCAGCGCCGAATAGAGCGTGGTCGTCTTGCCGGAGCCGGTCGGGCCCGTCACGACGACGATGCCGTTGGGTTTGTCGATGTCCTCGCCGAAATACTGGTAGACGTCGTCGGGCATGCCGATGTTTTCGAGATCCAGCGAGACCACGCTGCGGTCCAGCACGCGCAGCACGACGCTTTCGCCGAACTGCGTCGGCAGGGTGGACACGCGGAAGTCGATCATGCGGCCGGCGACGGGCAGCTGGATGCGGCCGTCCTGCGGGATGCGCCGCTCGGCAATGTTGAGGCCCGAGATGACCTTGAGGCGCGAGGTCACGGGCAGGGCCAGGTGGCGCGGCGGCGGGGCCATTTCATAGAGCGCGCCGTCCACGCGGTAGCGGATCTTGAATTCGTTCTCGAACGGCTCGAAATGGATGTCGCTGGCCCGGTCCTGCACCGCCTGGTAGATCACCAGGTTGACGAAGCGCACGACCGGCCGCGAATTGGCCGCGGCCTCCATCGAGGCGATGTCGTCGCCCCGCGCGCCGCTTTCCAGCAGATCGCCGGCGCCCTCGAGTTCGCCTTCCAGGCTCGAGAGCATGTCCTTCATGGACTCGTCTTCCGACCCGTAGTAGCGAGAGATCGCGTTGGTGATTTCCGAGGGGGACGCCACCATGAACTGGACGTCCTTGGTCAGCACGAAGCGGATTTCGTCGCTCGTTTCGGGACTGACGAGGTTGGCGATCGCCAGCGTGATGGAATTGGCGTCCACCGCCACGGGCATGACGTTGTACATGCGCGCGACGCTGCCGGGGACCGCCTGCAGGGTTTCGGCGGGCACGCTCATGTGCTCCAGATCCACCCGTTCGGCGCCCATCAGCTGCGAAATCAGATCCAGGCCCTGGGCTTCGGTGATCAGGCCCATTTCCTGGGCCACTTCCTTCGTCGGTTTGCCGGTGCGCTCGTGTTCGTCCACGATCTCGGCGGCCTGGGACTGCTCGATGAGCCCGGTGCGGACCAGTTCCTCCAGGAACATGTCGGAATATTCGGCCATATCTCTGCCCTGCCTATGCTTGTTTGCCCCGGACCTGCTGCATGACTTCTTCCGTGTCCTGGGCCTTCGTCACCAACTCCTCGTAGGCGATCTTGCCCCCCTGCCACAGCTCGATCAGATGCGAGTCGAGGGTCTGCATGCCCCACTTCGCGCCGGTCTGCAGATCGGACGTGATGCGGAACGTCTTGTTGTCGCGGATCAAGGAGCGGATGGACGGCGTGGCGATCATGATTTCAAAGGCGGCGATGCGTCCGGGCTTGTCCTTGCGGGGCATCAGGATCTGGGAAATCACGGCCACGATGCTGGTCGAAAGCTGGGTGCGGACTTGCTCCTGCTGGTTGGTCGGGAAGGCATCGACGATGCGGTCGACGGTGCGCGCGGCGCCGGTCGTGTGGAGGGTCGCGAAGACGAGGTGGCCGGTTTCCGCCGCGGTGATGGCGGCTTCCATCGTTTCGAGGTCGCGCATTTCGCCGACGAGGATCACGTCCGGGTCCTGGCGCAAGGCGCGGCGCAAGGCTTCCTTGAAGGTCGGCACGTCCACGCCGATTTCGCGCTGGGTCACGACCGACTTCTTGTGCTGGTGGTAGTATTCGATGGGGTCTTCGACGGTGATGATGTGGCAGTCGCGTTCCTGGTTGATGATGTTGAGCATGCTGGCCAAGGTGGTGGTCTTGCCCGAGCCCGTCGGGCCCGTCACGAGGATCAGGCCGCGCGGCTTGAAGAGCAGGTCCTTCATCTGCGCGGGCAGGCCGATTTCCTCCAGCGTCAGCATTTTCGTGGGGATCTGGCGCAGCACGATGCCCACGTGGCCTTTTTGGCGGAAGATGCTCACGCGGAAGCGCGCCATGTCGCCGTACCCGAAACCGAAGTCCGACCCGCCGTGTTCATCCAGCGACCGGACATGCAGTTCGGGCGTGAAGCTCCGCATGAGCCGGTCCGTGTCTTCCGGGGTCAGCGGTTCCGCGTCGAGCGGGGCCAGCGAGCCGTGGATGCGCATGACGGGCGGCAAGCCCACGGCCAGATGGAGGTCCGAGGCCCCCTCGGCCACGGCCAGTTCGAGCAGGTCGTTCATCTGGACTTCGGATGATTTCATCGTGCTCATCAGCCATTGTCTCCCATGGTCACGCGCAAGACTTCTTCGAGGGTCGTGATGCCGGCGACGACCTTTCGCACGCCGTCCTCGCGCAGCGTGCGCATGCCCAGTTCGCGCGCCTTGATCCGCAGTTCGGTGGAGGAAACCTGTTCGAAGATCAGGTTGCGCACCTGATCGTCGATCAGGAAGATTTCGTAGATCCCCAGCCGGCCGCGATACCCCGTGAACGAGCAATCGGCGCAGCCCTTCCCATGGAAAAGCTGGGCCGAGGCCAGCTGCTTGGCGGCCGGGCCCAGCAGGCGCAGTTCGGCTTCCTGCGGCTGGTAGGGCTCCTTGCATTTCTCGCAGATCTTGCGGACGAGGCGCTGGGCCATGATCGCCCGCGTGGAGGAGGCCACGAGGAAGGGCTTCACGCCGATGTCGATCAAGCGGGTCACGGCGCTAGGCGCGTCGTTGGTGTGCAGCGTGCTGAACACCAGATGGCCGGTCAGCGACGCGTTGACCGCGATTTCCGCCGTCTCCAGGTCGCGGATTTCACCGATCATGATGATGTTGGGCGCCTGGCGCAGGATGGCGCGCAAGGCGGCGGAAAACGTCATGCCGATGTCCGTCCGCACCTGCACCTGGTTGATGCCGCTCATCTGGTATTCCACCGGGTCTTCCACGGTGATGATCTTGCGGTCCGGCTTGTTGATCGTGTTGAGGCACGCGTAGAGCGTGGTCGTCTTGCCCGAGCCGGTCGGGCCCGTCACGAGGATGATGCCGTCCGACAGCGTGATCAGGCGCTCGAAGATCTGCTGGTCGTCCGAGAAGAAGCCCAGCTGCGGCAGGCCCAGCGCGATGCCGGCCTTGTCCAGGATGCGCATGACGATGCTCTCGCCGTGGTTCGTGGGGATGGACGACACGCGCAGGTCGAGGTCGCGGCCCATGACGTTGATCTGGATGCGGCCGTCCTGAGGCACGCGTTTTTCGGCGATGCTCATGTTGGCCATGATCTTGACGCGGCTGATGATGGCCGACTGCAGGCGCTTGGGAGGGCTGTCCACCTCGTGCAGCACGCCGTCGATGCGGTAGCGCACGCGGAACTTCTTGGGCATGGGCTCCAGATGGATGTCGGACGCGCGGCTGCGGAACGCCTCCATGATGATCAGGCTGACCAGCTTGATGATCGGCGCGTCGGATTCCGTGACGTTTTCGTCCCCGACCAGCTGCTTTTTCACGTCCTCGGGCAGCGCGAGCGTGCCTTCGGTGATTTCCTGCAGCATGCCTTCCACGGCGCCGGTTGCGCGGCCGTAGTAGTTGGCGATGGCCTTTTCGATTTCCTCCGGCGGGGCCACCACGCCTTCCACGTTGCATTTCAGCACGTAGCGCAAGCCGTCGAGGGTATCCACGTCCAGCGGATCGCCGATCGCCACGGTCAGGACGTTCTCGTTCTTGAAGACCGGCACCACTTTATAGCGCTGGGCCACGTCGCCGGGCACCATGTCGAGCACTTCGCGGGGAATGTCCAGCCCCGTCAGCGTGATCGTTTCCATGCCGAACTGGCCGGCCAGCGCCTTGAGCATGTCGAGCTTGGAGACCACGCCTTCGCGGGCCAAGACGTCCATGACCCCCTCGTCCTCTTGCGTCGCGATCTGGCGGGCGGCCACCGCCTGCTCCCGCGACACCAGTCCCACGTTCTCCAAGATCTCCAGAATATAATCGTCGTTCGAAGTCAAGGGGCCACTCCTTCATCGGAAAACCGGGTCCGCAGGCATCGCCGGCGGCAGGAACGCACGTCCGGCATGTTGCGTTCGAAAATACCCCTTCAAAACCCTGCAACGCAAGCCCGGAATTCGCCGGGGCGGGCGCGCGCGGACGCCGCCGCACGTTTTCCGGTCTGGCCGCCCGCGGGAAGCCATGGACTCACCGCGCGGCGCCCCCCCCCTCGCCCGTTCGCTTCGCCGGCCGCCCGCCGGTCCTAGAGCAAATTCATCCATTCTGTAGACGCTGAATCCGACCAGGACGAGGTCGTCCCGGCTCCAAACAGCCACGGGCTCTTTGCCTTTGGAGCCCCCGACGACCCCGTCGGGGGGAATGTGCAGTGGCTACGGTATTCCGAAAAACGCTCTAGTACTTGCGGATGACGGCGCGGACGATCCCGCCGATTTCGAGGGACCGCTGCGGCCGGATGAACTTGTACTTGCGGTTGGCGGGCTCGAGGCGCACGCCGGCGGCATCGCGCACGTAGTATTTCAGCGTCCATTCGTCGTCGACGCATGCGACGACGATGTCGTTCTGGCCGGGACGGGGGCCTTTTTCCACGAGGACGACGTCGCCGGGCAGGATACCGGCGTCGATCATGGAGTCGCCGCGGACGGTGAGCATGAAGGTGCGGTCGGGATTCTTGACGAGGAACTCGTCGAGCGTGATGGCATCGGTTTCCTGCTCCTCTTCCTGAGTGGGAAAGCCCGCGGCGATGGAGCCCAGGATGCGGACGGTGCCCGTGAGCTTGGGCAGCAGGGCGATGCGCCCGTTGGTGTCCTTGGCGACGTAGCCGGCTTCCTCGAGCTTGTCCACCAGGCCGAACACGGCGTTCTTGGACTTGTAGTCGAACAGGTCCAGCATTTCAGCATAGGTGGGCGCGCGGCGTTCCAGGCGCCAGAATTGGCGCAACAGACGGATTTTTTCGGCGAGTTGGATGTCTCTGGGCATGGCGGTCTCCTCCGGGGGGTTCCTGTTTTTCCGCCTCCATATAACTGAACTTCCGTTCAGGATGCAACCATTATTTTGGACGCGGTTTTCCTTTTCCAGTCCGGGGCATTCGGCGTATAGTGCGCCCCGGATGAAAAATTCGCCAACCCCCCGCGGAGGAAACGCTCATGAATAAATGGAATGGCCTGATTCTCTCTGTCTTGATCCTGGGCGCTGCGCTGTTGCCCGCGCAAGCGGCCGACTCGCCGCTCGTGCTAGGCCTGCTGGAAATCCGCGGGCTGGATTCGCTGGCCGCTTCGGCCTTCGAACTGAGCAAGGCGGCGGGCAGCCCGACCCCGAAGGAAATGAACACCATGGTGCTCTACGGCGCGCTGGGCACGATGCCGGGCATGGGAATCCCCGCCGAGGGCACGGTGAGGGCGGTCGCGTTCGACAACGGTTCGGACAAAGGCGGCTGGGCCATCCTGCTGCCGGTCGCGAACGAAGGCGCGGACTATCTCTCCGGGCTCGGCCAGAGCGGCTGGAAGAATGAGAGCGAGACCGCCGACGGCCTGCTGCACTACGTCGCGCCGGACGACGCCTCCGTGGCCTGGAAAGAAGTCTATTTCCTGAAGCGCGGCGCGACGCTGATCGCCGCCCAGACGGCGGACGACGCCCGCTTGGCCGATGCCGCCAAACCGCTCCTGCCCCCCATTCTGCCGGTGGAAGGCGACGTCGCCATCCAGATCCGCCCCGCCGCGCTGGTCGAGGCGTTCGCTCCGCAAATCGCGGAACAGATGGACCAGGCGTTCAAGAATCCCGACCTGCCCGCGAATTCCGCGGCCATGGGCGATCTCTACGTGAAGGCCTATCTCGCCGCGGCGAAGCAGGTGGAGGAATGCGATCTGGGCCTCGGCGTGGCCGACGGCAACCTGAACGTCCATACCCGCGTCGCAGGGGTGGCCGGCACCGCGCTGGCCCAGTGGCTCGAGACCGTGAAGCCCGCGGCCGCGGCGGCAGCCGTCGTCGCCCTGCCGGACGCGCTGGGCGTCGAGACCCTGAATCTCGGCGACCTGTCCCTGCTGGCCCCCGCCTATTTCCAATTCCTGGAAAAGCTGATGAGCACCATGCCGTCCGGGCTCGAGCCCGCCGCCCTTGCCCGCTACATGGAAAACGAAAAAGCCAGCTATGCCCAGCTGGCGGGCGACGTCGGCCTCGCCCTGCTGCCGCCGACGAAGGAGCTGCCCCTGCGCATCGCGGAATTCATTGCGCTGAAGGATCCCGCCATTCTGCGCGCCCGGATGCCGGAAATGATCCAAAGCAACAACGACATCATGAAAGCCATGGCCGGCGATGCGAGCCAGCCGATGCCGTTCCAGATCGAGATCGCCCTCGGCGAACCGCGCGAATACCGCGGGGTCGCGGTGGACAAGATGGTCTACGCCTTCCAGTTCGACGAGAAAATGGCCGCGATCTGGCCCAAGGCCTTCCCCACGAAACTCGACGTCGAGTTGGCGTGGGTGCCCGGCGGCTTGATTGCCGCGACAGCCGGCTCCGCCACGACCGATGCGCTCGTGGACCGCGCGCTCGACGGCACCGCGACGCCGGTGGCCGCCCTGCCCGCTTGGCAGGCCCTCTATCCGGAACCGGAAGCGAATCTGGCGGACGTTTCGCACCTGGCGCTCTTCGATGCGGTGCGCGCGTATCTGGCGCTGGGCGATGCCCTCAACGGCGGCAACCAGGCGGATTTCGTTCCCGCCAGCTCCGGCAACCTCGAGGGCTCTTCCTATATCATGGAAGGCCTGATGAGCCGGCTCCGGTTCAGCCTCGCCGACATCTCGGCCATCGGCGAGAAGATCAAGGAAGTCCAGGCCAAGGCCGAGGCCGACATGCAACGGCAGATGGAAGCGCAGGGCGTGATGTCGATGGAGGAAGATTCCATGATCGAATCTTCCGACGACATGGAAACCGATGAATCCGACGCAGGCATCGCCGAAGAAGACATCCAGACCCCGGCTCCCGCCGTGGACGTTTCGGAAGAAGCCGCCCCCGCCCCCGCGGAATAGCGGTCGCCGGATCTCCGCAAAGGAGCGGGCCGAAAGGTCCGCTCCTTTTGCTTGCCCCCCCCTTGCCAATCGGCCGAAAATGCGCAGAAAAAAACGCTTTACCTCTTCCTTCGTTTTGAATATGTTACTTTCTATCGTAGGTTTTCGCTCACTGGAAGGCCGCCCAGTTCAACCTGTCCTTAAGGAGTGTGTCCATGAAATCTGCCGCTTCGTTTTTCCGCACCTTGACGGTGCTCGGCCTTCTCAGCTTCGCGGGCGCCGCCCAGGCGGAAGTCCTCATGCAATGGTTCGAAAGCGACTGGGACGAAATGTACCAGAAGCTGCCGAAAGTGGCCGAGGCCGGATACGACAGCCTGTGGATTCCCCCGCCGACGAAGGGGCCGGTCGGCACGAGCGTCAAGTGGGCCAACGTCGGCTACAACCTCTATGACCGTTTCGATCTGGGCGACGTGCCCCAGCGCGGATCGCTGGCCACGCGCTACGGCACGCGCGGCTCCCTGCGCGCCATGGTGGACAACGCCCACGGGCTCGACATCAAGATCATCCCCGACATCGTCATGAACCACAACGGCAACGGGCCCGACTTCCGCGAATATCCTGGCATGGCGGCGACCGACTTCCACGTGCAGTGGAGCGAAGGCTATTGCAACACGCTCGATTTCCAGCGCGCGAAGCGCATGGACGAATGGTACCACAGCGAAGGCTACGGCGGCACCATGTGGCAGGATCTCGCCAACCTCGCCGACATCCGCACCGAAGACCACCCCCTCAATCCCGATCCCAAGCGCTTCACCGGCAACAAGGGCTACTTCAATTTCGTCGACGGCACTTCCTACGTGCGCCACGTCGGCCAGTACGACCGCTATCCCTACGCCTACACCAACGAGAACGCCGCCCAGATGCTCTACCGCTGGATTGCCTGGCTCGGCGACGCCGTCGATTACGACGGCCTGCGCCTCGACGCCGGCAAGCACACGCCCTATGAATTCTTCGGCTGGCGCGGCAGCGGCTTCCTGCACGAAGCCCAGTGGAGCTACACCCAGCGGCGCGGCTACGATTTCGGCGGCAACCCGACCGACTTGTTCTCCAACGACCGCGACCGCACCAACGCCTTCATCTTCGCCGAGATCCTCTCGCCGTGGTCTGAAATCGAATATTGGTACCGCCAGGGCACCGGCAATCCGATGCGCTTCCTCGATTACGGCATGAAGAAGCACTCCGAGGCCAAATTCAACGGCGACATGAGCGGACTGGGCGAATTCGGTTCCGATTTCGGTCCCGCTACGGGCGTCACCTACGTCTGGGGCCACGACGAAGGCCCCAACGTCAGCAAGGTCAATCTCGCCTACGCCTACATCCTCTGCCACGTCGGCGTGCCGATGGTCTACTACACCGGCA
>CAZECJ010000038.1:0-22527 GCA_964510645.1 uncultured Verrucomicrobiota bacterium | reverse complement strand
CTGCTGGGGCTGATCGCCCTCGGGCAGGGCGTGGCCGTGACCGTCCTGCGCCGGATGGGCCTGGATCTGGAAACGGTGCGCATGGCGGTCGAAAAAGCCGTCGGCGTCGGGTCGGACATGAAGACGGTGGGCAACGTGCCGTATACGCCCCGGGTCAAGAAAGTGCTGGCGCTGGCCGGCACCGAAGCGCGCGCCATGAACGTCGAATTCGTGGGCACCGAGCACGTCTTGCTGGGCCTGCTGCGCGAAGGCGAAGGCGTGGCCGCGCGCGTGCTGGCCAATCTGCACGTGGACATCGAGAAGACCCGCGAAGCCGTGCTGAAGGAGCTGGATCCGAACTACGAACCGGGCGCGCCGAAAGAAGAGCCGGAAAGCGAGCCGGGCGGTCCGGAACTCGAACCCGGGCCGGGCGGCCTGCGCGGCCCCAAGGATTCCAAGACCCCCGCGCTGACGACGTTCGGGCGCGATCTGACCGCGCTGGCGCAGAAGGGCGTGTTGGATCCCGTGATCGGCCGATCGGAGGAAATCGAGCGGGTCATGCGCATCCTGTGCCGCCGCACCAAGAACAACCCGGCCTTGCTGGGCGAGGCGGGCGTCGGCAAGACGGCGATCGCCGAAGGGCTGGCGCAAGCCATCGTGAACGGCGAGGTGCCCGAGCTGCTGCACGGCAAGCGGGTCATTTCCCTGGATCTGGCGCTGATGGTGGCCGGCACGAAGTACCGCGGCCAGTTCGAAGAGCGCATCAAGGCGGTCATGGACGAGATCCGCCGGGTGAAGAACGTGATTTTGTTCGTGGACGAGCTGCACAGCCTGGTCGGGGCCGGCAGCGCGGAGGGCGCGATGGACGCGGCCAACATCCTCAAGCCGGCGCTGTCCCGCGGCGAGCTGCAGGTGGTCGGCGCGACGACGCTGAACGAGTACCGCAAATTCATCGAGAAAGACGCGGCGCTGTCGCGCCGTTTCCAGAGCGTGCTGGTCCGCGAGCCGTCCATCGAGGAGGCCATCGAGATCCTCAAGGGACTGAGCGGTCGCTACGAATCGCACCACCACGTCCACTATACCGGGGAAGCCATCGAGGCTTCCGTTCGCCTGTCCGCGCGCTATCTGCAGGATCGATTCCTGCCCGACAAGGCCATCGACGTGATCGACGAGGCCGGCGCGCGCGCGCGCATCGGCTCCATGACCCGGCCAACGCACGTGAAGGACAAGGAAAAGGAAATCGCCGCGCTGCTGGCGAAGCGGAACGCGGCCATCCAGGAGGAGAAGTTCGAGGACGCGGCGAAGCTGCGCGATGCGGAGCGGGAATCGCGGGCCGAACTCGACCTGGAGCTCGCGGCCTGGCGCAAGAGCCACGACGAGAAGATCGTGGAGGTGACCGAGGAGGACGTCCGCCTGATCGTTTCGAAGTGGACCGGCGTGCCGCTCGAGAAAATGGAGCAGAAGGAAACGGCGAAGCTGCTGGAAATGGAAGGCGCGTTGACGAAGACGGTCATCGGGCAGGCGGACGCCATTTCGTCCATCTGCAAGGCGCTGCGGCGCTCGCGGGCGGACCTGAAGGATCCGCGGCGGCCGATCGGATCGTTCATCTTCCTGGGCCCGACGGGCGTAGGCAAGACGCTGCTGGCGAAATCGCTGGCGGAATTCATGTTCAACACTCCCGATGCGCTGATCCAGATCGACATGTCGGAATACATGGAGAAGTTCAACGCCTCGCGCCTGGTGGGCTCCCCGCCCGGCTACGTGGGCTACGAAGAGGGCGGGCAGCTCACGGAACGCGTGCGCCGCCGGCCCTATTCGGTGGTGCTCTTCGACGAGATCGAGAAGGCCCACCCCGACGTGATGCACATGCTGCTGCAAATCCTGGAAGAGGGGCGGCTGACGGACGGGCTGGGGCGCGCGGTGGATTTCCGCAACGCCATCATCATCATGACCTCGAACATCGGTTCCGACATCGCGCGCAAAGGCGCGGGGCTGGGATTCGCCGGACATACGGCGGAAGCGGACTACGCGACCCTGCGCGAGCAGATGCTGGAGGCGGCCAAGCACAACTTCCGGCCCGAACTGCTGAACCGCGTGGAAGAAGTCATCGTCTTCCGCCAGTTGCAGAAAGAAGACGTCCGCACGATCCTCGAAATCGAGGTCGGCAAGGTCTCCGCGCGCCTCAAGGCCCGGGAAATCCGGCTGGCCGTGCTGCCGTCGGCCTTCGATTTCCTCATGGCCAAGGGCTTCGACCGGCAGTACGGCGCGCGCCAGCTGCGGCGCGCCGTGGAACGGTTCCTGGAGAACGTCCTGGCCGAGGATATCCTGCGCGGGAAGTTCGGGAACGGCGAAATCGTCGAGGTGGAAGCCGGCGACGATCGCCTGGAATTCCATCTGCCGAAAGGCCTGGCGGCACCGGGGGCCGAAGACGAGGCGGGCGCCAAGCCGGCGAAGCGGAAAAAGAAAGGCGAAGGCGAAGGATGAGCGTCTTCCGCGTCCAGAACACCCTGTCGCGGCAGCTGGAGGAATTCAAGCCGCTGGAAGCGGGGCACGCCCGCATGTATACCTGCGGACCGACGGTCTACAACTTCGCGCACATCGGCAATTTCCGGGCCTACGTCTTCGAGGATCTGCTGCGGCGCTGGTTGAAGTTCAAGGGCTTCCGCGTCACGCAGGTGATGAACTTGACGGACGTGGACGACAAGACCATCCGCGATTCGCAGGCGGCGGGAAAACCGCTGGCCGAGTTCACCGAAATCTACAAAAAGGCGTTTTTCGAGGACATCCGGGCGTTGAACGTCGAGTCCGCCGAGCACTATCCGGCGGCGACGGACCACGTGCCCGAGATGATCGCGATCATCCGGAAGCTGTTCGACCAGGGCTACGCCTACCGGTCCGACGACGGCTCGGTCTATTTCAGCATCGCCAAGTGGCCGGCGTACGGCAAACTGGCGCATCTGGACCGCGAAGGCATGCGTGCGGGCGCCCGTATTTCTTCGGACGAATACGAAAAGGAAAACGTCGCCGATTTCGCGCTCTGGAAGGCGTGGGACGCGAAGGACGGCGACGTCGCGTGGGATTCGCCGTGGGGCCGCGGGCGGCCGGGCTGGCACATCGAGTGCTCCGCCATGAGCCAGAAATATCTCGGCGCGAGCTTCGACCTCCATACCGGGGGCGTGGACAACGTTTTTCCGCACCATGAGGACGAGATCGCGCAGAGCGAGGCCGCCAACGGGCAGCCGTTCGCGACCTACTGGATGCATTGCGCGCACTTGATGGTGGACGGGCAGAAGATGTCGAAGTCGCGCGGCAACTTCTACGCCTTACGCGACGTGCTGGCGCGCGGCTACTCGGGCCGCGAGGTGCGCTACGAGCTGCTGGCGACGCACTACCGCGCGCCGCTGAATTTCACGTTCGGCTCCCTGGACGCCGCGCGGACCGCGCTGCGGCGCGTGGACGAGTTCACGGCGCGGCTGGCCGACGCGGCGGGCGGCGCGAAGGCCGGGCCGCTGCCCGGTTGGGCGCAAGCCGCGGCGGAACGGTTCGAGGCCGCGATGGACGAGGATTTGAACGTGTCGGCCGCGCTGGCCGCGCTCTTCGACGCCATCCGCGAAGGCAACGCCGGGATGGATGCGAAAACATTGGCGCCGACGGATGCCGCGGCGGTGCAAGCTCTGTTCAAACGCTGGGACGGCGCCTTGGGCGTGCTGGAGAGGCCGGCGGAGTCCGTGCCCGCGGTGGTGCAGGCGTTGCTGGAGCGCCGGCAGGCCGCGCGCGCGGCCAAGGAATGGAAGCAGTCCGACGCCCTGCGCGACGAAATCGCCGCGCTCGGCTGGACCGTCAAGGACACTCCCAAAGGCCAAGTAGCGACCAAGGCTTGAGACCACCACGGATGACACGAATGGCACGGATATGGGCGATTTGATCCACGAAAAATTGAGCGAAGAGATCATCGGCGCGGCGATGACGGTCTTGAACGAACTCAAGCCGGGATTAGACGAGAAACTCTATGAAAACGCCTTGGTCATCGAGCTGCAGGAGCGCGGCCTCCGAATCGACCAGCAGAAAACTTTCAGGGTGGAATTCAAGGGCCGGGAAATCGGCAGGCTAATACCGGATCTGATCATCGACGAATTGGTCATCGTCGATACCAAGGTCGTGACGGCTTTCAATGAAACCCACGTGGCAAAAATGACTGGCTATTTGTCCAAAACGGGCCTGCATCTGGCCTTGTTGCTCAATTTCAAATACGCCAAACTTCAATGGAAACGAGTTGTGAAATGAACGCACTCATCCGTGGCATCCGTGTGATCCGTGGTGGGTTCGATCGGAGGTTTTGAAATGGCTAGAGGCAGACTGATCACGTTCGAGGGGCCCGAGGGGGCGGGCAAGAGCACGCAGGCGGCGATGCTGATTTCGAAGCTGGAAGCGCGCGGAATCGAAGTGATCTACACGCGCGAGCCGGGCGGCACGAAGCTGGGCGAGGCCATCCGCGGCATCCTGCAATACAACGCGGCGTCCGAGGACCCATGCCCGGAAAGCGAGGTCCTGCTGTTCGAGGCCAGCCGCGCGCAGCTGGTGCGCCACGTGATCCAGCCCGCGCTGGAGCGCGGCGCCTGGGTGCTGTGCGACCGGTTCGCCGATTCCACCACGGCGTACCAAGGCTTCGGCCGCGGCTTTTCCGTGGAACTGATGGAGACCATCAACCGTTTCGCGATCGGATCGGCGGTGCCGGACATGACGATCCTGCTGGACGTGAACGTGAGCCTGGGCATGCAGCGCTGCGCGAAGCGGCAGGTCGGCAAGAAAATCCAGTACGACCGGATCGAGAGCGAAGCGATGGAATTCCACGAAAAGGTGCGCCAGGGATATCTGGAATTGGCGCGGCGGTTTCCCGAGCGGTTCCGCAAGGTGGACGCGATGCGGCTCGCGGAGCCGATCGCCGAGGACGTCTGGAAACTGGTGAGCGATGCCTTCCTCGCGAAAGATTGAGGCGGCGCTGGAGAATTTCCGGCGGGCGTTCGCCGCGGGGCGCATGCCGCATGCGGTCCTGGTTTCCGGGCATCCGCGCGGGGCGGGGGCGGCGTTCGCCGAGGGCTTGCTTGCGCTGCCGTTTCCCGCGCAGGATGCCGCGCATCTGCGGCAGCATGTGGACATCCGCTGGATCGAACCGGAAAGCAAGTCGCGGCAGATCCGGGTGGACGAGCAAATCCGGCCGTTGATCGAGTTCATCGGCTTGACCTCGTACGAGGGGGGCTGGAAGGCCGCCGTGATTTTGTTCGCGGATCGCCTGAACCTGAACGCCCAGAACGCGCTGCTGAAGACGCTCGAGGAACCGCCGCCGCATAGCTTGTTGATTTTGGTGACGGATTCGCCGGCGACGCTGCTGCCGACGATTCGTTCCCGGGCGCAGTTCGCGGACGTGATGGAGGACGAGCGGAGGGAAGACACGCCTTGGTTGCCGGTCGTGATGGATTTGCTTCGGAATCCGCCGGCGCGGCGGGCCTGCGAAATGATGGCCTGGACCGATCGGTTGACCGCCCCGCTGCGTTCGCTGGAGGATTTGGCCGAGGCGGAGGAAACCGCCCGCGAGGAAGAAACCGCGCGCGCGCGGGAGGGCGAAGGGGCCGAACTGTCCAAGGCGACCAAGGGGCTGGTCGAGGGCCGCGTGGCGGCGCGGATGAAGGAAATGCGCGAAGAAATCCTGCGCACGATCCAATTGTGGCAGCGGGACGTGCTGGCGCGGGCGACGGGCGCGGAAGCGGCACCGGAAAACTTTCCGGACGACGAAGCCGCCATCGCCGCGCAGGCCGAAGGTCTTTCATTCGCGGAGGCCGCGAAACGGGTCGCGGTGGTGGACGAGGTGCGCGAATTGATGGAGCACAATATCCGCGACGAGGTCGCCCTGCCGCGCATGGCGCGGGCATTTTCCAGGCCGAATCCGGCCTGAACGGGGTCTGGAGGTCGAATGTCCAGCCTGATCTGCGGGGCCCCGGCCGCAGATGGGCCATAGGGGCGGGGCCCAGGGGGGCGCGAGACGGGCCGGGGACAGGCGGGGTATTGCATTGGAGGGGAGGGGTCTGCTATATATATACAAATATGGCTGGAAAAAAGGGCAAGTTGACAAACGTCCGGCGCGAGGCGGCAGGCATCCTGATGCAGGGGCTTTGGATTCTGCTGTTGCTGGCGCTGGCGTCGTATGACGCCAAGGACACGTCGGATTGGGCGTCGGAAGCGCCGTCGACGTTGAACTACATCGGGCCGGTGGGGGCCTGGGCGGCGTGGGGCGTTTTCCGCCTGTTCGGGCTGGCGGGGTTCCTGTTCCCGTTGTTGCTGGCGGTCTGGGGCCTGTGGATGATTCTCCAGTCGGGCGAACGCGTCTGGCCGCGGGTGCTGTGGATGCTGGGCATCTTGTGCGGGGTCTGCGTGCTGATGGACATCCAGATGCCGTTCTGGAACGAGATATCGCCGGAACGGTTCAATCTGAACAAGATGCCGGGCGGATTCGCCGGGCTGTTCCTGGGCCGGATGCTCATCACGAATTTCCTGGGGGTGGTGGGCGCGGCGATCGTCAGCCTGGCGGTGATCGTGGGCGGGCTGTTCTTCGTTTCGCAGACGCATCCGGCGGAGCTGTGGGGGGGCTTGGTGGACGTATGGAACCGTTGGCGGGAGCAGCGCGAAGAACGGGCGGCGCTGCACCGTACGGCGCAGGAGCAGGCGGAGCGCGAGGCGATGCTGCTGGAACGCGAGCGCCTGAAGCTGGAACGGGAACTGGAGAAGGAACGCCGGATCCAGGAAAAGGAAGAACGCCGGCTGCAGAAGGAACAAGAGCAGCAGGACAAGCAAAATGCCCGGCAGCGGGAAGTGGAAGAACGCGTGCGCCGCGAGCGGGAAGAAGCCCAGGCCCGCGAAAAGGAAGAGGCCGCGCGCAAGGCCTCGTTCCTGAAGCGCCTCGCGGATCAGCAGAAAGCCGAAGAAGAAAAGAAGGCGGCGGAAGAACGCGCGGCGAAACAGGCGCGCGCGGATGCCGAAAAGGCCGCGAAGCGGATGGCGGAAGAGGCCAGTTTGCCCGCGCCGAAATGGGTCCTGCCCCCGATGTCGCTGCTGCAGCCGATTCCGGAGGGCGCGGGGGCGCGGGCCGGGGCGGACGAACTGGAGAAGACGATCCACGTCATCCGCGCCACGCTGGCGGAATTCGGCATCGAGGCCGAGGTGACGCACGTGGAGCAGGGACCGGTGGTGACGCGGTACGAGCTCTTGCCGGCGGCCGGCGTGAAGCTGGAGCGGATCGGCGCGCTGTCGAACAACCTCACGCTGGCGCTGAAGGCGGACAGCATCCGCGTGCAGGCGCCGATTCCGGGCAAGGGCGTGGTGGGCATCGAGGTGCCGAACCGCAGCGCGGCGCCGGTGGTGCTGCGCCAGCTGATGGAAAGCGCGGCGTGGACGACGTCCAAGGCCTCGCTGCCGCTGGCGCTGGGCCAGGACGTGGGCGGGCATGTGCTGATGGCGGACCTGGCTTCGCTGCCGCACATGCTGATCGCGGGCGCCACGGGGCAGGGCAAGACGGTCTGCATGAATTCCATCCTGGCCGGATTGCTGATGACGCGCACGCCCGAGGAATTGCGGTTGATCCTGATCGACCCGAAGATCGTGGAATTTTCGGGCTACAACGATTTGCCGCACCTGCTGGTGCCGGTGATCACCGACGCCAAGAAAGTGATCAGCGGACTGCGCTGGGCGATCAACGAGATGGAAAAGCGGTTCAAGATGTTCCATGCGGCGAAAGTCCGCGACATCCGTTCGTTCAACCAGCGCCCGAAGGCGGAACAGCCGGCGCTGTTCGGCAACGCGGCGGCGCCCGCCGCGGCGGAGACTGCGGCCGAGGAAATTCCGGAAGAAACCGCGGAAGCCGCGGAGGGCGTCGAAGAGGCGTTGCCGGACCGCTTGCCGTACGTGGTGATCATCATCGACGAGCTGGCGGACCTGATGCTGACGGCGCAGCAGGACATCGAGCCGCGAATCCAGAAACTGACGCAGCTGGCGCGCGCGACGGGCATCCACATGATCATCGCGACGCAGCGGCCGACGGTGGACATCATCACGGGCACGATCAAGTCGAACATCCCGGGCCGCGTGGCGTTCAAGGTGGCGCAGAAAAACGACAGCCGCGTCATCATCGACCAGGAAGGCGCGGACAAGCTGGTGGGCAAGGGCGACATGCTGGTGCTGACGGGGGCGAACAAGCTGTTGCGCGCGCAGGGGGCCTGGACGAAGGACGAGGAAATCCAGTCCATCGCCGACCACTGGAAGCGGCAAGGCAAGCCGCGGTTCGAAAGCGCCCTGCAGGCCAAGATGGAAGGCAAGGGCGGCGTGGATCTGCCCGAGGCGCCGGAAGAGGACGAAGAACTCATCCAGCAGGCGATCGAGGTGATCCGCACGACGCGCCGGGCGAGCACGTCGTCGATCCAGCGGCGGCTGCGGATCGGATATACGCGGGCGGCGCGCCTGATCGACATCCTCGAGGAAAAAGGCATGGTCGGGCCTCCGCGCGGCGCGGAAGCCCGGGAAATCTTGTTCGATCTGGATGGATACGGCACGGCGTCGCCGGCGAACGGCGACGCCGAGGATGATCCGCAGGCAAGGATGGACACATGAGCGGTTTGGGCCAGCAGTTGAAAGCAGCGCGCGAGAAGATGCGCATGACCGTGACCGAAGTGTCGGCCGCCACGCATCTCAAGATGCTGGTCGTCGACGCGATGGAGCGGGACGACTATCCCAAGCTGATCGCGCCGACCTACGCCAAGGGGTTCTACCGGCTCTATTGCGAATACCTGGGGCTGGACGCCGAACCCTTCGTCGAGGCCTATCTGCATTTCGCGGGCGTCTCCGACGACAAGGCCGAATTGATCCGCGATCCCAAGAAAAAGCCCGGCCTGTTTTCCAGCCTGCAGAAACGCATGAAGGAAATGCAGGATAAAAAGGACGTCCAGCGCAAGGCGCGGGAAATCGCGGAAGCGCAGGAAAAGGCGCGGCAAATGGGCCGCGCGCGGGCAGAGGCGGCCATCGGCGGCGAAGCGGCGGCGGAACCGGCACCGCAAAAGAAGGTCGGCCAACAGGAATTGACGCTGGCGGAACCCGAGGCGAGGAAGCCCGAGCCGGAAAAAATCCGTTTGCCTGTCGAGCCTACGGAGGAAGAAGCGGTTCCCGAGGCCGGGGAATCGGAAGAGCCGCAGGAGTTCGATGGGGTGGAGCCGGAAATCGAAGATGCGCCCGAAGAAGTCCAGGCGATCGTTCCGCCGCCGAAGCCGATGGAAGATCCGGGCCGTCGCGGACGCGGCGGAAACATGAAGAAGGCGGCGGCGACACCGCGCGAAGAGGCGGAAGAACGGGCCCGCCAGGCGGAGGAACGCCGCCGCCAGCTGGAAGAGGCCTTGAAGCAGTCCGAAGAGGAAGCCCATCGCGCCCGCGAAGAAGCCGAACGCCGCGCCCGCGAAGAGGTGGAACGCAAGGCCCAGGATGCCGAGCAGAATCGCCGGCATCTGGAAAAGGAACTCAAGAAGCGCGAAATTGCCGAGCAGAAAGCTCGCGAAGAGGCCGAGCGGCGGATGCAGCTCGAGGCGGAGCGGCGGGCGCAGGAAGAGGCCGAGCTGCTGGCCCGCGAAGAAGCCGAGCGACAGGCCCGGCTGGATGCGGAACGCCGCATCCGCGAAATCGAAGAACAGCGCCGCCGGCTGGAAGACGAGCTGAAGCGCCGCGAAGAAGCCGCCCGCCTCGAGCGGGAAGCCGTCGAACGGCTGTGGCAGGAGGAAGAGGCGAAACGCGCCCAGGCGGAAGCCGAACAGAAGGCCCGCGAAGAGGCCGAACGGCAAGCGCGCGCCGAGGCGGAGCGGAAAGTCCAGGAGACGGAACACAGCCGGCGCCAGCTTGAAGAGGAACTCCGCCAATTCGAGGAAAATGCCCGGCGCGCCCGCGAAGCGGCGGAACAGCGCGCGAAGGAAGACGCCGAAGCCCGCGCCAAGGAAGAAGCGGAACGCAAGGCGCGCGAAACGGCCGAACGCAAGGCGCGCGAAAAAGCGGAGCGCCAAGTCGAGGCAACCGAAGCCAAACGGAAACAGCTGGAAGAGGAATTGAAGCGTCGCGAGGAAGAAGCGCGCCTCGCCCGCGCGGAAGCCGAACGCAAGGCTCGGGAAGCCGAAGAACAACGCGTCCGCGAAAAAGCTGAACAGGAAGCCCGCGAGGAAACCGAGCGGAAGGCCCGGCTCGCCGTGGAACAGCAAGTCCGCGAGACGGAAGAACGCCGCCGTCAGCTGGAGGAAGAATTGAGGCGCCGCGAGGAAGAAACCCGCTTGGCCCGCATCGAAGCCGAACGGCAAGCGAAGATCGAGTCCCAGCGCCGCGCCCAGGTCGAAGCGGAACTGCAGGCCCGCGGCGAGGCCGAGCGCCAGGCGCGCGAGGCCGCCGAACAGCAGGCGACCGAGACGGAAGAGCGCCGGCGGCAGCTGGAAGAGGAATTGCGCCGCCGCGAGGAAGAGGCTCGCCTGGCCCAGATCGAGGCCGAGCGTCGGGCGCAGGCAGAAGCCGAGCATCGCGCCCAGGTCGAAGCGGAACTCCAGGCCCGCGAAGACGCCGAACGGCAGGCCCGCGAGAAGGCCGAGGAAAAGGTCCGCGAGACGGAAGAACGCCGCTGGCAGCTGGAAGCGGAATTGCTCCGCCACGAAGAAGAAGCCCGCCTGGCCCAGGAAGAGGCCGAGCGCCGCGCCCAGGAGGAAGCCGAGCAGCGCGCGCAGATGGAAGCGGAGCACCGGTCCCGCGAGGAAGCCGAACGCCAAGCCCGCGAAGAGGCGGAACGCCAGGCGCTGGAGATCGAGGAGCGCCGGCGCCTGCTGGAGGACGAGCTCCGGCGCAAGGAAGAACTGGCCCAGCAGGAACGCGAAAAGCTGGAAGCCCTCCTGCGGGAAGCGGCCGAACGCCGGGCCCAGATGGAAGCAGAACACCAGGCCCTCGAGGAAGCGGAACGCCTCGCCCGCGAAGAGGCGGAGGAGCGGCAGCGGAAGCTTCAGGAGGAATTCCAGCGCCGCGAAGTGGAAGTCCGGATCGCCCGCGAGGAAGCCGTCCGGCTGCACGAGGAATCCAACCGCCAGACCCGCGAAGCCGCCGAACACAAGGTTCAAGAAGTCGAGGACCGCCGGCGCGCGCTCGAGGTCGAGCTCCAGCGTCGCGAGGAAGAAGCCGTTGCCGCCCGCGAAGAGGCGGAACGGCGCATGCAGGAAGAAGTCGAGCGTCGAGCGCAAGTGGAAGCGGAATGGAAAGCCCGCGAAGAGGCCGAGCGCCGCGCCCGCGAAGAGGTGGAACTCCAGGTGCAGACGGCCGGAGACCGCCTGCGGAAGCTGGAAGAAGAACTCCGCCGCCGCGAGCAGGAGGCCGTCGCGGCCCGCGAGGAAGCGGAACGCAAAGCGCAGGAAGAAGCCGAGCGCCGCGCCCAGGTCGAGGCCGAGTGGCAGGCGCGCGAAGAGGCCGAACGCCAGATCCGCGCGGAAATCGAACGCAAAGCCCAGATGACGGCGACCACGCTGCGCGATCTGGAGGAAGAGCTCGTCGCGCGCGAAGAAGATGCGCGCCAGGCCCGCGAAGAGCTGGAGCGGCGAATCCAGGAAGAAACCGACCACCGCGCCCGGGTCGAGGAAGAACTGAAGGAACGCGAGCGGACCGCGCGCCAGGCCCGCGAGGAGCACGAGTCCCAGGCCAAGAAAGCCGCCCGTAAACTGCAGGAGATGGAGCAGGAGTTGGCGCAACGGGAAGCGGCTGCGCGCCAGGCCCGCGAGGAAGCGGAATTGCGGGCGCGGGAAGAAGCCGAACGCCGCGCCCAGGTCGAAGCGGAATTGCAGGCCCAGGGGGAAGCCGAACGAAAGGCGCGCGAGGACGCCGAGCTGAAGGTCCGGATTTCCGAGGAACGCTTGGCCGATCTCGAGAAGGAAATGGTCCGGCGCGAAGAAGAGGCGCGACGGGCGCGGGAAGAAGCGGAACTCCAAGTCCGCGCTGAGGTGGAACGCCGCGCGCAGATGGACGAAGAGCACCAGCGCCGTGCCGCGGCCGAACGGGAAGCCCGCGCGGCGGCCGAGAAGGAAGCTCATAAACTCGAAGAGCGTCGCCGGAAACTGGAAGAACAGCTGCGCGAAAAAGAGCGGGAAGTGGTATCGGCCCGCGAGGCCGCCGAAGCCAAGGCGGCGGAGGAGGCGGCCTTCCGCGCGCGGCAGGAGGTCGAACGCCAAGCCCGGGAAGAGGCCGAGCGGAGCGTGCGCGAGGACGCCGAGCGCAAGATCCATGAGGCGGAAGACCGCATCGCCCAGCTGGCCGAAGAATTGCGCCGGCGCGAAGAAGAAGCCCGTCGGGCCCGGGAAGAAGTCGTGCTGCGCGCCAATGCCGAGGCGGAAGCCCGGGCAACGGAACTCGCCGAACGCCAAACCCGCGAGCAGACCGAGCTGACCGAGCGGGAAGCCGCCGAGGCGCGCTTCCGCGCCGAAGAACAGCGTCGGCTCCAGTTGGAAGAGGAATTGGCGCGTCGCGAGGAAGAAGCCCTGCGCGTGCGCGCAGAGACCGAGCGGACAATCCAGGAAGAGGCCCGACGTCGGGCGCAGGCCGAAAGCGAGCTGTCCGCGCGCGCCGCCGACGAGGCCAAGGCCCGCGAAGAAGCGGAGAGCAAAGTCCAGAAGGCGGAGGAACGCCGCCGGCAATTCGAGGAAGCGCTGCGCGCGAAGGAGCGCGAGGTGGCGCTGGCGCGCGAAGAAATCGAGCGCCTGATGCAGGAAGCGGCAGACCGCCGTTCGCGGGAGGCCTCCGAGCGGCTGACCAGCGAGGAAAGCGTTCGCCAGCTCCACGCCGAGGAAATCCGCCGCGCACGCGAGGAAGCGACGCGCCGCGCGCGCGAGGAAGCCGAAGCGAAGGCGGCGGCGGAGTTTGCCCGCCGCGAAGAAGAGCGCATCGCCATCCACAAGCAGGAAGAAGCCAAGCGCCTCCAGCGCGAGGAGGCCGCGCGCAAGGAGCAGCAGGCCCAACTGCGCCGCATCCAGGAAATGGAGCAGGCCAACCAGGCCGCCGCGCTGGCCCAGGCCGAGCAGGAACGCCTCCGCAAGGACCAGGCCCAGAAAGCAGCGGAGGACCAGCGTCGGCGCGAAGAAACGGCCGCGCGCGAGCGGGCGGCGAAAGACAAGAAGTCCATCCGGGTGGCTCCGCCGGTCGCGGTTGCCTTGCCTGCGCCGGCCCCCGTGCCGTCCACGGTTGTGGTGCCATCGCCGAAAAAAGTGCCGGGCATTCCGCTGCGATCCCGTCTGGTCCGAGCGGGAGCTTCCGTGCGGCAGGCATTCGCGGCGATTCCTTGGCAGGTCTGGCGTACGCTGGTCGGGCTGGCGGTGCTGGCGCTGGTGTGCGTCTGGATCGCCCGCGCCTGCGAAAAGTCGAAATCCGAACCTCCGGCCGCGCCGACGGCGACCCGGCCGCTGACCGCGCCGTGCCGCCCGGCTCCCGAACCCTATCTGGATTGAGGATCGCCATGAACCTGCCCAATACGTTGACCGTCAGCCGGTTGTTCGCCGCTGTGATCGTGATGCTGGCCATGGCGTTGCCGATCCCGTTCTCCACGACGCTGGCGTTCGTCGTTTTCGTGGTGGCCAGCATCACGGACTACTGGGACGGGAAGCTGGCGCGGATGCACTACGGCGTGACGGCGTTCGGGAAGCTGATGGATCCGCTGGCGGACAAAGTGCTGGTGTGCGCGGCGCTGGTCAGTTTCGTGGGCATTCGCCTGCCGTTCGAGCCGGTCTATTCGCTGGTGCCGGCCTGGGTCGTGGTGGTGATCATCGCGCGCGAGTTCGCCGTGACCGGCCTGCGCCTGCTGGTGGCGACGCGGGAGCAGGGGCACATCATCAGCGCCGGCAGCTGGGGCAAGCTGAAGACGGTTTGGCAGATGATCGCCATCATTTCGACGTTCATCCTGCTGGCCGCCCGCGAGGACGTGTTCCGGTTCCTGAATTTGTCCGAGGCGTTCTTGCGCCAGTACGACGCGGCGTTCGTGATCACCTCGTGGATCCTGTCCACGCTCGTGGTGGTGGTCACGCTGATTTCGGGATGGAAGTATTTCGCCAACCACTGGGATTTGGTGACGGCGGAAATGTAGAGATGGGCGCATCGCCCGCAAGACAGAGAGGAAGATCATGAACAAGACTTGGACATGGACGTTTGCCGCTTGGCTGGGTGCCGCATGCGCGGGATTCGCCCAAACGGGCGAGGGTGCGGGGTCGGCGTCCGAAATGCTGACGCTGGCGGAACTGATGCGGATGGGCGGCTTCTTGATGTACGTGCTGGGGGCCCTGTCGGTGCTGGGCCTGGCGCTGATCGTGTACTATTCGATGGTGCTGCGCACGCGCCACGTCGCCCCGGCGGCACAGGCGCTGCGCCTGCGGGAACTGCTCAAGGAGCGGCGCGGCCGCGAAGCGCGCGAGCTGTGCGCGCAGCAGCCGACGGCGCTGGCGGCCGTGGCCGCCTCGGGGCTGGAATTCCTGAAGGAAAATCCCGCCGCGGCGCCGGGCATGCTGAAGGAAATCATGGAGAGCGAAGGCGCGCGCCAGGCCGGCCGCATGCAGAACATGATCCACTACCTGGTGGATTTGTCGGCCGTGGCGCCGATGG
Organism: uncultured Verrucomicrobiota bacterium; assembly: GCA_964510645.1. Lineage (GTDB taxonomy): Bacteria > Verrucomicrobiota > Kiritimatiellia > CAIQIC01 > Lenti-01 > Lenti-01. The sequence continues at coordinate 7,866 of CAZECJ010000038.1, read as the reverse complement.
TCGGTCTACTGGGCACCGTGATCGGCATGCTCAAGGCGTTCAACAGCGTGGCCTTCGATTTGGCCAAAGCCCGGCCCATGGAGCTGGCGGGCGGGGTGGGGCAGGCGCTGATCACGACCATCGCGGGACTGATCGTGGCGATTCCGGCCATGATGGCCTATTCGTGGTTCCGCGGCCGGGTCATCAAGCTGACGGGCCAGCTGGAAGGGGCTTCCACGGATCTGCTGGCGATCCTGGACCACCAGGGGGACTAGCGATGAACTTCCGGAAGAAAGCGCCGTGGACGGCGAATCCGGGCGTGCCGCTCACGCCGATGATCGACGTGGTTTTCCTGTTGCTGTGTTTCTTCGTGACCAGCCAGATCTTCGCGCAGTGGGAGACCGAGATCGACGTCGCGCTGCCGACGGCCGCGACAGGCGGCATGCCGCAGCGGCTGCCGGGCGAAGTGATCATCAACGTGCGGGCGGACGGCGCGACCGTGGTCAACGGGCAGACGCTGGACGACGCGCAGCTGCGCGCCATGATGGATCGGCTCGTGGACTTGTTCCCCGGGCAGCCGGTGCTGCTGCGCGCGGACAAGACGACGGCCTACGAGCACGTGGTCCGGGTGCTGGACACCTGCCGGCAGGCCGACATCTGGAACATCTCGTTCGCCACGCTGGCTCCGGGCTCGTGATGAAGCGCCTTCTGCTTTGCCTCCTGCTGTTCGCGCTCGGGGCCGCTTCGGCCTGGGCGCTGAGCGCCGACGAGCAGATGCGCTTTGCCGACGGCATCTACCTGCGCGGGTTCTACGAAACGGCCGTGGCGGAATATCTGGCCCTGTTGCGGGACTACCCAGACAGCGAGCATGCGCCGGCGGCGCTGTATCGCACCGGAGAGTGCTACCGCCAGATGGGCAACCAGGCGGGCGCGGAGCGCTTCTACAAGCAACTGGCGGTCCAGCATCCGCAGAGCGAGCAGGCGCCCCGCGCGGAACTGCGCCGCGCCGAGCTGGCGATCGCCGAAGGCCGTCCCGCGGATGCGGCGGCGATCCTGAACGATCTGCTGCTGGGCAAGCCTTCCGAGGAAACCGCGGCGGCGGCCTCGTATTATCTGGGTTATAGCCGCTTGAAGGCGGGCGACGAAAACGGCGCGAGCGCCGCCTACGAGCGCCTGCTGGCCGACCACGGCGATTCGCCGTATGCCTCCTATGCCGCGCTCGATCTCGCCGCGCTGCACGCGGGCGACAAGGGCAACGACGAGCAGATGGCGGCTTGGTTCGAGCAGGCCCTGGCGGCGGCGGCCACGCCGGCCGCCAAGGCGGAAGCGTTGTTCCGCTGGGGCGATTGGGCCTACCGCAAGGAACGCTACCAGCAGGCCGCCGACACCTTGCAATCGCTGCTGGTCGAACTGCCGAACGAACGCCGGGCGCGGGATGCGCGGCTGGCCGCCGCGTGGAGTCTGTACTACTTGGATCGCGCGCCCGAGGCCCTGGCCTTGGCCGATCAATTGGAAAAGGACGCGACCGACGCCGAAACGGCGGCGTCCGGGGTTTATTTGCGGGCGAATTGCCTGCGGAAGATGAATCGCGACGGCGAAGCGCTGGAAGATTACGAACGGGTGGCGCGGGACTATCCCGGCAGCCGTTTTGCGAGCCGCGCCGCCTATGAAACCATGGTGACCCGGTTCAAGCGCGGCGAATACGAGAAAACGCTGGTGGCGGCGCCGGCGCAGCCGGAATCCGCGAACGCCGTGGACGTGCTCTGGATGCGGGCCGAATCCGAACGGGCGCTTGGCCGCCGGGATGCCGCGCGCGGGCGCTACGAGGCGCTGGTGCAGGAGTTTCCGAAATCGCCGCAGGCGGCGCCGGCGCTGTTGCGCTTGGGCGAGATGGCCCGCGAGGCCGGGCGGCTGGACGAAGCCGCCGAACGGTTCCGCCGCGTGGCCGAGGAATATCCGAAGAACGAAGCCGTCGGCGAGGCGCTGAAGGCCTCCGCTTTGGCGCGCATGCGGGCGGGCGACGCCAAGGGCGCGTTGGCCGATTGGGATGCCTTGCTGGAGCGCAAGCTGGATGCCCAGGCCTCCGCCGAGGCCCGCCTGCAGAAGGCGCTGGTTCTGATCGAGCTGAAGAAGGAAAAGGACGCGATGGAGACGCTGGAAGGGATCGTGGAAGATTCCTCCGGCGGAGAACAGGTCGCGCTGGCCCACTACTGGCGCGGGGTGCTGTTGGCCGAAAAAACGAAATGGCCGGAGGCGGAAGCCTCGTTGCGCGCCAGCTTGGCGGCCGCGCCCGACGCGCAGACGGCGGCGCTGGCCCGGTTGCGGTTGGCGGTGGTCTTGCAGCGGCAGGACCGCATGGATGAAGCGGCCGACCAGATCGTTCCGCTGCTGGAGAATCCGCGGCTGGTCGCGGAGAATCCGGCGCTGGTGGAATGGGCGGTGCGCCGCCACTTCGACCAAGGCCAATACGAGCGTTCGCTGCAGGCTGCGGTCGCGTTGGCCCAACACGCCGCGGAACCCTCTTGGCGGCAAATCGGCTGGCATTGGGCGGGATCGAGCCAGGCGCAGCTCGGCCGCGACAAGGATGCCTTGGCCTTCTATGAAAAGGCCGTCGCCGAAAAAGCCCAGACCCGCGAAGGCGCGGAGTCGCAGCTGTTGCTGGCCAGCCTGGAACTGAAGGATGGCCATTACGAGAAGGCCGAGGAGCGCTATGCGGCCGCCGCGCAGTCCGCCAGCGGCGAGGATTCGCTCGATCTGCGCGCGCGGGCCTACTTCGGTTTGGGCGAGACCGCCGAGGCGGCCGGACAGGTGGAGCGGGCGGCCCGCCATTTCATGAGCGTCGCCGTGTTGTTCGACGATCCCGAATGGACGCCGCACGGCTTGTTCCGCGCCGGGAAGTTGTTCGGCCAGGCCGGCAAGAAAGCCGAACAGAAAAGCGCGTGGAAGGAACTGCGGGAGCGGTATCCCGATTCGAGTTTCGCCCGGCAAGTGGAAGAGGAAGCCCCGTGAACCCCGAATGGAACATCCGATCTTGCGCCGACCAGTGCGCGTCCTGCCAGAAGAAGTTCGCCGACCGGGAAACGCTGATGTCCCGGCTGCGCTTCGCGGCGGACGGATATCTGCGCGATGATTTCTGTTCGGCCTGCTGGCCGTCGCGCAGCGCGAAAGAGGACGGCGAGGTCAGCGCCTGGGCGGCCACGTGGGCCGCGCCCGCGCCGAAGTCGCCGGAAGCCCTGAAAAAGGAAACCGCGGAATCCCTCCTGCGCGAATTGATGGAGACCGACGACCCGACCAAGCGGAACGTCATCTTCATCCTGGCCGTGATGCTGGAACGCCGCCGCATCCTGGTCGAGAAGGAAGTCCAGATATCCGAAGGCTCCGGGCTGAAAATCCGCGTGTACGAGCACAAGCAGACCGGCGAAAGCTTCGTGGTGCCCGATCCGCAGTTGAAACTGAAGGAAATCGAGACCGTGCAGCGGGAAGTCATGGAATTGCTCGGCATCCCGCTGCCGCCCGGAAAAGCCGCAAAACCGGCGTCCGGAGAGCCACCCATCGCCGCTGAAGCCCAAAATGGCTGAAACATCGTCCATTTTCGCCAAAAATCGCCGTTTTAAGCCGATTTTCGGCTTATTTTGCACGTTTTTCGCTCTTTTTGCCGTTTTTTCGCCGGTTTTTGCAGAAAAATCGCTGCCGGGCCTGCCGTGGGACGATCCGGTGCCGGAGTTGTGGTTTCCCGTCGGCGAAGAGATCGATTACGAAGTGTACTGGGGCCTTTTCATGGTGGGCGAGGCGACGGCCAAGGCCGAGTGGATCCAGCGGGACGGCCGCCGGCTGCTGTCGCTGTCGATGAAGGCCGAATCGAACGGCATCGTGGAATCGCTGTATCCGGTGCGGGAGACGCTGCAGACGATCCTGGATCCGACGACTTTCCTGCCGTTGAGTTTCGAGAAAGACAGCCACGAAGGGAAACGGCACAGCCACGAGATCACGACCTTCGACCATGCCGCGAAGAAAGGCCACTGGAAATCGCTGCTGAAAGACAAGCAGAAGGATTTCGACATCGAAGCCGACACGCGCGATCTGATGGGCCTGATGTACTGGATCCGGAAGGAGCCCATCCGCGAGAAAGAAACCCGGCACTACTGGGTGATGACGGACGAAAAGATGTACGAACTGATCGTCGAGGCCGGGAAGAAGGAAGAGCTGAAGCTGAAGAACTACGGCAAGGTGACCTGCATCCAGATGGAGCCGAAAGGCAAGTTCAACGGCATGTTCGTCCGCAAGGGCCGGATGTTCCTGTGGATTTCGGACGATGCGCGCTATACGATCTGCCGCGCGACCGCCAGCGTGCCCGTGGCCAGCATCAAGATCATCCTGAAGAACGTGCGCGGACCGGGCGACGATTTTTGGACGCAGGGCGTCCAGAAGAAGTGAGGGAGAATACGGCATGAACATCACGCAGAAGAGGGCTTCGCAGCTGTTGAGGAAATTTCCGCGCCGCCGGGTGCTGGTCGTGGGCGATCTGATGCTGGATCGCTACGTCTATGGATCCGTTACCCGGATTTCCCCCGAGGCGCCGGTGCCGGTGGTGAAGGTGGCCAAGGAAACCAGCATGCCGGGCGGGGCCAGCAACGTGGCGTGCAACGTCCGCGCGCTCGGCGGAAAAGCCGCCGTGGCCGGCATGATCGGCAAGGACGCGGCGGGCGTGGAACTCCGCTGGCTCCTGACGGATTCGCAGGTGGACGTGGAATGCGCGATGATGTTCGCGGGAGCCGGAACCATCGTCAAGGAACGCATCATCGCCGAACGCCAGCAGGTGGTGCGCGTCGATTTCGACCGCGCCGCAGGCTGGTCGCCGCGCCAAGGCGAGAAATTCCGCGCGCTGCTGGCCGTCGAGCTGAACCGGGCCGACGGCGTCGTCATCGAGGATTACGGCAAGGGCGCCGTGACGCAGGACGTCGTGGATTTGATCTTGGCGACGGCCGCCAAGCGGAAAATTCCGGTCGGACTCGACCCCAAGGAGGGCCACGACCTCGCGATCAAGGGGATCACCGTCGCCACGCCCAACCGCAAAGAGGCCTTCGCCATCGCGGGGCTGGTCGATCCGGGCGCGAAGGAAAATCCGCTGGCCGACAAAGCGTTGCTGAAGGCCGGCGAAATCCTGATGGACAAGTGGGGCGCCGAGAACCTGGCCATCACGCTGGGGCCGCACGGCATGTTCCTGGCGACGCGCGGAAAAGCGCCGCGCCACGTGCCGACGCGCGCCCGCGAGGTGTTCGACGTCAGCGGGGCCGGCGATACGGTCATCGCGGCTTGCGTGACCGCCTTGGCGGCGGGCGCGGATTTCCTCGAATCGGTGGAGTTGGCGAACATCGCGGCCGGCGTCGTCGTTGGCAAGCTAGGCACGGCGTCGTGCACGCCGGACGAGCTGCTGAACCACATGAAGAACTCGGGGAAATGAACGTGCGCGCGGTTGGCGTCATTCCATCCCGCTGGGGCTCCACCCGGTTTCCGGGCAAAAGCCTGGCCTTGATCGGCGGCAAGCCGCTGCTGGCTTGGGTGGTGGAGCGCGTGCGACAGGCCACGCGGCTGGATGAGATTCTCGTGGCGACGGACGACGAACGCATCGCCGCGGCGGCGCGTTCGTTCGGCGCGGCCGTGGCGATGACGCGCGCCGACCATCCGTCCGGCACGGATCGGATCGCGGAGGCCATCCGGCGGATTTCCGCCGACGTCGTGGTGAACGTCCAGGGCGACGAGCCGCTCATCGATCCGGCGCTGATCGATCGCGTGGCCGGCGCGCTGCTCGATGCCGGCAGCTGGGACATGGCGACGGCGGCTTCGCCGATCGGCGAGGCCGCCGAGCTTCACAACCCCGACGTGGTGAAGGTGGTCCGGGCGGCGGATGGGCGGGCGCTGTATTTCTCGCGGTCCGTCATTCCGTTCGTGCGCGGGGCTCCGGCGGGATTCGCGCCGGTGGCGGGACAGCACTTGCGCCACGTCGGGATTTACGGCTACCGGCGCGCGTTCTTGGAGCGGCTGGTGACCGAGCCGCCTTGCGCCTTGGAAAACCTCGAAAAGCTGGAACAGCTGCGGGCGCTGGCGATCGGCGGTCGCATGGTCGTTCTGGATTGCGCGGCGGCGGGCATCGGCGTGGATTCACCGGGCGACGTTCCCAAGGCGGAAGCCTTGCTGCGCGCCGCGGGCTTGTTGTAGGGGGCCGAAGTACCGCAGACAACGGTGACGGGCAAAAACGCGCCGCGATTTTCCGAGCCGCGAATCAGGGAACGGGTTTTGCCTTGAGGAGGAGCGTGGGGGGGGCGAATCGGTCGTCTTCCATCGACGTAATCCGCCAGCCGTTTTTGTGGTCGGATTCCGTGTCGCCGGTGAGGACCAATGTCAGGTCGTCGCCGGTGAAGTCGCGGATGAAATCCGCCAGGGGTTTGGCGGGGATCTGGATGCGGTCGCCGGTTTCGGGATTGGCCGGCAGATCGAAACTCGTCAAGAGCACGGCCAGATTGGTGCGCATGCCCCCGGCGCTGGAGGTGTCGTTGCCCGGGGCTTCTTCCCAGCGGAGCATGTTGTCCCACGGCGCCGGTGATTTGAGCGCCCAGACTTGCATCTGGTACTGGCCGGTCTTGAGCTTGACGCTTCCCTTGCGGCCGCAGGTCAGCGTCAACGTCGCTTCATCAACCCGGTTTTTATCCACGCCGGCGAGGGGGAAGCGCAGGTAGATCTTGCTGGCATTGGTCAGGGCGCCGCTGTTTCCGGCGCGCAGGAGCAGGACGGCCTGTTCCTTGATGTCGCCGACGACGTTGTCGCCCGAGACGGCCACGTCTCCGCTGGCAGGGAGCGTCCATTCGTTGGCGGTTGCCGCCGGAACACCTCCTGCGGCGGGGGCGTTGGTATCGACGCGCACCCAGACGAGCTGGCCGCCGCGCATGACCTGCTTGAGCCGGCCGGCCGTGATGTCCGCTTCGCGCTGCGCCTGGGCTTTCTTTTCAATCTGCTTGACCTTGAAGATGTTCAAGCCGAGGACGGAGAGGCCGCCGATGAGCGCCAAGACGACGAGGCCGATCATGAGAGGGACGGCGAAGCTGCGTTTCTCCGGCCCCTTTTTCTTGCCGGAGCGCGCTTCGAGCAGGGGGAGCAGCGCGTTGGAGACGTCTTTGAGCAGGGAGTCGTAGGTCGGATAGCGGGCGAAGGGATCCATCTCCAAGGTCCGCAGGAGAATGGCGGCCGTTTTGGCGGTGACGGAATTCTTGAAGACGCGGGGATCGGGCGCCGGCTCCTTGAACCGGAGCAAAACGGTGTCGGTGACGCTTTCGCAATTGAAGGGCGGCTCGCCGGTGAGCACGTGGTAGAGGGTGCCGCCGAGGGAATAGATGTCGGAGCCTTCGTTGGGCGCTTGGCCTTTGACGACTTCGGGGGCGACGTAGTAGGGGGTGCCCCAGACTTCGCCGGGCTTGGGCTTCTGGCCTTTGAAGCGCGCCAGGCCGAAATCGGCCACCTTGGCGCTGCCGGATTTGTCGTACAGGATGTTGGCGGGCTTGATGTCGCCGTGGGTCATGCCGGCGGCGTTGGCCGCCTGCAGGCCTTGGATGACCTGGATCGCGGTTTGCAGGACGAACGCTTCGTCGAGGGCCTTGTGTTTTTCCTGCAGATGGTCGAGTCGGTTGCCGTCCACCAGTTCCATCACGATGTAGGGCTGGCCGTTTTCTTCGCCGTAGCTGTAGATCTGGACGATGTGGGGGTTGTTGATGGCGGCGAGAGCGCGGGCTTCCTGGAGAAACTGTTCGACGAAGGCGCGGTCCTGGCCGATGGCCTGCTGCATGACCTTGAGGGCGACGGTGCGGCCGAGGGTTTCGTCGTAGGCCTTGTAGACGG